>JBKJTC010000288.1:0-6555 GCA_046590925.1 Lysobacteraceae bacterium | reverse complement strand
GCTGGATCTTGGTCACGGCGTCCGCGTCGGAGGGAATCTCGGCGCCGGCCTGGGAACCACCGGTGGTGGCGCAGCCGCCGAGGGCAAGCAGCAGGGGCAGTACGAGCAGAGTCGAACGGCGCATGGCGGTCTCCAGCGGACGGGAGGCCGGATTATGCGCCGGGGGGCGTGAACCATACGTGCCACCGGTGGCGGTTCGGCAGCCCGGAGGCGCGGAGTAGAATCCGCCCATGACACGACTCGTACTGATCGACGGTTCTTCCTACCTCTACCGCGCCTTCCACGCGCTGCCGCCGCTGAGCAACGCGCAGGGCGAGCCCACCGGCGCGCTGTTCGGCATCGTCAACATGCTGCGCAGCCATCTGAAGGAAAAGCCCGAATACATCGCCTTCGTGGTCGATGCCTCCGGCCCGACCTTCCGCGACGATCTCGACCCGCAGTACAAGGCCAATCGCCCGCCGATGCCGCACGAGCTGCGCGCCCAGATCGAGCCGATGATGAAGATCGTCGAGGCGCTGGGCCTGCCGATCCTGCGGGTGCCGGGCGTGGAAGCCGACGACGTGATCGGCACGCTGGCCATGCAGGGCGCCGCCGACGGCGTCACCGTCACCATTTCCACCGGGGACAAGGATTTCGCGCAGCTGGTGCGCCCGGGCCTGGCGCTGGTCAATACGATGAGCGGCAGCCGGCTGGACAGCGACGAGTCGGTGATGGCGAAGTTTGGCGTACGCGCCAACCAGATCATCGATCTGCTGTCGCTGATGGGCGACACGGTCGACAACATCCCAGGCGTCGATAAATGCGGACCGAAGACCGCGGCGAAATGGCTGGCCGAGTACGGCACGCTGGAGAACGTGATCGCGAATGCCGATGCGATCAAGGGCAAGATCGGCGAGAACCTGCGCGCCGCGCTGCCGCGCCTGCCGCTGAACAGGCAGCTGACGACGATCAGGCTCGATGTCCCGCTGGACGGCGGCCCCACCACGCTGGCGCTGCGCGAACCGCACGTCGACGACCTGCGGGTGCTGTACGCGCGCTACGGCTTCAACCAGGCGCTGAAGGAACTCGGCGGCGGCGACGCGGCCGCGACCGCATCCGCCGAGCTGGCCGGGATGCGCAATACCGCCGCCGGCTACGCGCGCACCGCCGCTGCTCATGACGAAGCGCTGGATCCCGCGCTGGCGGAGAAAGGCACGTACGACACCGTGCAGACCCGCGAACAGCTGAACGCGTGGATCGCCCGGCTCGATAGCGCCGGGGAATTCGCGTTCGACACCGAAACCGACGCGCTCGACGCGATGCAGGCGAACCTGGTCGGCCTGAGCTTTTCCGCCGAACCCGGCAGCGGCTGCTACATCCCGGTCGGCCACACCTATCCGGGCGCGCCCGCGCAGCTCGACCTGCGCGAGACGCTCGACGCGCTGCGTCCGTTGCTGGAAAGCGCGCAGCACCGCAAGCTCGGCCAGCACGGCAAATACGACATCCACGTGCTCCGCCGCCACGGCGTGGCCATCGACGGCTACGCCGACGACACCATGCTGGAAAGTTTCATCTGGAATTCCACCGCGACCCGCCACGACATGGATTCGCTGGCCAAGCGCTATCTCGGCTACGACACCATCAAGTTCGAGGCGGTGGCCGGCAAGGGCGCGAAGCAGATCCCGTTCTCGGAAGTGGCGATCGACGACGCCACCACCTACGCCGCCGAGGATGCCGACATCACCCTGCGTCTGCATCGCGTGCTGTCGGCGAAGCTGGCGGAGATTCCCTCGCTGCAGACGGTCTACCGCGAGATCGAGATCCCGCTGGTGCAGGTGCTGGCGCGGATGGAGGCCAACGGCATCCTGATCGACGCCGACGAGCTGCGCCGCCAAAGCGTCGATCTATCGCGGCGGATGCTCGCCGCGCAGCAGAAGGCGACCGAGCTGGCCGGGCGCACCTTCAATCTCGATTCGCCCAAGCAGCTGCAGGCGCTGCTGTTCGACGAACTGAAGCTGCCGGCGCTGGTGAAAACGCCCACTGGCCAGCCGTCGACGAACGAGGAAGCACTGGAGGCCATCGCCGACCAGCACGAGCTGCCGCGGATCATCTTGGAATACCGCGGCCTGGCGAAACTCCGCAGCACCTATACCGACAAGCTCTCGGAAATGGTGAATCCGGACACCGGCCGTGTGCACACCAGTTATCACCAGGCCGGCGCCGCCACCGGTCGTCTCTCGTCCAACGATCCGAACCTGCAGAACATCCCGATCCGCACCGAGGACGGCCGCCGCATCCGCAAAGCGTTCATCGCGCCGCCTGGCCGCAAACTGATCGCCTGCGACTACTCGCAGATCGAACTGCGGATCATGGCCCACCTGTCCGAAGACGCCGGCCTGCTGCGCGCCTTTGCAGCCGGCGCCGACATCCACCGCGCCACCGCGGCGGAAGTGTTCGGCAAACCGCTGGACGAGGTGAGCGGCAACGAGCGCCGCGCCGCCAAGGCGATCAATTTCGGCCTGATGTACGGCATGAGCGCCTTCGGCCTGGCGAAACAGCTCGACATCGGCCGCGGCGAGGCGCAGGACTACATCGCGCTGTACTTCAACCGCTATCCCGGCGTGCGCGACTTCATGGAGCGCACCCGCAAGGACGCGCACGAACGCGGCTACGTCGAAACCGTGTTCGGCCGCCGGCTGTATCTGCACAACATCAACGCCCGCAACCAGGGCCTGCGCGCCGGTGCCGAACGCGCCGCGATCAACGCGCCGATGCAGGGCACCGCCGCCGACATCATCAAGCGGGCGATGATCGACATCGACCGCTGGATCGCCGGGCACGCCGATAAGGCGCAGATGCTGCTGCAAGTGCACGACGAACTGGTGTTCGAGTGCGATGCGGACTTCGTCGACACGCTGGTGCGCGAAGCGACTGCGCGGATGGCGGCGGCGGCTGAGTTGCAGGTGCCGTTGGTGATCGATTCGGGCGTGGGCGACAACTGGGATGAGGCGCACTGAGAGCAGCCGCGTTTCCAGTCCATCGCGCATGGCGATGCGTTTATCCTCGAAACGGATCTGAAATCCGACTGGCGCGGGATGAGGCGCACTGAGCGGCGATGCTTGGAGCTCGCGGCGCGTGTCGACGCGGTCCGACGTGGTGGCGGCCAGAACCCGTCCAGCGTGGACCGGGTGGACCCGGGAAAACCGCGCATCGGGTGCTGCCGCGCGTGGCGACGCGTTCGTCGTCGCGGTGGTTTGATATGCACTTTGCGCAGTATGATCCTGCCAGTTCAGACAGGTTTTCCCAGCGCATTCGACGCTAAATGAACGAACGATGCGCCGGCAGTGAATCGACCCTGAACCCTATATGCCGATAAGCGGAATTTTTACGAACTCCGGCCCCGGTCCATGGTCAACTTACTTGCGGCGGATGCAACGTCCGTCGCAGACCACCTCCTCCCCTGGGGTGGTCGCCGGAACGTAAGACTCTCCCCAAGTCCCGTTCCCAGCCCCGCCGGTTCCCCCACCTGCGGGGCTTTTTATTGCCCGACACTTTTTATTGCCCGCCTCCGGGCGGAGACTGGCGCAAGCTCGCCCATCCGGTACCACGCATGTCCGATCTTCTACAGCTGGCCGCACCCTGGTGGCATTTCCCGCTGCGTGCGGTCGTGATCTATGTCCTGGTGATGGTGCTGGTGCGCGCGTCCGGCAAGCGCGCGGTAGGCCAGTTCACGCCGTTCGATCTGGTGCTGCTGATCCTGATCGGCAACGCGGTGCAGAACGGGCTCAACGGCGGCGACAACTCGTTGACCGGCGCTGCGCTGCTGGCGGTCTGCCTGATCGCGCTGAACTATGCGGTCGCGCTGGTTGCCGCGCGCAGCCCGCGCGCGCGCAAGCTGATCGAAGGCGAACCGGTGATCCTGGCGCGCGACGGCAAGGTCCATCGCGACGTGCTGCGCCGGCAGATGGTGAGCAACGCCGACTTCCACGAGGCCATGCGCGAGGCCGGCTGCACCGACATCGAGCGGATCCGCGTGGCGACCCTGGAAACCGACGGGCGCATCAGCATCGTCTTGGCCGACAACGACTCGACCTCCCCGTAGAGCGGCCTTCAGGCCGGCCCAGGACGAACCCCAAACGCAACGATACCGAAGCCGCGCCTGCGGCTGATGACAATGAATCGGCAGTTCGAAATGTCTTGGCGACAGAAAAGCAGCGGCTTGAAAGCCGCTCTACAGGAAGGTGCTTACGCCAGCCAATCCCGCGGCTTGAGGTAATCCTGCAGCCGCGCTTCGTCGCTGTCGGCTTCGGGCTGGTAGCCGTATTCCCAGCGCGCCAGCGGCGGCAGACTCATCAGGATCGATTCGGTGCGCCCGCCGGACTGCAGGCCGAACAGGGTGCCGCGGTCGAACACCAGATTGAATTCGACGTAGCGGCCGCGACGGTACAGCTGGAACTGGCGTTCGCGCTCGCCGTAGGCCGTGTCCTTGCGGCGTTCGATCAGCGGCAGGTAGGCGTCGAGGAAGCCGTCGCCGACCGCGCGCTGATACGCGAAGTCGCGCTCGAAATCGCCGTGCAGATCGTCGAAGAACAGTCCGCCGACGCCGCGGGTCTCGTCGCGGTGCTTGAGAAAGAAATACTCGTCGCACCAGCGCTTGTGCGCGGCATAGCGCGCGTCGCCGCCGAAGGGTTCGCACAGATCGCGCGCGGTGCGATGCCAGTGGCGCACGTCGTCGTCGAAAGGATAGAACGGGGTCAGATCGAAGCCGCCGCCGAACCACCAGGCCACGGTCTCGCCGTCGCGCGTCGCACGGAAATGGCGGACATTGGCGTGGGTGGTCGGCAGGTAGGGATTGCGCGGGTGGAACACCAGCGACACGCCGACCGCGCGCCACGACGCGCCGGCCAGCTCCGGCCGTGCTGCGGTCGCGGAGGGCGGCAGTTTCGTGCCGGAGACGTCGGAGAACCCGACACCCGCCTGCTCGAACACGGCGCCGTCGCGCAGGATCCGCGTGCGACCGCCGCCGCCTTCGGCGCGCTCCCAGAGATCTTCCTGGAAGGTCGCGGCGCCGTCGGCGCCCTCGACGGCGGTGCAGATGCGGTCCTGCAGTCCGGTGAGGTAGTCGCGGACGCGGAGGAAGTCGGGGTCGGTCATGGTTGCGGGCTCGTCACGAAACAGGGTCGTAGGGCGGGTCTTGACCCGCCATTACGGTGCATCCGTTCGCACCGCACGCTCGGCGAAACGGTTTTCATCATGGTCGAAATCATCGGGAAAATCGCAATGGCGGGTCAAGACCCGCCCTACAAACCCATCAAGCCGGCTGCAGATTGGCGTACGCCATCACCAGCCACTTGCTGCCTTCGTCCTCGAAGTTGACCTGCACGCGCGCGTGCGCGCCGGTGCCTTCGATATCGGTGACGATGCCGCTGCCGAATTTCGCGTGGGTCACGTTCTGGCCGACACGCACGCCGGTATTTTCCTGCAGCGATGCGTGACCGCGGCCCAGCTGCCACGCGTCGCGGCGCGCGTTCGCGTTGTACATCGGCCGCGCGCCCTGGATCTTCGGCCGCACTTCGTGGATCAGCGTCGACGGAATCTCGCGCAGGAAGCGCGACGGCAGGCCGTACATGTCCTGGCCGTGCAGGCGGCGCGCCTCGGCGTAGGTGATCACCAGCTTCTGCCGCGCGCGGGTGATGCCGACGTAGGCCAGGCGGCGCTCTTCTTCCAGCCGGCCGGCTTCATCGATCGATTTGTTGTTCGGGAACAGGCCTTCTTCCAGCCCGACCAGGAACACCAGCGGAAATTCCAGGCCCTTGGCGCTGTGCAGCGTCATCAGTTGCACGCCATCCTCGCCCGCTTCGGTCTGGCCTTCGCCGGCTTCCAGCGCGGCATAGGCGAGGAACGCGACCAGCTCCGGCAGCGCGGCGGATTCCTCGTCGTCGCCCTTCACGAAGCGCGAGGCCACCGACACCAGTTCGTCGAGATTGTCGGTGCGCGAATCCAGCGAGCCCTTCGACAGCGCGGCGTAGTGCTCGCGCAATGCGGAGCGCGCCAGCACGTGATCGATCTTGTCCTTCAGCGGCAGATCGCCCGATTCGTCGGCGATGGTGTCGATCAGGCCCTCGAACAACGCCAGCGCATTCCGCGCGCGTCCGGGCAGCAGGTCGCTGCGCGATACCAATGCCGCTGCCTTCCACAGCGAAATGCCGTGGGCGCGCGCATAGCGGCGCACTTCGTCGAGCGTGCGTTCGCCGATGCCGCGCGTCGGCGTGTTGACCGCGCGCTCGAACGCCGCGTCGTCGTCGCGGTTGGCGATCAGGCGCATGTACGCCAGGGTGTCCTTGATTTCGGCGCGCTCGAAGAAGCGCATGCCGCCATAGACGCGGAACGGAATCTGTTCGCCCAGCAGCGTTTCTTCGAACGCGCGCGACTGCGCGTTGCTGCGGTAGAGGATCGCGGTTCGTGATCGAGCGCATCCGCGCCTGGGTGCGCGACGGCGGCAGCCACGGCGAAACCGCGATCCTTTATCGCAGCAACGCGCAGTCGCGCGCGTTCGAAGAAACGCTGCTGGGCGAA
>JBKJTC010000264.1:0-4266 GCA_046590925.1 Lysobacteraceae bacterium | reverse complement strand
CATCCCCGAAGGCATGGATGTGTGGCTGCAGAGCGAGAACGGCCTGCTGGGCATCGGCCCGTTCCCGACCGATGACGAAGTGGACGCCGATCTGATCAACGCCGGCAAGCAGACGGTGACCGCGCGCTCCGGCGCCAGCTACTTCGGCAGCCACGATTCTTTCGCGATGATCCGCGGCGGCCACATCGATCTGGCGATCCTCGGCGCGATGCAGGTCACCCACAAGGGCGACCTCGCCAACTGGATGGTGCCCGGCAAGATGGTCAAGGGCATGGGCGGCGCGATGGATCTGGTGGCCGGCGTGCGTCGGGTGGTGGTGGTGATGGAGCACACCGCCAAGAACGGCGAGCACAAGATCCTGCCCGAATGCACGCTGCCGCTGACCGGCGTGGGCGTGGTCGACAGGATCATCACCGACCTCGCGGTCATGGACGTGACGCCCGACGGTCTGAAGCTGATCGAAGCCGCCCCCGGCGTGAGCCACGACGAACTGCGCGAGAAGACCGGAGTGCCGCTGCTGGGGTGATCGCTTCAGCGCGACCCGCAGCAATACCGGCCGGCCGAAGTCTGTTTGCGGTCCGTAGAGCGGCCTTCAGGCCGCTGAAGCCTTCACCGCGACCGATCAGCGGCCTGAAGGCCGCTCTACGGAAACAGAATCGACCCCGCGGATTCAGCGTCCCGGCACGCGACAACAGCGCCGCGCCGCGGTGAGCGTCGCACCGGTCGTACCGTTGTTGCGCGCGCCGCAGATGCCGCCGCCGCGCAGGCTGGAGAAAATGATCGGCATGAACCACGAGCCGGATTCGCAGTCGAGCTGGGTCGCGGTGTAGCCCGCCGGACAGGCCGGCGCGGTCACCTGCCCGGTCCCGCCCGCGATGATGGTCGCCGTGCCCAGAGCGCTATCGACGCAGGCCAGCGCCGTGGCGCGCGGCGGCGCGAAATAACCGACGATGTCGACCACGAAGTCGGACTCGGCGAAGGTGAAGACCGAAAAATCCAGATTCAGCGCCGGATTCGGAACCTTGGCGATGATCGCGCTGTTGACGATGGCGCCTGCGACGTAGTTCACGCTCGCGGTGTCCGGGCGGGCGGCCGCATGCGGGAAGACCGTGGCATAACCGGCCTGGACGGGCACCACGGCGGTGACGTTCAGCGCGACGGCGGAGGGCGCCTCGCTCTGCATACCGCAATTGCCGGCGCTGCCGCCCTGGCCCGCGTAACTGCCGATGCCCGCGGCCTTGAAACTGCGGGTCTGGCCAGCGCCGATCGCGCCCCCGGCATTGCGGGTGTCCACGATCCGGCAGGGCTGGATCGGCGTATAGACCAGATCTTCGCCCAATGCGCCGAGCGCCTTGCCGATCGCTGGAATCTGTCGCGCCGGTGTGCCCGGCACGGCAGCGGCGAGCCCGTCGATGATGCGATCGTCGCCGACGCGGTGACCGACCCCACCCAGCGCCGCCAGCGCACCCTCGAAGGTGTCGCGGCGCAGCGCCTCGCGCAGATTGTCGGCATCGCCGCGGGCAAAGGTCGGCACCATGCGACCGCTCCAGACGCGAACGTCCACGCCATACACGCGCTCGGCGTATCCGCCCCACTTCAGCACGAAGCGCCGAATCAGCGCGCCGCGCTCGGCGGGTGTGGCGGGGCCGGCTTCGACCACAGCGGCCGCAGGCATGGCGTGAAGCGGAGTTGCGGCCGTCGCGGCGGGCAGGCCCGGCGCGGCAGCGAGGAAAACAGCGACAAGGGCGGCCGACCCCGCGCGACGCGGGATCGACTTCACGGACACATGCACGAACGAGGCAAGCTTGAAGGAGAAAGACATGGGGGGTTTCTTCCTTGACGGCGTGATGGACTGCCGGAGGCACGGCATCCGGCCAGATGCAAGAGAAGGCATCCCGCCGGGACTGCGCCCGGGCGATGCGTCGCGTGCTGCGACCATCCCTTACAATGCCAGCATGCTGCCAGAGACGACGCCCCTCGCCAACCAGTTGCTGATCGCGCTGCCGTCGTTGGCCGATCCCAACTTCTCCCGCGCCGTCGCCCTCATCTGTCAGCACGACAGCGAAGGCGCGATGGGTCTGGTCATCAATCGACCGTCCGAATACACGCTCGGCGAAGTGCTGGAACAGATGGGCATCCGCAGCGAAGACGCGGCCCTGTGCGAACGCCGCGTGCTGGCCGGCGGCCCGGTGCATCCCGAGCGCGGCTTCGTGCTGCACGACGGCGAACGGCGCTGGGATTCGACCCTCGAAATCGGTGACGGTCTGTACGTCACCACCTCGCGCGACGTGCTGGAAGCGCTGGCCGCGGGCGACGGCCCATCGCAGTCCACCATCGTGCTGGGTTGCGCCGGGTGGGGCGCGGGCCAGCTGGAACAGGAATTGTCCGAAACCACCTGGCTCACCACCGACAGCGACCCGGAGCTGTTGTTCTCGCTGCCTTTGGAAACCCGCTGGCAGGCCGCCGCCGGCCGCATCGGCGTGGATCTGGCGCGGGTGACGGACTACAGCGGCCACGCATGAGCGGCGGCCTGCTCACCGGCAGCCTGCCCACCGGCGGCATCGTGCTGGGCTTCGATGTCGGCGCGCGGCGGATCGGGGTTGCGGTCGACAGCGGCTTCGGCCTGGGCGCACGCGCGCTGGCGGGGGTCGACGTGCACGACGACCAGATCGACTGGAAAGCCATCGAGAAACTGCAGCGCGAGTGGCGCCCGACCGGCTTCGTCGTCGGCGATCCGATGACGCTCGACGGCGGCGACCAGCCGATCCGCATCCGCGCCCGCGCGTTCGCGCAGGCCTTGCGCGCGAAGTTCGCGGTGCCGGTGGCGATGATCGACGAACGCAACAGCTCGCAGGAGGCGGCGCAGCGTTTCGCGGCCGACCGCGCCGACGGCAAGCGCAAGCGCCGCGACGCCGAACTGCTGGATGCGGTGGCCGCGGCGGTGATCATCGAACGCTGGCTGGCCGCGCCGCAGGATGCGGTGATGATCGATGAACCCATCGAAGAACATCCCGTCGATCGCCTCGAACAACGCCTCCCCGAGTGAATCCGATGTTCACACCTCCCCAATTGGACGCAAGCGGCCGCCTGCGCCACCTGCTGACGCTCGACGGCCTGCCGCGCGATGCGCTGGTCGCCCTGCTCGACCGTGCGCAGCATTTCGCGGACGGACACGATGCCCGCGACGCGCTGGCCGGCAGCGCGATCTGCACGCTGTTCTTCGAACCGTCCACGCGCACCCGCCTGAGTTTCCAGCGCGCGGCGCAGCGGCTCGGCGCCGACGTGCTGAGCTTCGACGCCGCCACCTCGTCCACCACCAAGGGCGAAACCGCGCGCGACACGCTGAAGAACATCGAAGCGATGGGCGTGCGCGGCTTCGTGATCCGCCACAAACAGGACGGCGCGGTGGCCGCGCTCGCCGCCGCCGCGGAACGCGGCACCGCGCTGATCGACGCCGGCGACGGCCGCAGCGCGCATCCCACCCAGGGCCTGCTGGACATGCTGACCCTGCGCCAGGCCAAGGGCCGCGATTTCTCGAAACTCAAGGTCGCGATCATCGGCGACATCAGACACTCGCGGGTCGCGCGCTCGGATCTGCACGCGCTGCGCACGCTGGGCGCTGGAGAATCATCCTCGATCGAGATCCGGGTCTGCGCCCCCGAATCGCTGCTGCCCGACGACGAAACCCTGCACGGCTGCCACGTCACCCGCGATTTCGACGAAGCGCTGGTCGGTGCCGACGTGGTGATGATGCTGCGCCTGCAGCGCGAACGCATGGATGAAGGCCTGGTGTCCTCGCTGGAGGACTATCACCACGATTACGGCCTGACCGCAGCCCGCCTGAAACGCGCTGCGCCAGACGCGGTGGTGATGCACCCCGGCCCGATGAACCGCGGCGTGGAAATCGACGATGCCGTCGCCGACGGCCCGCGGTCGCTGATTCTCAAGCAGGTCGCCAACGGCGTGGCTGTGCGGATGGCGGTGCTGGAAGCGCTTCTCGCCCCAACGAATCGCCCGTAGGCTGGGCTGCCAAGCCCAGCCCGATTCCCACACCTTCGGACGAATGCCGGGCTTCGCGTTGCTCAGCCCAACTCGATTTGCTGCATCTTCGGACGCATGCTGGGCTTCGCGCTGCTCAGCCCAGGCTACGAAATGGCCCAAGCGAATCGCCGTAGGCTGGGCTGCCAAGCCCAGCCCGATTCCCACACCTTCGGACGAATGCCGGGCTTCGCGTTGCTCAGCCCAACTCGATTTGCTCCATCTTCG
>JBKJTC010000071.1:0-3879 GCA_046590925.1 Lysobacteraceae bacterium | reverse complement strand
GGCACGACCGGACGCGGCGTATAATTCGCCCGCTCCCTCTTTCTCCGGATGCCGATGGACACTGGACTGAAGCAGCGCCTCATCGGCGCCGCCGTACTCGTTGCCCTGGCGGTGATCTTCCTGCCGATGCTGGTCAAGGGACCGGCGCCCGACAGCGGCGTCACCGACGTTTCGATCAAGATGCCCAAAGGCCCCGATGGCGAACTCGAAACCCGGGAACTGCCGCTGGTGATGCCGGGCGACGTGCCCAAGGGCGGCGCCGTCGGCATGGATTCGACCCCGATCGACCGCCCCGCAGCCGCATCCGCACCGTCGCCGGGCGCCGCCGCAACCGATCCGGCCCTGAACGATCCCAATGCCCCGGTCGCCACGACTGATCCGAACGCGACCGCGGCGTCGACCCTGCCGCCCAGCGTGGCCGGCGGCGATTACGCCGTGCATTTCGGCGCCTATGCCAGCCAGAAGGGCGCCGACACCGTGGTCGCACTGGCCAAGGCCGCGCAGCTTCCGGCCTACAGCGAAGCGGCGACCGTCAACGGCAAATCGGCGTTCCGGGTGCGCATCGGCCCGTATGCCACCCGCGCCGAGGCCGAATCCGTGCGTTTGAAGGCGTTGGAAGTCCGCAGCGATGTCCCGGTAAAGGTGGTCGTGCTGGATGCCGAGCCGGCTGTTGCACCGGTGCAGGCCCCCGTTGCCGCAGCGGTGGAGCCGCCGAAACCCGCCGCGCCCAAGCCGGTCGAAACCAAACCGGCCGATCCGAAGCCGGTTGCCGCCAAGCCTGTCGAAGCCAGACCCGTCGCTGCGAAGCCCGCCGAGCCCAAGCCGGCCGCGCCGAAACCGCCGGCACCAAAACCCGTCGCCGCACCGCCCGCCGCCGCCAAGGTCGGTTTCGCGGTGCAGGTTGGCGCGTTCAGCGATGCCGCCGAAGCCGGCGCCCTGCGCGAACGCCTGCGCGCCGCCGGCTTCTCGGCGTTTACCGAAACGGTGAATACCGACAAAGGCAAGCCCACCCGGGTGCGTGCCGGCCCGGTGATCGACCGGCCCGCCGCCGATCAGCTGAAGTCGCAGATCCAGGCGAAGACCGGCGTGGACGGCATCGTGCGTCCGCATCCCTGAGTCGCGCAGCCTTGAAATTGATGCCGTCGGTTCGAGCCGCCGGTTCGAACCGTCCGCGTCATCCGAATCGTTCCACCCGCTCGTTCGCGTTTCCGGAGTCATCATCATGTGCGGCATTCTCGGCATCGTCGGTACCTCCGACGTCGCGGCAGCGCTCTACGACGGGCTGACCGTGCTCCAGCATCGCGGCCAGGACGCTGCCGGCATCGCCACCGCCAACGGCACCGCGCTGCGCGTCATCAAGGGCAACGGTCTGGTGCGCGATGCGTTCAAACCCAGCGACATGGTCCTGCTGCACGGGCGCGTGGGCATCGGTCATTGCCGCTATCCCACCGCGGGCAGCGAAGGCAGCGACGAAGCGCAGCCGTTCTACGTGAATTCGCCGTTCGGCATCGCGCTGGCGCACAACGGCAACCTGATCAACACCGACACGCTGCGTCGCGAAGTCTTTGAACAGGATCGCCGCAACGTCAACACCGAATCCGATTCCGAAGTGCTGCTCAACGTGTTCGCGCACGAGTTGGACAAGCAGCGCGTGCTGACGCCCGACGCCGCGTTCCGCGCGGTGGAAGGCGTGACCCGCCGCGCCAAGGGCGGCTACGCGGTGCTCGCGCTGGTGCTGGGCCTGGGGTTGGTGGCGTTCCGCGACCCCAACGGCATCCGCCCGCTGGTGCTGGGCCGCCGCGATTCCGACGCCGGCACCGAATACGCGATCGCCTCCGAATCGGTGGCGCTGGATGTCCTCGGTTTCGAGCGCATCCGCGATATCGCGCCCGGCGAAGCGGTGGTGATCACCCCGCGCGGCGAGCTGCATTCGCGCCAGTGCGCCGATGGCGAACTGCGCCCGTGCATCTTCGAGTTCGTGTATTTCGCGCGCCCCGATTCGATGATGGACGAGATCTCGGTGCACAAGGCGCGGATGCGCATGGGCGTGACCCTGGGCGAGAAAATCCTGCGCCTGCGTCCCGGCCACGACATCGACGTGGTGATCCCGATTCCCGACACGTCGCGCGATGCCGCGCTGGAAATCGCCAACACGCTGGGCGTGAAATATCGCGAAGGTTTCATCAAGAACCGCTACGTCGGCCGCACCTTCATCATGCCGGGGCAGGGCGAGCGCGTGAAATCCGTGCGCCGCAAGCTCAATCCGATTCCGCTGGAGTTCAAGAACAGAGTGGTGCTGCTGGTCGACGATTCCATCGTCCGCGGCACCACTTCGCAGCAGATCGTGCAGATGGCGCGCGATGCCGGCGCGAAGAAGGTCTATCTCGCTTCCGCCGCGCCGCCGGTGCGCTTCCCGAACGTTTACGGCATCGACATGCCGTCGCCGGAAGAACTGGTCGCGCATGGCCGTACCGAACAGGAAGTGCAGGAACTGCTGGGCTGCGACTGGCTGATCTACCAGGATCTCGCCGATCTGGAAGCCGCCGTCGCCGGCCCGAAGTTCCCGGGCCGCAAATTCGACAGCTCGTGCTTCAATGGCGAGTACGTTACGGGCATCGAACCGGGATATTTCGAACGCATCCAGCAGTTGCGTTCGGACGAGGCGAAGAAGAAGCGGAGGTTGGCATCGTAGCGCGCTTTTTTTGTAGGAGCGGCGGGAGCCGCGATCAGCAACGATGATTCATCCCGAAGAGCGGTCTTTCGGCCACGACCAGCGCCTGCATGGCTCTGTCGCGGCTCCCGCCGCTCCTGCATGGGCATTCGGATGCCATGATTCGCGCATGAATTCCATTTTTGAAGCCGCTGGTGCATGTCTGCGCGCCGCCACGCCCGACGACAAACTCGCGCTGACCTTCGCCACAGCCGAAGCCTTCGTGCGCGGCGAGTTGGCCATCGACGAAAACGCACCACCGCCCGAACCGATCCGCATGCCCGGACGTCCTTCGCGGCCGAAGCTCGTCGCTTCGCGCGAACTGCCGAAGCGCGGTTTCGGCACCGACGAAGGCCGCGCGGCGTTCATCCACTCCATCGCGCATATCGAATTCAACGCCATCGACCTTGCCTGGGATGCGGCGTATCGCTTCCGCGGCATGCCGCCGCAGTTCTATGCCGACTGGGTAGGCGTCGCCAGCGACGAAGCGCGGCACTTCGCGATGCTGCGCGAACGGCTGAACGATTTCGGCCGCGATTACGGCGATTTCGATGCCCACAACGGGCTGTGGGAAATGGCCGAGAAGACTGCGCACAGCGGGCTGGAACGCATGGCGCTGGTGCCGCGCGTGCTCGAAGCGCGCGGCCTGGACGTGACCCCGGCGATGATCGTCAAACTCCGCCAGCACCGCGACGATGCCACCGCCGATATCCTGGAAGTGATCCTGCGCGAGGAAGTGAGCCACGTCGCCGTCGGCTCGCACTGGTTTCGCTGGTACTGCGAATGCGAAGGCGTCGACCCCGAGCCGACGTTCCGTCGGCTGATCGCCGAGTACGGCCGCGGCGTGCTGCACGGCCCGTTCAATCTCGATGCGCGCAGCGCTGCGGGATTCAGCGATGAGGAGTTGGCTGCGCTACAGGCGCAGGCTGCCTTGGACCAGGCCGTTCGCGGGTATTGAACTGGCCAAGAGAAGTTTGAACTCTGGATGCGCTCGTAGGAGGGCCTTCAGGCCCGATCTTTTTACTGGAACGATCGCGCCGGGGCCAATTTCATTGGCCGCCATCGCGATGCGCAGCGATTCCATGCGGCGGTTCCGCGGGAATGACCGCTGTTGTGGGAGCGACGCAAGTCGCGACGGGCTGCGGGAAATCTTTCTGCAATCCGTCGCG
>JBKJTC010000246.1:0-6671 GCA_046590925.1 Lysobacteraceae bacterium | reverse complement strand
CTTGATTCAGTCGCGAAGCCAACGACAGGGTGCCGATGAGGGGACATCGGCCAATGGAGACATGCAATGCTTATTTTGACTCGCCGGGTTGGCGAAACTCTGATGATCGGCGACGAGGTCACCGTCACTGTGCTCGGAGTGAAAGGCAACCAGGTGCGTATCGGCATTACGGCCCCGAAAGACGTGGCCGTGCATCGCGAAGAGATTTATCAGCGCATCCAGCGCGGTGAAACCGGTCGCGGCCCGAATTCGGGTTTGCCGCAGGACGACTGAGCCGGTATCCTTTCATCACGCGCACAACGCGTCGACGGAGAGTTGCCCGAGAGGCCGAAGGGGCTCCCCTGCTAAGGGAGTATGGGGTCAAAAGCTCCATCGAGGGTTCGAATCCCTCACTCTCCGCCATTTGCTGCCCATGATTCAATCGCGCACGATTCGACCGCGCGACAGAGTGATCCGCAGCATGGCGTAACGTCGACAGCGACGGATTCGATGCATCGAATCCAGCGTAAGGATTGACCAAGTCGATCAGTATTGGCACAATTCCGCTCCTGCAACACCGCTGCACAAGATGTCACGCAACACGCGCCCGTAGCTCAGTTGGATAGAGCACCAGGCTACGAACTTGGGGGTCGGGAGTTCGAATCTCTCCGGGCGCACCATATATCTAAAAAAACCGGCACTCGTTGCCGGTTTTTTTTATTGGTTCTGCAAAGCCGGCACTGGTTGCCGGCTTTTTATTGGTCGCGCAAACGCTGCGTTCCTTGCGGATTTTTATGCCCGCACTACGGCGCACTCCAGTTCATGGGCGAATCGCGATCTTCAAGGGATTGCGCGATTTGCGGACGTTTCACAACGCCGGGATCTTCAAGACAGATACGTTTCGAGCCGTGCGCGTGCAGCCACGCCGCGCGGCGATGCGGGATACGAACCAATCCAGCATCGCTGCGACAGAAAGCCTTCGCCCGTGGCGCGACTCAATCGAGGAACTGAAGCCTCGCCAGCTCCGCGTACAGCCCGCCTTCCGCCAGCAGCGCCTCATGCGTGCCTTCGGCCACGATCCGGCCGCGGTCCATGACCACGATGCGATCGGCCTTGAGAATGGTGGCGAGACGATGCGCGATGACCAGCGTCGTACGTCCGCGCATCAGGTTTTCCAGCGCGTGTTGCACTGCGCGCTCGCTCTGCGCGTCGAGCGCCGAGGTGGCTTCGTCCAGCAGCAGGATCGGTGCGTCCTTGAGCAGCGCACGGGCGATGGCGATGCGCTGCTGCTGGCCACCGGAGAGACGCACGCCGCGCTCGCCGAGTTCCTCGTCGTAGCCTTTCGGCAGTTCGCTCAGGAATTCGTGCGCTTCGGCCGAGCCCGCCGCAGCTTCGACTTCGGCATCGGTGGCTTCCAGCCGGCCGTAGCGGATGTTCTCGCGCGCGCTGGTCGCGAACAGCGTCGGATGTTGCGGCACCAGCGCGATGCGTTCGCGCAGTTCGACCGGATCGCATTCGCGCAGATCGATACCGTCGACCGCGATTGTTCCGCCCTGCGGGTCGTGGAAGCGCAGCAGCAGCGAAAATACGGTGCTCTTGCCGGCGCCGGACGGCCCGACCAATGCTACGGTTTCGCCCGGTTTCACGCGCAGTCGGAAATCCTCCAGCGCCGGCAGATCCGGACGCATCGGATAGTGAAAGCTCACCGCGTCGAGCGCGATCTCGCCGCGCAGCGGCTGCGGCAGGCGCGTCGGGTGCGCGGGCGCGACGATCCCCGGGGTTTCCTGCATCAGTTCGCCGATCCGGCTCATGCCGCCGGCCGCGCGCTGCAGTTCGTTCCAGGTTTCGGTGAGCGCGGCGACCGAACCGCCGGCGAAGATCGCATACAGCACGAACTGGATCAGGGTGCCGGCGGTCATCCGGCCGGCCAGCACATCGTGCGCGCCCGACCACAGCACCAGGGTGATCGCGCCGAAGAACAGCACGATGACGATCGCGGTCATCATCGACTGCGCGCCGATCCGCTTCAGCGCGGTGCGCACCGCCACCTGCACCGCGCTGTCGAAACGTCCGCGTTCGTAGGATTCGCGCGCATGCGCCTGCACGGTGCGCACCGCGCCGAGCGTCTCGGTGGCGAGGGTGTTGGCGTCGGCGATACGGTCCTGGCTGTTGCGCGAGATCTCCTGCAGATAATGCGCGCCGATCATCACCGGCAGCACCGCCAGCGGAATGCCGACCAGCGCCCAGGCCGCGAGCCGCGGGCTGGTCGCGAACAACATCGCCAGCGCACCGATCAGCGTGATCGTGCTGCGCAGCGCCACCGACATGCTGCTGCCGACGACATTGCGCACCAGCTCGACGTCGGCGGTAAGCCGCGAGACCAGTTCGCCGCTGCGGTTGCGATCATGGAAACCGAGGTCGAGTCCGATCAGGTGGGCGTAGAGTTTTTCGCGCAGGTCGGCGACCACGTGTTCGCCCAGCAGCGAGACGAAAAAGAACCGCGCGGCGGTGCCCAGCGCCAGTACCAGCGCGACGGCGAACATCAGCAGGAACGCGCGATCGATGTCGCTGCCGCTGCTGCTGCGGAAACCTTCGTCGATCATGGTCTTGATCGCGAGCGGCAGGGTGAGCGATGCGGCCGACGAGATCGCCAGCGCCAGCAGCCAGGCAATCAGCAACGGCCGATGCGTGCGGACGAATGGCCAGAGTGTGCGCAGGTTGCCGATGGGGGCTTTGGGCGGGTTCGAATCTGGGGAGCTCATGCTGCGGCCGGTAGGGACGGGGGGTGATCGGACCATCACACCTCGCCGGCAACGCCCGGGAGGACGTTACGTTCAGCCAAGCGCTGCGAACCGCACCCGGTCACGGGTGGCGTCGCGCAGGCGGGTTTTCAAGTCGTCGACGCGAGCCGCGGGCAGGCGCACGCGCAGATTGACGCCGTCGGCGTCGAACGATTCGGCGGATTTGCTCGCGCCCGCCGCGTTGAGGGCCGCGTGGGCATCGCCGAGGTGCGCGAACGGGCAGGCGAATTCGAGTTCGGCGTAGGCGATCAGCGGACGCCTGTCGGCGCGGCGCAGGCATTCGGCCGCGGCGCCGCCGTACGCGCGCACCAGACCGCCGGCGCCGAGTTTGATGCCGCCGTACCAGCGGGTGACCAGCACCAGCACCTGGTCGCAACCCTGGCCGTCGATGGCGGCGAGGATCGGCCGGCCGGCAGTGCCTGCGGGTTCGCCGTCGTCGCTGGAGCGGTACTGGTCGCCGAACCGCCACGCCCAGCAGTTGTGGGTCGCGGCGGAGTCGCTACGCGCTACCAACGCAGCCTGTGCCTCGTCGGCGGAATCGACGGGCAGCGCCTGGGCGAGGAAGCGGCTGTGTTTGACTTCGACGACGTGCGCCGCGGGCGCGGTCAGCGTGTGCAGCGTCGCTGCCATGGGGAGGGCCGACGCGGTCAGGGCGCGGGCGGCGGCAGCGTCGCTGCCAGCTTGCGCAGGTCTTCCGGCAGTTCGAGATCGGGATAGCGGCGACGGAACTCCTGCAGCCCATTGCGTGCGGATTCGATGTCGCCCTTGGCGATCTGGACGCGGATGCGCTGCAGCCAGGCCTGACGGAATTCGGGCGAATCCGCCGACACCGGCGGCCGGTCGTCGTAGCCGCTGTCGCGCGCCTTGTCGCGGGCCTTGCGTTCTTCGGCATCGCCTTCGACGTTGCCGACGGCGTCGCGCATGCGTTCGCTCGATGCGGGCGGCAGCGGTGCGCTTGCCGCGCGGCTGGGGCTGGGGCTGGGGCTGGCAGCGGCAGGCGGCGAAGATTTGGCCGCCTGCGCGGCCTGCTCGCGGCGCTCGTTGAGCGGTGTGCGGGTGTATTCGGCGGCGCCGGTCGTGCGTTCGCGCTGGATGCGCGATCCGGTGACGGTGACCTCGTCCAGGCTGTCTTCTGCGGCCGGACTGCCGCCGATGGCTGCGGCAACAGGTGCCATCGGCGCTGGCGGCGATGGCGCCTCAGCCATCACGCTCTGCGGCGCGGCGGCATCGGCCGCGAACTCGGGTTCGCGCGGTGCGGAGGCGGCTTTCGCGGCGGCGGCTTGAGGCATATCGGCGCGGCGCGCGAATGAGTCCGTTGCTTCCGACGGCGGTGGCGGAGGCGGCGGCGTCCGCTGCATCGGCGCTTCCAGGATCACCGCTTCGGTCGCCTCTTCATGGAAGTCAGCAGCGGGCGCGGTGGCGGCTTCCGAATGCGTGTCGCCGTCGATCTGCAGGCGCCAGCCGATGCCGGCGGCCAGCACGACCGAGGCGGCCAGACCAAAGCCCACCGGCCAGCGCGGCGCGGGCTTGCGCGGACGCAGCGGCGAGACTTTCGGGTCGGCGGGCGGCTCGACGGGTAATTCGGCGGTTGCCGCGACGGGTGCGGCGTTTTCGGACACCGCCGCGCGCGCCGCGGCCAGGATCATCGCATCGAGCGCAGCCGCGGGTTCGCGCGGACCGCCCAGGCGCGCGAGGCGCTGGGCAAGGTCGCGTTCTTCCGCGTTGAAGGGTTCGCTCGGGCGGCTCATTGATTCAGTCTCTGGCGGAGTTTGTCCATCGCGTAACGCAGCCGGGATTTCACCGTTTCCCGGCCGACGCCGGTCATTTCGCCGATTTCCTCCAGGCTCAGTTCCTGCTCCAGCCGCAGCAGGACCACTTCGCGCTGTTCGTCCGGCAATTCGTCCAGCGCCATCTGCAGCCGGCGGCGCTCCTCGAATTCGGACAACTGCCGTTCCGGCGTGTCGTGGTCGGGCATGCGTTCGGTGCGTTCGTCGGCGTCGGCGGGCGCCGGTGGGCGGTGCTGGAGCGAGCGCCAGTGATCGGTGAGGCGGTTGTGCGCGATCCGGTACAGCCAGGTGGAGAACGCCGCGTCGGGTTTCCAGTTGTGGCGGGCGGTGATCACCCGCTGCCATACGTCCTGGAAGAATTCGTCGGCCAGCGCGCCGTTGCCGTGCAGTTGCCGGGCCAGGAAGCGGTAGAGTTTGCCGCGATGGCGCTGGTAGAGGCGCTCGAACGCAGCCACATCGCCCGCCGCATAGGCGAGCATGAGGCTTTCGTCGCTGACCTCTGCCACATCATTCATATGTATCAGGTTAAGGGTTACGACACGCTTCGTGAAGCCTGTCGCGTTTTCCAGCCTGGTCGACCGCGGCTTTGCGTAGCTTCGCCCTGTGGGGCTGGGCATCGGTTGGTGGAGCGCGAGGGTCATAGCGGCGGGACCGCTCCGGGCGGCGACGGCCGTGAGGCCGCCGCCGCGCGCGGAATCAGTCGGCAATCATCCCGATCTGCGGGGTGTCGCCGGCGGTGAGGCGACGCGCGCTGTCCACCAGTTCGATGAACTCGGCGCGCTGCCGCCACGGATCGCTGCCGGTGGCCTGGCGCGCGGCGCGGGCGATGTCTTCCCACGTCCACTGCTCCAGATGCTTGCCGCCGCGCAACGCGTCGGCATAGGCCGCGACCGCGGACGCGAAGCGCATCGACGCGCTGGGCGCATACCGGCGCGGCTCATGCACCGGCAGGATCGGTCGTTCGATCAGCCGGCTGGTGTCTTCGCCGGGACGCTTGTAGCGCAGGCGCAGATGCGCAAGTTCGCCGGCCGCGGTGGCGTTCGCCGTTTTGGGATTGTCGTCGCCGTAGCGGAGCGCGGGCAGGCGTTCCGCGCCCGAGCCAACCAGGGTGATCTCGTAGAGGGCCGTCACTTCGTGACCTGCACCGATGTCGCCGGCGTCGACCTTGTCGTTGGCGAAGTCCTCGCGGCGCAGCATGCGATTTTCGTAGCCGATCAGACGATATTCCGCGACCTGTGCCGGATTGAATTCGATCTGGATCTTCACGTCCTTGGCGATGGTGAGCAGCGTCGACTGCATTTCCTGCACCAGCACTTTGCGCGCTTCCTGCAGGGTGTCGATGTAGGCGTGGTTGCCGTCTCCGACATCGGCGAGGCGCTCGGCCATCGCATCGTTGTAGTTGCCGCGGCCGAAACCGAGCGTGGTCAGCGCGATGCCGTGCTTGCGCTGATCGCCGACCAGCGTTTCCAGGGTTTTCTGGTTCGTGGTACCGACGTTGAAATCGCCATCGGTGGCCAGGATCACCCGGTTCACGCCGTTCTTGACGTAGGCTTGTTTCGCCATCGCATAGGCCAACTGGATGCCGGCGCCGCCGTTGGTGCTGCCGCCGGCGCCGAGGTTGTCCAGCGCGGCGAGGATCTTGTCGCGCTGGTCGCCGGGCGTGGGTTCCAGCACCAGACCGGCCGAGCCGGCGTAGACCACCATCGACACCCGGTCCTGCGGCCGCAGTTGTTCGACCAGCTGCGCGAAGGATTTCTTCAGCAGAGGCAGTTTGTTCTCGTCGCTCATCGATCCGGAAGTGTCGATCAGGAACACCAGATTCGCCGGCGGCAGTTCGGCCTTCGGCACGTCGTAACCCTTGATGCCGATCATCAGCAACTGGCGTTTGCCGTTCCACGGCGCCTGCGCCAGTTCGGTGGTGACCCGGAACGGCGTGTTCAGCGATGTCGGCGCGGCATGGCCGTAATCGAAGTAATTGATCATTTCCTCCGCGCGCACCGCATCGGCCGGCGGGCGCTGGCCGTTGCGCAGCAGGCTGCGGACGTTGGCGTAGCTGCCGGTGTCGACGTCGATCGAGAACGTGGACACAGGTTCTTCGCTGGCG
>JBKJTC010000243.1:0-3916 GCA_046590925.1 Lysobacteraceae bacterium | reverse complement strand
TTGTCCAGCATGGCCGGTGCGAAAGAAATTTCGCAATATCTCAAGCGCTTCTCGCAGCTCGACGCGGCGCGCTTCGCGCTGGTGAAGGTCGGCGGCGCGGTGCTGCGCGACGATCTGGGCGCGCTCACGTCGTCGCTCGCGTTCCTGCAGGATGTCGGGTTGACGCCCATCGTCATCCATGGTGCCGGTCCGCAGCTCGACGAAGAGCTGTCCGCGGCGGGCATCCAGAAACAGACGGTCAACGGGCTGCGGGTGACCACGCCGGAAGCCTTGGCGATAGTGCGCCGCGTGTTCCATGCGCAGAATCTCAAACTGGTCGAAGCGCTACAGGCGCAGGACACGCGCGCGACATCGATCGTGTCCGGCGTCTTCGAGGCCGGTTATCTCGATCGCGACGTCTACGGTCTGGTCGGCGAGGTGAAGCGCGTCGATCTTGCGCCGATCCACGCCAGCCTGCAGGCCGGCTCCATTCCAGTCATCGCCAGTCTGGGCGAAACCGTCGGCGGTCAGATCCTCAACGTCAATGCGGACTTCGCCGCCAACGAACTGGTGCAGGTGCTGCAGCCGTACAAGATCGTCTTCCTCACCGGCACCGGCGGCCTGCTCGACGGCAACGGCGACGTGATCGACTCGATCAATCTGTCGACCGAATACGACGCGCTGATGGCGCAGCCGTGGATCAACGGCGGCATGCGCGTGAAGATCGAACAGATCAAACAACTGCTCGACGCGCTGCCGCTGTCGTCCTCGGTATCGATCACCCGCCCGGAAGAACTGGCGAAGGAACTCTTTACGCACAAAGGTTCGGGCACGCTGGTGCGTCGCGGCGAACGCGTGTTGCAGGCGTCGAACTGGAACGATATCGATACCGTCCGTCTGCGCGATCTGATCGAATCCGCGTTCGGCCGCACGCTGGTGCCGGATTACTTCGAGCGCACCGTGCTGCATCGCGCCTACGTCAGCGAGAACTATCGCGCCGCGGTCATTCTCACCCAGGAAAACGGGCTGCCGTATCTCGACAAGTTCGCGGTGCTGGACGACGCGCAGGGCGAGGGGCTCGGCCGCGCGGTGTGGCAGCTGATGCGCGAAGCGCAGCCTCGGCTGTTCTGGCGTTCGCGGATCGGCAATCCGGTCAATGCGTTCTACGATGCCGAAGCCGACGGCAGCGTCAAACAGGAGCGCTGGCGCGCGTACTGGTACGGACTCGGCGACATCGACCGCGAGGGCATGGAGCGGTTCCGTTTCTGCCTGGAACACTGCCGGCAGCGGCCGGCGACCTTGATGGACTGATTGCGATGAATCATCCATTCGTCACGCCAACGCTCGAAGGTCGCCATGTACGGCTGCAGCCGCTGCTCGCGGCGCATGCCGATGCGCTGCGCGCCGCAGCGGCCGATGGCGAGCTGTGGACGCTGCGTTACACCAGCGTACCGGGACTGTCACCGGGTGAGGCCGAGGGCTACATCGCGACCGCGCTGCAGCAGCGCGACGCCGGCCAATCCTTGCCGTTCGTGGTGAAGGATGCGGCTGGCGGGGTGGTCGGCAGCACCCGGTTCTACGACATCGATCGCGGCGTGCCGCGCGTCAAGCTCGGCTACACCTGGTATGCGCAGCGCGTGCAGCGCAGCGGCCTGAATACCGAAGCCAAGCTGCTGCTGATCGATCACGCCTTCGCGCAATGGCGCTGCGAGGCGGTGGCGTTGGAAACCAGTCACGAGAATCTGCGTTCGCAGGCGGCCATCGCGCGCCTCGGTGCCCAGCGCGACGGCGTGTTGCGCGCGCATTCGCGCCATCGCGACGGTACGCTGCGCGACACCGTGGCGTTCTCGATCCTCGCCACGGAATGGCCTACTCTGCGCGGCGATCTCGAATCGAAGCTTGCGCACTACCAGGAGCGAAACCGATGAGTGCAGGCACATTCCGCGTCGGCATCGTCGGCGCCCGTGGCCACGTCGGCGCGGAACTGATCCGGCTGCTCGCCGCGCATCCGCGCTTCGCGCTGGCGTATGTCGGTTCGCGCGAACTCGACGGACAGCGGCTCGCCGACCATGTCGACGCCTACAGCGGCGAGCTGCGTTACTCCTCGCCGGCGAACGAGACGCTGCCGTCGCTCGGCGCCGATGCGGTGGTGCTGGCGTTGCCCAACGGCAAGGCCGCCGCTTGCGTGGCCGCATTCGATGCGGCGCATGTCGATCCGGTCATCATTGATCTCTCGGCCGACTATCGCTTCGACGACAGTTGGTACTACGGACTGCCGGAACTCACCCGCGCGTGTTATCTCGGCGAACGCAGGATCAGCAATCCGGGTTGTTACGCCACTGCCATGCAGCTCGCGATCGCGCCGATGCTCGATCTGCTCGACGGGCCGGCGCAGTGTTTCGGCGTGTCCGGCTATTCGGGCGCGGGCACGTCGCCGTCGGACAAGAACGATCCGGACAAGCTGCGCGACAACCTGATGCCGTACGCGCTCACCGGACACGTGCACGAGCGCGAAGTGACGCGCCAGCTCGCGCATCCGGTCGAATTCATGCCGCACGTCGCGCCGCATTTCCGCGGCATCACGATGACCGTCAACCTGCATTTGTCCGAAGCGGCGACCCGCGAGACGGTGCTCGCGCGCTATCGCGATGCGTATGCGCGCGAACCGCTGGTGCGCGTGCTGGACGACGCGCCGTGGGTCAGCCGCATCGCCGGCCGGCATCACGTCGAGATCGGCGGCTTCGCATTGTCGGAAGATGGCCGCCGGCTGGTGGTGGTGGCGACCGAGGACAATCTGTTGAAGGGCGCGGCAACGCAGGCGCTGCAGAATCTGAATATCGCGTTCGGTTTGGACGAGTGGGCGGGCATTCCATTCGAGTTCCAATAAGATCTTGCTGTCATTCCGAACCCGGCTTAATCGGGTGAGGAACCTGTTTCTGCTTCTGCTTTTTGATTTCATGACTCATGAGTCACGTAGCAGAACCAGGTTCCTCAATCTGCTGCGCAGACATCCGGGACGACAGATGTTTTTACTCCTCCCCTTGCGCATAGCGCAGGGGGAGGTTGGGAGGGGGTGCTTTTCGGGCCAAGAGCACCCCTCCCCAGCCCTCCCCTTCGCCGATGGCGAAAGGGAGGGAGGAGATCGGCGCAATCACGTATCGCTCGACGTTAGTGATGACAGATGTTTTTCTCCTCCCATTGCGCATGGCGCAGGGGGAGGTTGGGAGGGGGTGCTTTTCGGGCGCCAAGAGCACCCCTCCCCAGCCCTCCCCTTCGCCGATGGCGAAAGGGAGGGAGAAAGCCAGCTTGCCGGATGTTGCTAACGTATCGGATAGCAGATGCTGGACCGCACACCGCACACCGCACAGGAAACCTCATCATGTCCGACCTTCTCTGGCAAAAACCCGGCGTCAAAGTCGACGAGCGGATCCAGCGCTTCCTGGCCGGCGAAGACGTGATGCTCGATCGCGAATTCCTCCTGTTCGATATCGAAGCCAGTCGCGCGCACGCGCAGGGGTTGCTGCGGATCGGCATCCTCGCCGCCGACGAATTCGCGGGCATCCAGATCGAGCTGGCGAATCTCGCCGAGGATTTCCGCAACGGCGATTTCGTGCTGGACGAACGCTTCGAGGACTGTCATTCGGCGATCGAATCGCGATTGATCGAGCGTCTCGGCGATGCCGGCCGCAAGATCCACACCGGCCGCAGCCGCAACGACCAGATCCTGGTCGCGACCCGGCTGTGGCTGAAGGACCGGCTCGCGCGCCTGCATGCGCTGTGCATCGAGTCCGCCGAGGTCGCGCTGGCGCGCGCGGAGGTCGAAGCCGATGTGCCGGTGCCGGGTTACACCCATCTGCAACGCGCGGTAGTGTCGTCGCTGGGCATGTGGTGGTCGGCGTGGGCCGAAGGCTTCATCGACGACGCGCAGCGCGCGCGC
>JBKJTC010000231.1:0-23476 GCA_046590925.1 Lysobacteraceae bacterium | reverse complement strand
ACGCGCGCGCTGTGGCCGTGCTCGCGCGCGGCTTCCACCAGCCGGCGGGTCGAGTAGAGCTTGCTGTTGCGGGACAGGATGGCGAGCTTCATGCGGCGCTCCAGGCGCAGGCGGACGACGGCGACAGCCTGCCGCGGGATGATGACGATGCCCGCTCGACGCAACGCAGGGATGCGTATGTTACCCGCGGGGCTGGCTACGACGGGCGCGTTGCGACGGGCGCGCTCCGATGCGTCCCGAAAAAACGGCGACCTCTCGCGAGGTCGCCGTTTCGATGGCCGGGTGCGCGACGGGCGGCGTACAGACCACGCCGTCAGCGCCCGCCCCGCGGATCGCGCGGGGCGGCTGCGATCAGCCGCAGGTGGTGTAGCAGGAGATCGCGCCGAACGCGTAATCGTCGGCGGCCTCGTTGAACTCGTCGCCGCACGCGCCGAGCTGCGAGTTGTGGTCGCGATTGCAGACGTCGTGATCCAGACAATCCTGGTACCACGCGCCGACGCCATCGGCCACGCCGCAGCCAGCGCCGCAGCGACCCGCGCACGAACTCGAGCCGCAGCCGTAACTCACGGTCTTGGACGAATAGCCGTGCGTCGGGCAGTAATCGTGCGAGGACGAGCGCGTGAACGTGACGTCGTTGTCGCAGACGTTGGCGATGTTGCGCAGGTTGGTGAAACTGCCGCCGCCCTGATCGTTGCAGGCGGCCCGCGTCACGATCTCCAGGCCCTTGCCGGTGTCGCGCGCGAACGGCAGGCGCGGCTCGGGCAGCGTCGGCGCCGAAGGTTCGATCTTCGATGCATTGTCGCGACGCACGATCCATTCCGGCGTGAACTTGCGGCCCAGCGGCACTTCGGAATACATCTCCGCAAGGCGCCACAGGAAATCCTTCGACTTCGACATCCGCTGCATGTCGCCCTGATCGCTGAGCGCGCGGCCCAGTTCGTTCTGGAAGCTGCGCAGCACGGCGCGGTCGGCCTGATCGATGACGACGCGCTCGACCGTACGTACGGTCATCGTGCCGGTGGCGTAGTCGATCTCGTGCTCGATCACCGCGCCGTTCACTTCCAGACGCACGCGGACGCGCTCGGGCGCGACGCCCGCAGCAGCGGCCTTGCCGGCGGACAGACTGGTGGTCTGGAACGACAGCGCACCCGACGGCGTGCGCATGTCGCCGGCGATGTCGTCGCTGGCCAGCGCCTTGGCGGCAGTGGCGCGCATACGCAACTGGCCGGGCTCGGCCGGGACTTCCGGCGCATAGGTGGGATCGGTGGACGGCGACGACGCCGCAGCATCGCGGCTCTGCCACACGCCCAGCATCAGCAACGACACGCATGCGCCGGCTACGAACATGGATCGGAAAGAACTATTCAACGAACTTCTCCTTGTCTAATGAATGATGAGGCCGAGCCGATGCGCGCACAGCGTCGCACCGGCCGGCGCCGCGGTTCCCCGCCGCGCACCAGACCACTTGCCGCCTGGATCACCGGACGCCCCCGTGCCCGGATGTCCGCAGTGTGCGGGAACGCCGCTGCACATGGCAGCGCCATCCGACGACCGGCCCGCACATCACCAGATGGAGTGGCGACCCCACGGGCGCTGCATGACCAGCAGAGAGTTCCGAGTCAGCGCTTGCCCAACCTGCGCGCATTCGCGGTCGCGATGCGGTGATACGGCGCAAGGGCCGCGCCGAGCATGCCGGCAACGGGATTCGAAACCGGAATGCTGCTGTGCGACATCCCCATCCAGGGCGAGCACATTGCATGCATCAAGGACTGCGCTATCGCCATCTGCTGCTGCATCGCGAATGCGGTCATGACCATCGCCGATTGCGACGCGGCCTGCCATTTCTCGTTATTCATCCGTGAGAGTTCGGTGCGATCGGAGCGCGACGGCACCACGCCTGCCCAAGCCAACCGCATGAGCCTGTGAGACACGATGCCCGGTACCACTGCGTTGATCTCTGCGACCTGGCGGCCGAGGCGAAGCGTCTTGTCGGTGCGTTTCATGGAAGCGTTCCTGTTGCTGCGATGCAGCATCCTGCGCCGCACGTCGTGAACGTCCTCTCTGTTCCGTGGACGAGTTCTACCGCCATGAAACGATCCGACAGCACGCGCGAGCATGCCGATTGCATGCCCCCATCGTGCACTTCATGCGCAATGCGCGTGAAAATTCCGTTGGATGCGCCGTCGATGTCCGTCGCACATGGGTTGAGATGGTGGCACGCGACTTGCGTCAGGTATTCCACAGCCGCAGCGTCAGGCCGCGGCGTTCCCCCATCGCAGGACATTCCCAATGAACGAACACGACAAGCGAATCGACAAAAACCTGGACAAGGATCTCAACCGCGATCCGATCACCGGCGCACCGGGTTCGCACCCGGTCGGTACCGGCATCGGTGCGGCTGCGGCCGGCGCTGCGGGCGCAGCCATCGGCGCCGTCGCGGGCCCGGCAGGCGCGCTCGTGGGCGCGGCGATCGGTGCCGTCGTCGGCGGCCTGGCCGGCAAGGGCGTCGGCGAAGCCGTCAACCCGACGGCCGAAGATACCTACTGGCGTGAGCAGTATTCGCGTGAGCCCTACTACGCGAAGGATTACACCTACAACGATTATGCCCCGGCCTATCGCACCGGCTACGAAGCGCGCTCGCAATACGCGGGGCGTGGCTTCGACGATATCGAAGCGGACCTGCAGCGCAAGTACGATGCCACCCGCGGCGAATCCACGCTGCCGTGGGATCGCGCGCGTCCGGCCGCCCGTGCCGCATGGGATCGCATCGAACGCGCCGTTCCGGGCGACTTCGACCGCGACGGCAAGTAAAGCGTCAACCGCAGGCGACGCGGTTTTCGCCTGCTTGAACGAAAAGAGGGGCGGCGCAAGCCGTCCCTCTTCGTGCGTCGATCGATCCCGTGCCGCGATAGACTCTGCGTCGACTCGTTCGGCAACGTTTTTAGAACGCGCTGCTCCGCACGGCGGTCATTGCTCGTCGATTTCCAACGAAACTCTCCACACAAGGCGCACCGTCATGATCAAATCCACCCTGTTCGTCGCACTCGCGTTGACCGCATCCGTTTGGGCGATGCCGACGCATGCCCAGAATGCTTCTCTCGCCGACGCTGCCAATCTTCCGATCTCGACGACAGGCATTGCCGGACAGCTGCGTGCGCAGATACTGCTGGATCGCGCCCGGTTTTCTCCCGGCGAGATCGACGGCCGCATCGGTTCCAACCAGCGTCGCGCCGTGCGCGGCTATCAACTCGCACGCGGCCTGCCGGTCACCGGCGAACTCGACGCCGAGACCTGGGCGGCCCTCAACACCGATGCGCCAGCCGCAGTGATCGCGTACACGCTGACCGCGGAGGACGTGGGCCAGACTTTCGCCAGACTGCCCAAAGGCATGCTGGAACAAAGCAAACTCAAGGCGCTCGGCTTCGAGTCCATCGAAGAAGCGCTGGGCGAACGTTTTCACGCCAGTCCCGCCTTGCTCAAGCAACTGAATCCGAATGCGGACTTCCGCAAGGCCGGCGCGCAGATACTCGTGCCCAACGTCGCCGATATCCCGGCGTTGCCAAAGGCATCGAAACTGGTCGTCGACAAATCCGATTCCACGCTGACCCTGTTCGACAGCGCCGGCAAACCGATCGCCCAGTTCCCCGTGTCGTCGGGCAGCGAACGCGATCCGCTGCCGATCGGAGAATGGAAGATCCTGGCGACTGCAGTGAATCCCACTTACCACTACAACCCCAAGCTGTTCTGGGACGCCGATCCGGCTCATACCAAAGCCACGCTGGCGGCTGGCCCCAACAATCCGGTGGGCACCCGGTGGATCGATCTGTCCAAACCGCATTACGGCCTGCATGGCACTCCCGCCCCGTCCAGCATCGGCAAACGCCAATCGCATGGTTGCGTCCGCCTGACCAATTGGGATGCCGAGCGTCTTGCGGCAGCGGTAGACTCTTCGGTTCCTGTCGTGATGCAGGAATAACGAGCGCAGGGCCGCGCGTGCGGACAAGCCGGCCGCAACACGTGGCTGGCGGCGCGATGACCTCCCAATGCGTAGCGTGACGCAGGAATAACGGATGAAATATCTCGGCGTGCTGCTTCTCGGAATGTTGCTGGGCGCGATGGCGTATCGCGAGGTGACCATGTGGCGCGCGCCGACGCCACCGCAGTCCCTGGATTGTCGTCGCGACTGCCCGGCCACCGATCCTGCGACTGTGCTCGATACGCAGGAGCCGGTCCTGCTGCCGTCCACAGCCGCTACGGAAAATCCTGGTAGCGGCACTCCAATCGCGGCGACTCCAGGCATCGATACTTCACGTCGCGAGCCGGTTGCCGTTGCCGGCGCCGAACCCTCACCCGCAGACCTGTTGATCCCGGTCCAGGGCACATCTGCCGCCGAACTCACCGACACCTTCGTCGACGCGCGCAGCGAAGGGCGCTTGCACGACGCGATCGACATCATGGCGGCCGCGGGAACACCTGTACTCGCAGTGGCGGACGGACATGTCGAGAAACTGTTCGACAGCGCGCGCGGCGGCTTGACGATCTATCAGTTCGAGCCCAGCGGCAGATACGCGTACTACTACGCTCATCTGCAGCGATACGCCGACAACCTTGCCGAAAAGCAATCGATCAAACGCGGCCAGGTGATCGGTTACGTCGGCAGCACCGGCAATGCCGACCCCGCCGCGCCGCACCTGCACTTCGCAATTTTTCTGCTGGGACCCGAACGCCGCTGGTCGGAAGGAACCGCGATCAATCCTTATCCTACCCTGACGCGAAGCCAAGGCAATCTGAAATAGCTGTTCAGGCTTTCGATCTGTTTCGTTTCATCGAACCGCTCAGTCGTTGCGACTTAGAACATGGCGACACACCGTGTGCAATCGGCACCCGAAAACGAAACGGCAGCCTCCGGAGAGGCCGCCGTTCGTGAACGCTTTCGTGAAATCTGGAGCGGGTGATGGGAATCGAACCCCAACACCCTCTTCCCTTTCCGATCAATCGCTTACCGCATCGGACAGGGCTACAAAATGGTTCCCGAAATGGTTGCTCGGGGAAGCGAGAGCGTAGCGCACACACGCTATCCGCATCAACGATGGCCACAGCCCGTCTCAAACCAACCGCGGCCCCTTCGGTGTCGGATCTTCCGGCCCCTGCATCGATTGCGTTTGAGTCGGCGGTTTCAGGCTCTGCTCCAACGCGACTTGCTGGTTGATCGCTGCGACGTTTTCGCTGCTTTGCGACAGCTTCTGTCCGGCCAGTTGGCCGACATCCCCCACCGCGGTTTTCGCCCAAGGTGCCGACAAGTCGGCCGTATCGGTCATCCCGACCTTGGTCCCATCGGGCGTGAACTTCGCGGCCCCGATCGTATCCAGCCCGCGTTCGCGGGCTTTCTCGACCAGACCGCCTGCCAGTTGTCGGCTGATCTCATCGGGCTCGCGACCTAACTGCTTGTCGCGCTCGTTCACTGCTCCGAGCAAGGTCGCGAACATCACGTGGTTTTGGTGTGCGGGATTGTCGAGCAGCAGTGCGCCTTGGCGCTCAGACTTCACTTCCGGTGGCGGTCGGTCTTGTTCTTCCGTCCTGCCGTTTCGCCCAGCCGGCGCTGACATCGATGGCGCGACAGGCACATGCTGGTGATCGTGCTGAGCGTTCACGCTTCCGTCTTGCGTGTGATGGAAGTTGCCTCGTGCGGTTGGCGTCTGGCTGGTGTCGTAATACGGCTGCGGTGTCGCCGTGTTGGTCTGGATCCTGATCCCTTCCTGCTCCATCAGGTTTTCTTTCAACCCGATCCCGGCCATGTCGATCGTCAGCTTATGCACGACGCGAGGATGGTGCTGTGCATGCTGCCGTTCGGCCTGGATAATCGTTTCGATCGCGCCGGTGCCGTAGTAGTTCGTGTAGTCGGTTTTTCCGCTCTCACCGATGTTGACCGGGTGCTGGCCGGGTTGAGCGCTCGCCGGATCCGGGCGATTGAAGTAGTGCTGGCCCATGGCTGCAACATTGGCCGGTGTAGCGGATAGCGTGTTGTCCGCATTGAATGAAAGACCTGTCTTTGCGACGGTTGTGCCCGCAACAGGTCCGGCCTCGACAAAATCTTGCGTCCGGCTTTGTGCCGCCGCCGATGGCAGCATACGCATGTCGGTCAAACTGGTGTTCGGATTGAGTTGCTGCTGTCGGCTCAGCAGAGCATTCCAGCCAGCGATCTCCGCTTTCGCTTCGTCATCACGTCCCGCTTGAACGTAATTTCGAACTGGCGCGGTGTAGTCGTGGACGACGGCGGCGCTGTTCACCACCTGACCCACTTGCTGAGCGAATGCGACGCTTGCCTGTGCCTTGGCTGGGTGATTAAAGCCGTGTTGGATTTCGTGCCCGATCACGAACGTCATATCGTCGGCATTGAAATTGCCTTGTGGATTGGTTGCTGTGCGTGTCTGCAATCCAAGAGCGGGCAAATTCATACTATGGCTGCGGCCGTCGTAGGTGCCGCCCGCGTGCATAGTTGGTTGAACAAAGCCGAAATTTTCTAACAGCATGGTGCGGGGGCTTGCGCCTGGATCACGGGTCGTCGCTGCTCGCTTTACTTCCTCGACCAGCGCGGGCGATCCGTTGATCGTCGATTGCAGGTTATCGAGCATATCCTGCGTCACTGGATGCGTCGCTTGCGTGGCCACTCCAGGCTGAGCTGGACCGATATAGGTGCTATTCCCGAAGCGAACGGTCATTTCCTGAACCTGCATGACCGCTTTTAAGTCCGCGCTCGGGGTGGTTCCACTCGGCTGAAACGCAGCCGGAGGCAACGATACGATGCCGGTTTGCAGATCGTATTGACCGACATGGTTTGGCGTTGTGCTACCCGCCGCGGGCAATGCAAATCCTCGGAGTTGGTTGGCCAGTGCCGCCTGATTAAGCTCTCCGAGAAGCTTAGGGTCAGATGTAATGGCCGAACGGAGCTGAGCTGCCTGATCCTGAGACACCCCTGATTGCTGTCCGAACTGAACCAAAGTGGCTTCAAGCTGCGCGTTAGGCTGTTGTCGTGCCACGTTATCCTCCCTGTGCAAACCAATTCACATTGCCCACCCCGAGATCATGGATGGCCTGGTATAGGGTTATGAACAACTAGGCTTATTTGCCGAACGCATGCTGGATATGGATTGCCTTCTGGCGTTTGCTTCACACTCGGCTCTATTTGAACGAAGAAATTGTCTTTATCGTATTGGCTTGTTCCTGGAAATTTGTTCTTTCCGCCATTTCTGTAGCGAAAGTTCATTCGAACCAAAGCGTCGTGGTAGTGATCAAAATTCAGACCGCAAACCGGAGACATATCTTCGGGAAATGGGTCGATATCATTAATGAAGTAAAGATCAATTCCCCAGCTGTCCCTGGGCATTTCGGCCACATATCGAACGCTGTAAGACCAACCGTTTCCAAATGATTGGCTGTAAGAAGGGTAAATTGGGTTCTGATCGAGAGTCAGCCCCATGATTTCTTGGACACGCTCGACAGTGATGTCCTCTTTCGATTTCACGCTTCCGATTAGCTTCAAGAACCGCCGTCCGACCTCTTCGGCGGTCAGCGTGGGATTGGTCGCCGTCGTGGCGTCGGAAGTAGTCATGGCGGGTTCCTTCGCAGGCATAGCATGTGGAGTGTGTGCGCAGGCCGATACGCTCAGCGCGAGGGTCATCAGCCAAATCGGCGACCATCGCGACAGACTGATCGGACGCTGGTGGGATTGAATGTGCCCCGTGGGCGCAGCAAGCGTCAAACGCAGGGCAGTGGGGGAGCTTCTCATTTCGCGATCCTTCGGCATCGGCGGGGGACGGGCTAGCGCACCTGCGGCAGGCTCGTAGTGTGCCCGGTCCTGCCCCTATTCTACCGACCCGGGGCGACTGGGTCTGGGGTGCCCGCTCCTTGCCTCAGGCCCACGCCTCCCATGGGTCTGGGCTCCACAGGAGCCGCCCATGCAGGCCACCTCGCCCTACGCCACCAGGATTGATCCGCCCGATCCAACCGCGCTCATGCCAAGGCGAAGTGTGTTCGCATCACGCTGGAAAAATTTCGGCCTGACGCGCCGTAGCGCCTTCGGCAGCGCCTCGACATCCTTCACTGGCCGGAATGTCCCGGTGAATTCAGTACCTCCAAATGTCCAAGAACCTCAAAGCCGGGAAGACCCCGATGACGCGCGATGCCGCCGCCCGGATCCGATCGGCCACTGCCGAGGAGCATTGAACAAGGACACCCACTATCTTCATCCATCGGCCCCGTCCCGGGACCAACAATAAGCAACGGCGGCCTCTGGAGAGCACGCCGTTCGCGTGATCTGGAACGGGTGATGAAATCGGCTTACCGCCCCTTCCTCTCTTTGCCAATCAAGTGATTTCGCGTTAGCGGCCTGAAACATTTCAACCTGGGACCGAACCTCAAGGCGGCGGTGACGCTACCGCGGCATCAGCAGCCACACTTATAGCGTTCAGGCCATCCGCGGGCCCTTCGGCGCCGGGTCGTCCGGACCCTGCTGGACCTGCGTCTGCATCGGCGATTTGAGGCTCTGTTCCAATGTTTGTTGCTGATTGATCGCCGCCACGCTTTCGCTGCTCTTCGCCAACGTCAGGCTCGCGAGTTGGCCGACATCGCCTACGGCGGTTTTCGCCCACGGCGAGGAGAGGTCGGCAGTGTCGGTCATGCCGACCTTCGTGCCGTCCGGCGTGAATTGCGCAGCACCGATATCGCACAAGCCACGCAGCCTGGCTTCTCGCGTAAGTCCTCCTGCGACCTGTCGGCTGAGTTCGTCGGGCTCTCGACCCACCTGCGCGTCTCGCTCGTGCACGGTGCACAGGAGCGCGGCGAACATGCCGTGGTTCTCGTGCGCGGGGTTGTCGAGCATCAAGGCCGCGTGGCGCTGCGGTTGGCCTTGGACGCCAGGCGTTCGCTCCTGTCCTTCGACGTCGGATGCGTCTGCTCGCCCGCCGGGTCTGGGCGCCTGCGGTGCCGCAGGCACTGGCGGCGCGTCCTGCTGCTGGTCTGGACGCATGCCCGGGGCCCTGGGGTCAATATGTAACAAAGGCACAGCTACGCCGTTGCGGGTGATATTGAGATCGACTACGCCATTGCCGCGGTCCACGCGGGTGATCTGATCGCGCTCGATTTCACGCCATTGGCCGCCGATGTTGGAATAGCCTTGCCCTTCTCTGTTCCATTGCACAAAGTCGTTGCCGGACACATACAGGCCCGCCGTATCGCCTGCCGGCGCGCCCCCGAAGTTCACCGTCTGGGCGCGGGTGCCGCCCGCATCCAGCGCTTCGTTGAACCTTCTTCCCTGGTCTGGTGCCAAGAACAGGTTTTTGACGGTCGAATACTCGGCTTCCAGGTCAGGGCGGGCTCGGTCCTGGTCCAGCTGCGTCGGGTTGACAAGGGGGTTCGCGACGACGTCTTGCCACGCGTCACGGAGCGGATTGCCCACTTCGGCGCCGCGCAAGGAAATCACCAGCTCCGCACCACGCAGCGCGTTGTCGCGGTCGCCTTGCAGGTGCCGGGGCACCGCGGCTTTCAGGTCGTCGAGCGAATCGATCGTGCCGTTTTCGATGCGGCGAATGACGCCCGGCCAGTTCCGGCTGCCGTCCTGGTTCTCCAGCTTGGCCATGACGGTCGCCATTCGAATCTGATCGTCCGCCGTGGCGTTCCGATACAGCGTGGTGTCCTCCAACTCGCGGACAGCACCGCCGTCCCTCAGAAGGTGATTGACCTGTCTCACGTCTTGTCCATGGACGAACGTGATGCCCGCGTCCGACCGCAGGAACTCGTTCAGCCGGGTCTTGATGCCACCCGGGACATCGAAGCCGTTGTCGGCAGTGGTCTGCCGATCGCCACGGATCTCGTTGCCTTGGCGCCGCAGTGCGTCGCTGGCCTGGTCGTATTCCGCTGCGCTCAATGCCAGGTTGGCACGCTGGCCGGGTTGACGTGCCCAGGTCTGATACGCGTCCAGGAGTTGATCCGCGTTCCGATTCGGGTCGTTGCGTTGCTGACCGAAGTCCGTTTGCAGGGTGCCGACGGAATAGCCGCTGTTGTAGATCGGCTCCAGTTGCCCCGCACGGAACTGCCCTGGCTCGCGAGGCTCCCTCCGCGCCGTGTCTCCCTCGCGATGGATGTATCCGGCGAACGACAGATCGTATGCGACATTGCGCCCCGCCAGGCTGCCTTCCGACGCTACACCCACCGCGAAGTAGATCGTCGCCCTGAGTTCGTTGTCTGACAGCGTTGCTGGTTGCCGTTGTGCGTTCACGGTTGTACCTCCTTGCCTGCCATCTTCTTATTCCTTGATATCGACGATCCGGATGCTTGGCGCGGTGCCCACGGGCGACAGGTCCTTGCTGCTGATCCGGAACACCCGGCTGGCCGTAGCGATGAGGAACGTGTTGTCCTCCAGATTGACGGCGTGGATGGGCCGGGTGGCCCAGCAATCTTTTTGGGCATCGTAGTCGGCGATGATTTTCGTGAGCGGCTTGAAGCCCGGCTCGGTGTCCTGCCGCAACGGCGCTTGCGTGCGAGCGACGTAAGCTGCGGCTTCGCAAGCGGGTTGTCCGCCGAACAGGGGACGCGTGTCCACGGGTGTGTTCACCGTTTTGGGCGCGTCGCCGGGCGCAGCCACCGTTCTGCGCTCGAACAAGGTGCCGCCCAGCACGACATCGTGCCCCTTGCCTTCCTGATCCTCCCACCCGGCGTAAGCGATGGGCTGCCCGCCGTCCACTGCGGACGGGGTCGCACGCAAGGAGGCGTATCGGCGCGCGCTGCGGTCGGTGAAGGTATAGGCCATGCGTTTCCCGACGGAATCCAGCGAAGGCTCTACCCTGACATCGGTCACCCGCTCTCCCGAGAAGAATTCCAGGGCGTTCACGCGCCCCTCTGCCGAAGAAGACATCAACCACAGCTTCCAAGGTTTCGTGCGATCGTCGATGATCACTGCCTCTGCCGCGATGTCCCGCTCTGCAATGGCTGTCGCCGGCCAAGGGCCGGAGGTTTGGCGCGTCGTGGGCGCGTCTGCCTGATCGGCAGACCGGGTATGCGGGTTGGCGCAGGCCCCGATGGTTCCCACCCCCGCCGAGCAAAGCAGCACCAGCAGCTTCGATAGTGGAGCATGGTGTTTCATCGCTCGGTCCTTGGGCTTCTGTGGGCACAGGCTAACGCAGATCGAATCACATCACGATTGTTTTGGAACGTGCAAAACAAAAAAGGCGACCCTTTCGAGGTCGCCGTTTTTTGATCTGGAGCGGGTGATGGGAATCGAACCCACGCTAGCAGCTTGGGAAGCTGCAGTTCTACCATTGAACTACACCCGCGGTGTGGTCAGTCTACCGGCTGTCGCGGCCTCCGCAAACCTTGTGGAGGCCGCTGTGCCGATATGGATCAGAAGCTCTTGCCGAACGTGGCGAACAGGGTGGCGTCGTTGCCGCCGCCCTGCGCGGTGGTGAGGCTGGCGCCGATGTTGGCGTCGAGGCCGAACAGTTCGGTGCGGGCGCCCATCTGCAGGGTCATGTAGCTGTCGTCGAAGGTCTGGCCCGGCACGGCGTACTGCAGGCTGCCGGTGATGGACTGCGAACGGGCGAAGGCTTCTTCCGGCTGATCTTCGTGCTCGACGTCCCAGGTCAGGCGGCCGTACGGGGTGAGGTGATCGTTGATCTTGTAGCTGGCCTGCCAACCCAGACTCGTGATCATCGAATCGAAGCTCTGGTCCGGATAGGCCAGCGAGGTGGACAGGGTCGGCTGGTCTTCGGCGTAGCCGTCCACGTCGATGCGCTGCATCAGCACGCTGGCGACCGGGCCGTGGGTCAGGGCTTCGCCGGTGAAGTTGAAGCCGGCGTTGATACCGAACGTCAGGTTGCTGCCGTCGGGCGAGCCGCTGTGGCTGCGCTTCGCCGGGCCGAGCCAGACTTCGCGGTTCACGTCGTAGCGGACCATGCTGTAGCTGAGCTGGCCGTTGACCCAGGCGCGGTCGCCGTACCAGCCGGCGAAACCGCCGAGAGTGCCGTCGGTCTGGTCGAAATCGCCGCCGCGCAGACCGAAGTCGTAGCCGTTGCGGCCCAAGCCGGCGAAGCCGCCGTAGACGAAGTTGCCGCGGGTCCAGTCGATGCCGCCGGTGAACGCCGGGCCGACGCCGTCGTATTTGTTGCCGCGGTCGTAACGCTGGAAATCGGCGCGGCCGTCGAACCACCAGCGCATGCCGTCGCCTTCGGGCTTGCCGGCGAGATGGCTGGACACGCGATCGGCGCGGGCGCGGCCGACCACGGCGGTGGCGTGCGGCAGGATCGCGATCTGGCGCGGGGCTTCCAGCACCGACACCGCGTACTGCGACAGGATCTGGTGCGCGCGGCTGGTCGGATGCACGCCGTCGGCGAACAGATAGGTGTTCGGCGCGTCGGGAGTGACGTAGCTGGTCGGGTTGCAGGTCAGCGAGTTGGCGGTGATCTGCGGCTGGCAGGCGGTGCCGGTGATGTTGCCGAAGCCGTAGGTCGACGGCGCGGCGGTGATCTCGCGGATCAGGTTGAAGGTGTCGAGCGGAATCACCCGCAGGCCGTTGCTGGCCAGGCCGCCGAACAGCGCGTTGTTGTAGGTGGTGGTGAGTGCGGTGCCCTGCGCCTGCGCGGTCGTACCCAGGGCGCGGAACGCCGGGGTCAGGCCGAGATCCGGCACGGTAGCGACCATCACATAGCGGGCGCCGGCGCCCTGCAACTGGGCGACGATGCCGATTTCCGCGGCAACCGCGCTCGAGATGGTGGTGGTCGGCGGCGCACCGGCATTGGTGATCGCGAACAGATCGTTGGCGCCGCCCCAGACGCTGTACAGCGCGCGGCTGTCGGCGCGGCCGCCGTTGGCGGCGAGGTAATTGGTGACCTGGGTGGCCAGCGACGGAATCGGGCCGAGCGCACCAGTGGAGTTGGTGCCCACGCGGGCGCCGCCGGCGGCGTAGTTGGTGCCGATCTGGCCGTTACCGTTCGGCGCGGCGCCGGTGCCGTAGAAATCGGCCAGGTACTGCGCCCAGACGAAGCCGGGATTGGTGGTGAACTGGCCGGTGACCGGACGGACGCTGGCCGGCAGCAGCGGACGGAAGAAACCGCTGTCGGTGAGGCTGTCGCCGAAGAATACGGTCTGCGAATACGGACCCGAGGCGGAGGCCGGCATGGCGGCACCGGCGGTCACCGCGATGACGGCGGCGGCGAGAAGACTGCGGATGGGCCGCTTGGCCCCACGATTGAAAGACATACCCCACTCCCGAAATAATGAGAAAACTGACGGATTTCCTCGGCGCTTCTGCTATACGGCGCCGGATGGTGGCCGCATGGTTTCACGAATGACCTTTGTGACTCAAGTGTGACAAGTCCTCCCCGACTCAACAGAGAGGCGGGCGCTGGGCAGACCGCCGCCCCCGGGCGACAATCCGCGCATGGACATCCGACTCAACGGCGAGCCGCTCGCCCTTCCCGCCCCGTGCACCATCACCGAGTTGCTGACCGCCCAGGGCCTGGCCGAACGCCGGGTGGCGGTGGAGGTCAACGGCGAGATCGTTCCGCGAGGTCGCCACGCCGAACATCGACTGGTGGATGGCGACATTGTCGAGATCGTCCACGCCCTCGGCGGCGGCTGACGGTCGTCCGCCCTGCGACAGGCCGGGCAGCTCGAGATATCGAAAGCTTTACAGCGCATACCTTACGACGTAAGGTATTTTCCATGGCGACCGACACCACCGACGAACAGATCCTCAAGGGCCTGCTGGACACCCTGGTCCTGCATGCGCTGCAGGCCGGGCCGAATTACGGCTTCGGGATCCGCGAGCAATTGGATCGGCAGTTCGGCGCCGACGCCGACGTCATCAAGGAAGCCACGCTCTATCCGCTGCTGCACAGGCTGGAGCGCAAGGGCCTGCTCGCCTCGCACCACGAGCCGGGCGAACGCGGCAGTCCGCGCAAGTACTACCGGCTGACGCCGGATGGCCGCATCTTCCTCGAACGCCGCACCGCCGAATGGCGCAGGGTCGCCGCCCTGCTGCAGCGCACCGTGCTCGCACCGCCCTCCTCCGAATCTTCCTGACTCCCGGACGCCCCACATGACCAGTTCCCTGTTGCGACTGCCCTCCCCCCGCTTCCCCGCCGATGTCGCCATCGGCGATGCCCGCATCGATGGCTATCTCACCCGCCTGGACGCCGCACTGGCCGGCTCGGCGGCGGTGCGCCGCCAAACGTTGCTCGAAGCCCGCGACTTCCTGCTCGACGCCGGGGCCGGCGCCAGCGACGCGGCGCTGCAGGCTGCCGTCGACGCTTTCGGCCCGGCCGAACACGTCGCCAGCGAACAGCGCCGCGAACGCCGCCGCCTGCTGACCTCCATCGGCTGGCGCACAGGTCTGACCTACGCGATGCTGATGCTGGCGATGAGCTTCATCGGCAAAGACCTCAACGGCACGCACTGGGGCGTTCAAGTCGGCATGTTCATCTTCAATGTGCTGCTCTTCGGCGGCGGCATGGGCTATTTCTTCGCCTATGTGATACCGAAGTCGATGCCGGTAGCGGCAGACGCGGTCGGTCCCGGACGTTTCGTGGTGCGCTATCCGACCAGCAGCCGCTGGATCAGTGCGGGTCTGCTGGTGGCGATGGGCGCGCTCGAAGTGCTGCTCGCCGCCGGATTGGCAGGCAAGGGGCCGTTCGTCGATTGGTCACCTGCGCTGCTGTTCTTCCTGCTGACGATCAATTTGAAGACCGTGTTTGCGGCAGCGACCAGCCTGAAGTTCGGCGCCATGGTGGAGGGCGCAACCGTGACGTTCGATAGCCTGGGCGGCACCGCAGTCGTGCGCCGCGATCAGATCGTGTCCGTCGACACGCCCAACCCGATGGTGCAACTGCTGTGGCCCGGCTTCGGCCTCGCGCGCCGGGTGACCTGGCGCGACGATGCCGGCAAGCTCCGGCGCCGTCTGCTGCCGCACAATACCGATGTGATCCACGGTGATCGCCTCATCGCGTGGCTTGAGGACGCCGCAAACCGAAGCTGATGCGTGCCGCGTCGCAGCGGAATTGGGCGATAATCCGGCGATGACCGCACTCCCCGCATACGACGACACGCTCGTCATCGCCGGCAAGACCTATCGCTCGCGTCTGTTGACCGGCACCGGCAAGTTCAAGGATCTCGACGAAACCCGCCGCGCCACCGAGGCCGCGGGCGCCGAGATCGTCACTGTCGCCATCCGCCGCACCAACATCGGTCAGCACCCGGGCGAACCGAATCTGCTCGACGTGCTGCCGCCGGACCGCTACACCCTGCTGCCCAACACCGCCGGCTGCTACACCGCCGACGACGCGGTGCGCACCTGCCGGCTCGCGCGCGAGCTTCTGGACGGCCACAACCTGACCAAGCTCGAAGTGCTGGGCGACCCGCGCACCCTGTTTCCCGACGTGGTGCAGACGCTCAAGGCCGCCGAAATTCTCGTCGGCGAGGGTTTCGAAGTGATGGTCTACACCAGCGACGACCCGATCCTGGCCAAGCGCCTCGAAGAGATCGGCTGCGTCGCGGTGATGCCGCTGGCCGCGCCCATCGGCTCGGGCCTCGGCATCCAGAACCGCTACAACCTGCTCGAAATCATCGAAAACGCCAAGGTGCCGATCCTGGTCGATGCCGGCGTGGGCACCGCGTCGGACGCGGCCATCGCGATGGAACTGGGCTGCGACGGCGTACTGATGAACACCGCCATCGCCGGGGCCAAAGATCCGGTGCGCATGGCGCTGGCGATGAAGCTGGCGATCGAGGCCGGCCGTCATGCCTTCCTCGCCGGCCGCATTCCGCGCAAACGCTACGCTTCGGCCTCGTCGCCGGTGGATGGGTTGATCGGATGAGCAGCGTCGCGCGCCCGCCTGTGACCGAGCTACCGCAGGCCGGCGATGACGCCGGGCACACATCGGATTCCAGCCACTCGGATCTCGACCACGCTTTCGACCAACCCTTCACCGTCGAACCGGGCCAGCGAAAAATCCGCAGCTTCGTGCTGCGACAGGGCCGCTTCAGCCCGGCGCAACAGCGCGCGTTCGACGAACTGTGGCCGCGCTTCGGTCTGGACTACAGCGCGGGCGTCCGCGATTACGACACGGTCTTCGGCCGCAGCGCGCCGCGGGTGGTGGAAATCGGTTTCGGCAACGGCGACGCGCTGCGGTTCGCCGCGAAGCAGGACGCGTCGCGCGATTACATCGGCATCGAAGTGCACGCGCCGGGCGTCGGCCGGCTCTTGAATGCGCTGGGCGAAGACGGCAGCGACCACGTGCGCGTCTACCGCCACGATGCGGTGGAAGTGCTGACGCATGAGATCGCCGACGGCCGCATCGACGAGGGCGGACTCGATGAGATCCGCATCTACTTCCCCGATCCGTGGCACAAGAAACGCCACAACAAGCGCCGCCTGGTGCACCCCGACTTCGCCGCGCTGCTGGTACGCAAACTGCGCGTCGGCGGCCGCCTGCATCTGGCCACCGACTGGCAGGACTACGCCGAGCAGATGTGGGACGTGCTGGACGTCACGCCCGGGCTGCGCAACCGCGCCGGTGCGCGCGGCCATTTGCCGCGGCCCGAATGGCGCCCGCAGACGCATTTCGAGACGCGCGGCCAGAAACTCGGCCACGGGGTGTGGGATCTGTTGTACGACAAGACGCCGACCGCCGACGACACGCCTGCCAACCAGCCCGCCGACTGATGGAAAACACTCTCACCCTCACCAGCGATATGCAGCTCGTGCTCGGGCTGACGGTGATGACGATGGTGTTGTTCCTGTTCGAACGCCTGCGCCCCGACGTGGTGGCGCTGGTGGTGCTGGTGTTGCTGGGGCTGACCGGACTGGTGGCGCCGGAAGATCTGTTCAACGGGTTTTCCGGCAACGCGGTGATGAGCGTGATCGCGACCATGATCCTCGGCGCCGGTCTGGACCGCACCGGCGCGCTCAATCGCTTGGCCGCCTGGCTGCTGCGCCGCGCCCACGGCGTCGAGCATCGCCTGCTGCTGTACACCTCGGCCATCGCCGGCCTGAATTCCTCGGTCATGCAGAACCCGTCGGTGATGGCGCTGTATCTGCCGGTCGCCTCGCGGCTGTCCTCGCGCACCGGCCTGCCCCTGTCCAGACTGCTACTGCCGATCGCGGTCGCCATCGTCATGGGCGGCGCGCTGACCATGGTCGGCAACTCGCCGTTGATCCTGCTCAACGACCTGCTGGTGTCGGCCAACAACAGCCTGCCCTCGGGGATGATGACGCTCAAGCCGCTGCCGATGTTCGCGCCGCTGCCGATCGGCCTCGCGCTGCTGGCCGCGGGTCTGGCGTACTTCCATTTCTTCGGCGACAAGCGGCTGCACGACAACCCCGCCGACGCCGGCGTCACCCCGGCGCGCACCGAGAGTTATTTCGCCAGCGCCTACGGCATCGACGGCGATGTCTACGAACTCACGATCACCGCCGACAGCCCGCTGGTCGGCATGTCGCTGGGCGAAACCGAAGCGCTGCACGATGCGCCGCTGATCCTGGCCCTGAAGACCGGCAGCGAATCGCGCCTGGCGCCGCCGGGCGACGTGCGGATCTGGGTCGGCAGCGTGCTGGGGGTGATGGGGCCGCGTCAGACCATCGTCGATTTCGCGCAGAACCGCTTCCTGCGCACCAGCTCGCGGCTGCGCGAATTCGCCGACCTGTTCAACCCCGCGCGCGCCGGCATCTCCGAAGCGGTCATCCCGCCCAATTCCACCTTCATCGGCAAGACCGCCACCGAGCTGCAATTGCGCAAGCGCTACAACCTGCGCCTGCTCGCGATCAACCGCGACAAGCAGGTGCTGCGCGAGAACGTCCGCGAGCTGCCGCTGCGCGCCGGCGATCTGCTGGTGCTGCACAGCATCTGGCAGGATCTGGCGCAGGCCGCGAGCAATCGCGACTTCGTGACGGTCACCGATTATCCGAAAGCCGAACAGCGCCCACACAAGTTCAAGATCGCGATGACGATCTTCGGCATCACCATGCTGATCGCGCTGTCGTCGCGCATTCCCGCGTCGGTCGCGCTGATGACCGGCGTGGCCGGCATGCTGATCACCGGCGTGCTGAAGATGGACGAGGCCTACGCCGCGATCAACTGGAAGACCGTGTTCCTGATGGCCTGCCTGATTCCGCTGGGCTGGGCGATGGATTCGAGCGGCGCGGCGGCCTGGGTGGCCGCGCACTCGCTGGACCGGCTGCCCGAAGGCACGCCGGTGTGGCTGCTGGAAATCGCGATGGGACTGCTGGCCACCGCCTTTTCGCTGGTGATCAGCCACGTCGGCGCGACCATCGTGATGGTCCCGATCGCGATCAACCTGGCCTTGGCCGCGGGCGGCGACCCCACCGCGTTCGCGCTGATCGTGGCGCTGTCGGCGTCCAACAATTTCATGACCGCCTCCAACCCGGTGATGTCGATGATCACCGGCCCCGCCGGTTACACCGCGAAGGAACTGTGGAAGGTCGGCGGCCCGCTGTGCCTGATCTATACCGGCATCGTGGTGCTGGTAGTGAATCTGCTGTTCTGAGCCGACCTCAGCGGCGCACCGCGCGTGGACGCTATCGCGCGTTGCCGAATCCCGACCATCGCGACAGCAGATTCCTCCACTCGCTGCGCGGACGTTCGGGACGACAGGGGAAGCCATCCAGTCTGCAGCCCGGCGCCAGATCGCGTCGCAAAGACCCGAACGCGAAACGCCCCGCATCGCTGCGGGGCGTTTTCGTTTGCGGCCTGTTCTGCGGCAGGCCGTTCTACAAACCGCCGGCCTACAACCCCCGCGCCGCCTCTTCCACCGCGCGGAACAGCGCGCGGCCCTTGCTCATCGTCTCTTCCCATTCCTTCTGCGGGTCGGAGTCGTAGACGATGCCCGCGCCGGCCTGCACGTGCAGCTTGCCGTCCTGGATCACCGCGGTGCGGATGGCGATGGCGGTGTCGGCGTCGCCGTGCCAGCTGATGTAGCCGATGCTGCCGGCGTAGACGTTGCGCTTCACCGGCTCCAGCTCGCGGATCACTTCCAGCGCCCGGATCTTCGGCGCGCCGCTGACGGTGCCGGCCGGGAAGGTCGCGCGCAGCACGTCGGCGTAGCTCATGCCTGCTTTCAGACGGCCGGTGACTTCGCTGACGATGTGCATGACGTGGCTGTAGCGTTCGATCACGAATCGCTCGCCCATCTCCACCGTGCCTGCTTCGCTGACCCGACCCACGTCGTTGCGGCCGAGGTCGATGAGCATCAGATGCTCGGCGCGTTCCTTGGGGTCGGCCAGCAGTTCGGCTTCCAGCGCGAGGTCTTCGTCATGCGTGCGTCCGCGCGGGCGGGTGCCGGCGATGGGGCGCACGGTGACGGTGCCCTGCCCCTGCTCGTCGTGTTCCAGCCGTACCAGGATCTCCGGCGACGAACCCACCACCTGGGTGCCGCCCACATCGAGGAAATACATGTACGGCGACGGGTTCAGGGCGCGCAGCGCGCGGTACACGTCCACCGGGCGCGCGCGGAACGGCACCGACAGGCGCTGGCTCAGCACGACCTGGAAGATATCGCCGGCGCGGATGTACGCCTTCGATTTCTCGACCGCGGCGATGAAGCCCTCACGGGTGAAGCCGGAGACGAAATCGCCTTCGTTCAAACCGACCGAATCGAGGGTTTCCGGATAACCCGGGCCACCCTGGCGCAGACGGTGGGTCAGTGCGTCCAGCCGCCGGTTCGCGCGCCCCCATGCCTGCGGCTCGCGCGGGTCGGCGTGGACGATGAGGTACAGCCGGCCCTTGAGGTTGTCGAACACCGCGACATCGCGGCTTTCCATCAGCAGGATGTCCGGCGTGCCGAGCTCGTCGGGCTTGCTGCTGCCGCTGAGGCGCTGCTCGACGTACTGGATGCACTCGAAGCCGAACCAGCCGACCAGGCCGCCGGTGAATCCGGGCAGCCCGGGCAGGCGCGGAATGCGCTCGGCGCTGCGCAGGCGCTCGACTTCCGCCAGCGGGTCGTCGACGACGCGGGTTTCGACCAGTTCGCCCAACTCGGTGACGAACAGGGTATGGCCGGCGAACGCGTACACGCGGTGCGCGGGCAGGCCGATGATCGAATAGCGGCCGAAGCGTTCGCCGCCTTCGACCGACTCGAACAGATAGGTGTGCGGGCCGTCGGCGAGCTTGAGATAGACCGACAGCGGCGTGTCGAGATCGGAAAGCACTTCGCGCACGACCGGGATCAGGGTGTGGCCTTCGGCGGCGTACTGCTGGAATTGTTCGAACGAAATCACGCGATGAATCCTTGAGAAGGCTGCGGAGAGGAAACGGTCGGCTCAACCGCGCCATCGTCCGTTCGCACCGCCTCTGGCTATCGAGGCCGCTACGGCCGATCGGGGCGTGATCCGGTTCGTTGATCGGTCCATGGCCGACCATGCTAACGGCTTCGGACCGGCGTCGCATCTGCGCCATACCGTGGTCACGGAACCGTCACGGTTCGCCCGGAGAATGAGAGTCCATCGCAAGGAAGACGGACGGAAGCGGGATTGCTTCCAAATGTGTTGCCCAAAACGCCGGCTTGCCGGCGTTTTGTTTTGGGCACGCATGCCGGCTTGCCGGGGTTATGTTTTGGGCACGCATGCCGGCTTGCCGGGGTTATGTTTTGGGCGCTTATGCCGGCTTGCCGGGGTTATGTTTTGGGCGCTTATGCCGGCTTGCCGGCGTTTTGTTTTTTGCGATCCAGAGCGTGCGTCACCCGTTATGTCGATGCATTCGCCGCCAGCAGCGGACTGTCCGCCGGCAGATGCATGCGCAGACGGCCGGGAACGCATTCGATCCGGAACGCGCGTGCTTCGAGCGGTTCGCCGTCCAGATTGAGGGTCAGCGGCTGGTCGGCGGCGATCGTCAGCCACCGGCGCTGGCGGCGCATCGAGACCCGCTCCAGCGCGGCCTGTTTGCCCTCGGCGATCAACGTACCGACGGTGGCGGCGACTTCGCCTTCCAGGGTCGGCACCAGCGTGATGTCCAACAGGCCATCGTCGACGAACGCATCCGGGCACAGCACTTGCCCCCCGCCGGCCTGACGGCCGTTGCCGATGCCCAGCGCGATGAAATTCCCCGACCACGCGAAATCTTCGGCTTCGAAGCGCGCGTGGCTGGATTCGATCTGGCCCATGCGCGCCAGCCCGCTCACGAGATAGGCCAGACCGCCAAGCATTTTCTTCAGGCCTTCCTGGGTTTCGGTGGTGACGGTCGTACCGAAGCCGCCCGACGCCAGATTGATGCACCAGTGCTGCGCGCCGTCGGCGTCGATCCGCAGCAGATCCACCGGCTGCGGCGTCGAAGTGCGCACCAGATCGAGCGCTGCTTCGGCTTCGACCGGAATCTCCGCGGCGGTGGCGAAATCGTTGGCCGTGCCCAGCGACAGCACCGCCAGCGCCGGCAGCGCGTCGGCCGATGCGTCGCGCCGGGCCAGCGCGTCGGCAAGCTCGCGCACGGTGCCGTCGCCGCCACCGGCGATCACGCTGCGCGCCTTCGCAACGATGGCTTCGTCGATATAACGTCCGGCGTCGCCCGCTTCCCAGGTGACCCGCACCGCCAGCCGCAGACCGCGCCCGCGCACCGCGGTCACCGCCTGCCGCACAGCGTCGTCGTTCGCCTGCTTGCCGTTGAGGATCAGCCAGGTATCGGGATCCATCCCGTCGCGCGGGTCGCGGTTCGTATTCATGCGCGTCGCACGGCGGCGACGGCGGCCTTCATCTGCGCGACCACGGCGGCATAGTCGCTATGACCGAAAATCGCTGAACCCGCGACGAAGGTATCGGCGCCGGCGGCCGCGATCTCGGCGATGTTGTCGGGCTTCACGCCGCCGTCGATTTCCAGCCGGATCGGCCGGCCGGTACGTGCGACCACCGCATCGATGCGCTGGCGCACCGCCCGCAGCTTGTCCAGCGCCGAGGGAATGAAGCTCTGGCCGCCGAAGCCGGGATTGACCGACATCAGCAGCACCAGATCGAGGTCTTCCAGCACGTAATCCAGCACCTCGACCGGCGTCGCCGGATTCAGCACCACCCCGGCCTGGCAGCCCTGCGCCTTGATCAACTGGATGGTGCGATGCACGTGCCGACTGGCTTCCGGGTGGAAGCTGATCAGCGACGCGCCGGCCTTGGCGAAATCCGGAACCAGGCGATCCACCGGCTCCACCATCAGATGCACGTCGATCGGCGCGATCACCCCGTGCTTGCGCAGCGCCTCGCAGACCAGTGGGCCGATGGTGAGATTCGGCACGTAATGATTGTCCATCACGTCGAAATGCACCCAGTCGGCACCGGCGGCGAGGACGTTGTCCACCTCTTCGCCCAGCTTGGCGAAATTGGCCGACAGGATGGACGGGGCGATGACGGTGGGCTGCATGGGGGCTGTTCGTAGGAGCGGCTTCAGCCGCGAACCGGCGCATTATCGCCCGCATCTTCCCTGTGGGAGCGACGCGAGTCGCGACAAGCAGCGCCGCACGCTCACTGAGACCGCAGCGGATGGGATGGCAGTATGCAGAAGCACGCAAAGGCCGCAAGCGCATGCACGGCGCGCATTGCAGCGCCGAACAACAGATCCCTCCGCGCTGCGTGCGTTCGGGATGACAGGGGTTTTATCGGGCTGGATTTCAACAGCCCGATGACTGGTCAAGTCCTCAACTACGGCTATACCGAAGATCGCAACAGCGTGCTCGGGCCTGAAGGCCCTCCCACGCAAGCGGCTACGAGCGCTTGCGCAAGGCTTTGATCCGGTCGTAAGCGCCGTTGATCTCGCTGGCTCTCTCTTCCGCCTCGCGGCGGAGTTCTTCGGCCACGCCGACCAGTTTGTCGGGGTGATACTGGCTGATCAGCCGGCGGTAGGCCTGATCGACCTCGGCATCGGAGGCGTCCTCGGTCACGCCCAGCACCCGGTGGGGCGTGTCGCGCTTGCTCTTGAACCAGTCCTCATCGAAGGCATGGCCCAGCAACAGGCCCAGCAGCCCGCCGAACGGGTGCCGCAGCAGCAGCCAACCCGCGATGAATCCGAACAGTTTTCCGTACCAGCGTTTCATGGTGCCGAGTCTACAGGCCGTGCGCCGCGACCGCGCCGGGTCGGTGGTCACAAGTCCGCCATGGCATGTCGCCATCGCGGCAGGCCATACCGGCCGGGCGGCCCAAGCCGGCCGCGGCGCCTTACACTAGGCGGCCCGACCGATCCCGACGGACTGCGCGTGGCGACCACTCTGCTTGAATCCGATCTGCCCGGCCTGACCCTGCGCCATCGCGGCAAGGTCCGCGATGTGTTCGACCTCTCCCCGGCCGCACTGCCGCCCGAAGCCCGCGACCACGGCCCGCTGCTGCTGATCGTGGCCACCGACCGGCTCAGCGCCTTCGACGTGGTGCTGCCCGACCCGATCCCCGGCAAGGGCGAGATGCTCTGCCAGATCAGCAATTTCTGGTTCGACAAGACCGCGCACA
>JBKJTC010000154.1:0-6491 GCA_046590925.1 Lysobacteraceae bacterium | reverse complement strand
CGACGACGCGGTTGCCCTTCTTCCATTCGAGGCCGGTGGTTTCGGTATCGAGGACGATCTGTCTCATGCGCGGGCGGTGTCCTGTTGCTTGTAGATGACCGCCTGATCGCGGGCCAGGACATCGACGCGCTCGTTGTCGGGATCGCCGGAGTGGCCCTTCACCCACCGCCAGTCGATGCGATGGCGCTGGGACGCGGCGTGCAGGCGTTCCCAGAGGTCGCGATTCTTCACCGGGTCGCCACCGGCGGTCTTCCACATCCGGCGGACCCAGTTCGGCATCCATTCGGTGATGCCCTTGCGCACGTACTGCGAATCGGTGAACAGGGTGACCACGCAGGCCTCGGTCAGCGTTTCCAACCCCATGATCGCCGCCATCAGCTCCATCCGGTTGTTGGTGGTCAGCACCTCGCCGCCGGCGATCTCGCGTTCGCGCGCCTTGTAGCGCAGCAGCGCAGCCCAGCCGCCCGGGCCAGGATTGCCGAGGCAGGCGCCGTCGGTATGGATTTCGATGTGTTTGACGTCGTTGGACGCTGTTTCGTCGTGCTTCAAGGCAGATTGCTCAAGTCGAAGGGCCAGGTAGGAATGTCCGATCGCGATACTTCACGCGGCGGAGACGCCGTTCGACAGCGCCAGCGGTTTGCGCAGGCGCAACGGGGTCATCGGGAAGGCGCGTTTCTCGGCGCGCAGCAGATAGGCCGCACGCAAGCCGAGGCCGGACTGCAGGCTGGGCGACGCGGTCGGCGACCACTGCGGGCCGATCCCCTGCGCGGCCGTGTCCGGCGCAAGGCCCGCGTCGGTCAGCAGACGACGCCAGGTCGACGGATCGTGTCCGGTCAGGCCTGCGCGATGCCAGCGCAGGCGATAGGGCGACAGCGGATTCATGCCCAGCAGCGACAAGCGCCCGCCGGGGACCAGCAGCCGGGCGCATTCCTCGATCAAGGCTGCGGCATCGACCGGCCCATTGATCGGCGCATCGCCCACATGCTGCAGCACCACCGCGCCCAGGGATTCGCTGGCCAGCGGCAGCGGCAGACGGCAGCGGATCGGACCCCGCCAGCCGTCGCTCGCCGGGCTGAGACGCAGCCCCCGACCTGCGGGCGGTTCGGCGGCGGCGACCGGCGCCAGCCATAGCCACGGCAGCCCCACCACCGGATGCGCCGCCAGCGCATCGGCAACGATGGTGTGTTCGCTGTCGAGAACCGCCTGCCCGGCAGGCAGCAGGAACCACTGCATCGCGGGCTCGGACTGTGCGGGAGAGGACAAAACAGGCATCGTGTCATTGTAATCCGCTGTCCCGCCTCCCCGCCCCCTCGATGCCCATGCGCCTGCACCCCCTTCCCGCTTTCGACGACAACTACATCTGGACCCTCGCCGGAGACGACGGCCGTGCGCTGGTGGTCGATCCCGGCGATGCCGGCCCCGTGCTGGCCGCGGCCGCGGACGGGCTTCGGCCGATCGCGGTGCTGGTCACTCACCACCACCCCGACCACATCGGCGGCCTGGCTGCCCTGAAAGCGCGCTGGCCGGAGATCGAAATCCACGCGCCGCACGACCCGCGCATCGACATCGCGACCCATCGCGTGGGCCAGGGCGACAGCGTGGCCGTCGCGGATTGGCGCTTCGATATCCTCGAAGTGCCCGGCCACACCCGCAGCCACATCGCATTCCACGGCAAGCACGACAGCGGGGACATCGGTTCCAGCCTGCTGTTCTGCGGCGACACCCTCTTCAGCCTCGGCTGCGGCCGGCTGTTCGAGGGCACACCGGCACAGATGCAGGCGTCGCTGGATGCGTTCGCCGCGCTGCCCGGCCACACCCTCGTCTGCTGCACGCACGAATACACCCAGAGCAACGCCGCGTTCGCGCTGGCCGTCGACCCGCACAATCCGGCTCTGCTGGCGCGTGCGGAGACGGTGCGCACGCTGCGCGCGGCCTCGGAACCGACATTGCCCAGCACCATCGCGCAGGAGATCGCGACCAATCCGTTCCTGCGCTGCGATACGCCGGGCGTACGCGACGCCATCGCCGCGCGCCGCGGCCGCGCACCCGCCGATCGGCTGGAAACCTTCACCGAGCTGCGCCGCTGGAAGGACGTGTTCCGGGCCTGAAGACGCATGTCCAGGACGCGCGCCGGACCATACGGCAGCCCACGGCCGGCCGCCCATGGCACACTGAACGCCCCGACGGAAACACGAGACGACCATGGGTTTTCTGCAAGGCAAACGCGCCCTCATCACCGGCATCGCCAGCGAGCGCTCGATCGCGTCCGGTATCGCCGAAGCCATGCGCCGCGAGGGTGCGGAACTGGCCTTCACTTACCAGAACGAGAAGCTGAAGTCGCGCGTCGAAAGCGCGGCCGCCGAATACGGTTCCAGCATCGTGCTGCCGCTGGACGTCTCCGACGATGCCCAGATCGCCGCCTGTTTCGACGAACTCGGCAAGCACTGGGACGGTTTCGACATCCTGATCCACGCCATCGCGTTCGCCCCGCGCGAAGCGATCACCGGCCAATTCCTCGACGGCCTGACCCGCGAGAACTTCGCCATCGCCCACGATATCTCGGCGTACTCTCTGGCGGCGATGGCCAAGGCGGCGCGGCCGATGATGGCGGGCCGCAACGGCGCGGTGCTGACGCTCTCGTATCTCGGCGCCGAACGCGCGCTGGCTGGCTACAACCTGATGGGCGTGGCCAAAGCCAGTCTGGAATCGACCGTGCGGTATCTGGCCTACAATCTCGGCCCGGAAGGCACCCGCGTCAACGCGATCTCGGCCGGCCCGATCAAGACCCTGGCTGCGGCCGGCATCGCCGGATTCCGCACGATCCTCCGGCATGTCGAACAGAACGCACCGCTGCGCCGCACCGTCACCATCGAGGACGTCGGCAATGTCGCCGCATTCATGTGCTCGGACATGGCCTCGGGCATGACCGGCGAAATCACCTATGTCGATGCCGGATACAACATCGTCGGCATGACCGGGATCGGCAACGAGTAAGCGCGCCTCTTCAAGGTTCGCAAATAAAGAAGCCCGGCGATGCCGGGCTTCTTTATTTGGATCGCTTTCGAAGCGGTTTACAGGCGGCTTCTACAGCCGGTCTTCGGCGATTTCCACCTTCATCCGCTTGCGCTCGGCCTTGCCGACGGCCAGCGCGTCCTGTTCGCCGATCCGCGGCGCCAGTTCGCGCAGGAAACCCGCACGCATTTCCGGAGTTACCTCATCGGCGCTGCCCTTGCCGACCTTGGTCACCTCGAAGACGATCATCTGGCCGTTCTGGCCGCGCACTTTGCCGGGCGATGTCTTGCCAGCCGCCGGCGCCTGCACCAGGAAGTAGGCCTCCGACGCAACGGCGTCGGGCACGGGCGCATTACGCGGCACCGCCGGGACACTAGCGACGACCCATTGTTTCGCCGCAGCGATCATGGCCAGCGACTCGCCTTTCCTGATGCGCGCGAGCGCAGCTTCGGCCTCGGCTTCGGCCGCCTTGCCCGCACGATTCGCACGCACTGCGGCCACGACCTGCGGCCCGGCCTTGTCCAGCGGCTGCACGCGTTCCGGCGTATGTTCGATCACCCGGATCAGCACGCTGTGGTTGGGCGCGATCTCGATCGCATCGCTGACCATGCGGCTCTCGATCAGCGCCTCGGAGAACGCAGCGCGCAGCACCGCCGGATTGGCGGCGATGCCGGTACCCTGGCCACGCGCGAACGGGCCGAGCTTCTGCACTTGCAGGTTCGCGCTTCGGGCCGCTGGCGCCAGCGACGCCGGACTCTTCAGCACTTCGTCGACCAGCTTGCCGCTCAATTCGTTATAGCCGCGCTCGCGGGCGCTCTCGGCCAGCATGCGCTCCAGTTCCGGACGGGCCTGGTCGAATGGCATTTCGCGCCCGGCCTTGATCTCGCGCACCTGGATGATGTGCCAGCCGAATTCACTCTTGGTCGGCCCGGAAATGGTGCCCGTCGGGGTGGCGAACACGGCGTCCTCGAACGCTTTGACCATCTGTCCGTTCTTGGCGATCCAGCCCAGATCGCCACCGGCATCCTTCGAGCCGCCGTCTTCGGAGTTCTGGCGCGCGAGCGCGGCGAAATCCGCGCCCGCCGCCTTCGCCTGGACCGCCAGGGCGTTGGCCTTCGCCTCGGCCGCTTTCTGCGCTGCGGCATCGGCGCCGGCTTCGACCTTCACCAGGAGGTGCGAAGTGAGGCGCTGCTCGGGTTCGATGAAACGCGCCTTGTCCTGCTCGTACTGCGCCCTCAGCGCATTCTCGTCGGCAACCACTGGCGATGCCATGGCCGCAGCGTCGATATCGACATACTCGATCGTCACCATCTCCGGCGAGCGGAAGTCGTCGGGATGCGCCTTGTACCAGCTCGCGATCTCGGCCGCCGTCACCGGTGCGGTATCGACCGATACCGGCAGCATCGCATAGGACACGTCGCGCGTTTCGCTGAGCAGCGAGATCAGACGCTGGCCTTCGGCGTTGGTGACGAATGCGGAGTTGCGCAGCCGCGACGCGAGCAGTTGCTGCTTGAGCGTGTCGCGCACTTGCTGGTCGAATTCGGCGGGCGTTCTCGGCGGAACGCCGGAGGCCAGCGACCTGCGATAGCGCTGCAGGTCGAATTTACCGTCGATCTGGAATTCGGGAATCGATTCGATGGTGTCGCGCACCTGCGCATCGCCGATCGCGATGCCCTCGCGTTCGGTAGCCATGCGCATCACGCTCTCATCGACCAGGCTCTCGAGGATCTTGCGCTTGTTGTCGAGGCTTTCGAACTCGCGCACATCGAAGTTCTCGCCGGCGGCCTGGCGCTGCTGCTGGCGCACGTCCTCGAAACGGGCGCGGAATTGATCGGTGCTGATCTCTTCCTTCTGCCAGAGCGCCTTGCGCACCAGCCACCAGTCCGGCGCGGACGACCACCAGGCCGGTGGTGCCTCGATCTTGGCCACGAACGTGTCGTTGCGCTGGAACAGATACTGCTCCATGCCGAAAAAGGCGAACGGGATCATCAGCATCCCGAGAATGATGGTGGCGATCCAACCGGAGGATTTTTCGCGTAAGGCTTGCAGCATTGGCGAGGCGTGCCGAATGAGGAGCCGCTAAGTGTAGCCGGAGCGACGTGCCGCAGCATGCCTGCCGGACAGGAAATCCGCCGAACGAGCCTCGGATGCGGGGTTCCGACGCTTGCTCGACAGCCCGGAAACAACAAAGGCACCGTTTCCTGTGCCTTTGGAGCCCTGCGCGATGGCAGGAACTGAATTTGAAGGGATTGGCGGAGTGGACCGGACACTCTAGGAAGTGTCCAACCATCCAGCCCTATCAAGCACTTACGCGCCCGGACACTCGCCTCAATGTGTCCGAGAGTCCAACGTAAGAAATGATACAAGAGGGTCGAGTGGGACGGAATGACCCAATGCCATCTGTGGAGTTCGATCAGAAGAGTCGGGTCAGTTCATAGCCTACGTCGGCTCGCTTGCCCCATCAGCAACGCATTCAAAAAAGACACATTGGCCCACTGACTGCCTTAGCGCTCGCAGGATAGCCCTATAAGATGATAATCTCACGGATGATTGAGACTGTACCTTAATCGCCGTATCTACAATATAGATACATGCCATCAACAGGGTTAGCATGACCTGTAACCAAGTAAGGAGTTTCTCATGGCCATATTGAAAATGTGGGGCAACAGTGCCGCGCTGCGCATACCCACCTCTGTCCTTGAACAGTCCCATTTCACGTTGGGCGAACCTTTGGTTATGTATGCGGAAAAGGGGCGGATAGTGATCGAGTCGAGCAAGCCTTCGTATGATATTGACGAGCTCATCTCGGCCATCACGCCTGATAATCTCCCAGACTTCAAGCCGCACGCGCACGCTGTGGGTGCGGAGCAGATCGAATGGTAGCGCCGCCGTGGGTTCCCCGTCGCACAGAAATTATTCACTTAGGCAGTACAGATGGTGCGGGTCATGAGCAAACAGGTGATCGCCCACATTTGGTGTTAACGCCCCAAGGGTTTAACGATAAAACCAGCTTGGTGGTTTGCGTTGCAATTACGACCAAGATAAAGAGCTTTCCGTTCGAGGTGGCCTTGGGTGGGCTTAACAAGCCCGGCGTTGCTTTGACCCACCAAATATTTTTCGCCGATTGGCGATCGAGAAAGGCGTTTTCTCGTGGCTTTGCCAGCAAAGCTGAAATGCTTGAAGTTGAAGCCAAAGTTCGATCACTTTTAGAACTCTGATAACGCTTACTGCTGTGAGTGCGTGAAGTTCTTTCTGGACCAAGTTGCACCAGGGACTACTTTTGAGATGGTCGAATTTCATCCAAAAAGGCGCAAGTGGAAGATCCGATCAGCCCCTAGTAAGAGCCCGGAAGACATAAGGGTGGTTAGTGCAACATCCTTTCTGTAATTTCATACCGACAACCTGCGGCGGTTCCCTCGGTGGCGCCACAGCCCCGAACCCAGAGAACCCAGATCATGGCACAACGAATTGAACGCGAT
>JBKJTC010000222.1:0-2591 GCA_046590925.1 Lysobacteraceae bacterium | reverse complement strand
GCGCTCGACCACAAGCAGGTCCACGCGCTGGTCTACGACATCATGTCGGACAAGCAGCGCCGCGATTACGAGGAATTCCTCGAGACCGACTTCTCGTTCGAGATCCCCGGCCTGGCGCGCTTCCGCGTCAACGCCTTCAACCAGAACCGCGGCGCGGGCGCCGTGTTCCGGACCATTCCTTCCGAAGTACTGACCCTCGAAGACCTGGCGACCCCGCCGATCTTCCGCGAGCTGATCGACCAGCCGCAGGGCCTGATCCTGGTCACCGGCCCGACCGGCTCGGGCAAGTCGACCACGCTCGCGGCGATGGTCGACCACGTCAACAAGAGCGAATACGCGCACATCCTCACCGTCGAGGATCCGATCGAATTCGTCCACACCTCGCAGAAGTGCCTGATCAACCAGCGCGAAGTCCACCGCGACACCCACGGCTTCAACGAGGCGCTGCGCTCGGCGCTGCGCGAAGACCCCGATTACATCCTGGTCGGTGAGTTGCGCGACCTGGAAACCATCCGTCTGGCGCTGACCGCCGCGGAAACCGGGCATCTGGTGTTCGGCACCCTGCATACCAGCTCGGCCGCGAAAACCATCGACCGCATCATCGACGTGTTCCCCGCCGGCGAAAAGCCGATGGTGCGTTCGATGCTGTCCGAATCGCTGCGCGCGGTGATTTCGCAGGCGCTGCTGAAGAAGGTCGGCGGCGGCCGCACCGCGGCCTGGGAAATCATGGTCGGCACCCCGGCGATCCGCAACCTGATCCGCGAGGACAAGGTCGCGCAGATGTATTCGTCGATCCAGACCGGCCAGGCCTACGGCATGATGACTCTCGACCAGCATCTGCAGGATCTCGTGAAGCGCAGCCTGATCACCCGCCAGCAGGCGAAGGGTTACGCGAAGGACAAGCGTCTGTTCGAATAACCATTCATGTCGTTCCGAGCGCAGCGAGGAACCTGCTGCGGTTTCTTTGCCGATGAAAGCAGGTCTCTCCCCCCGCCTTCGCGGGGGCTAAAGGCTAATTAGCCGGGGATGACAGTCACCAGGGCGTAACCATTCAAGACCCGGAGTTTTCCATGAGCACCATCGACTTCACCTCTTTCCTCAAGCTGATGGCGCACCAGAAGGCGTCTGACCTGTTCATCACCGCGGGCATGCCGCCGGCGATGAAAGTGAACGGCAAGATCGCGCCGATCACCCAGAACGCGCTGACGCCGCAGCAGAGTCGCGAGCTGGTGCTGAACGTGATGACGCCCTCGCAGCGCGAGGAGTTCGAGAAGACCCACGAGTGCAACTTCGCGATCGGCGTGTCCGGCGTCGGCCGCTTCCGCATCAGTTGCTTCTACCAGCGCAATCAGGTGGGCATGGTGCTGCGCCGGATCGAGACCAAGATCCCGAGCATCGAGGAACTGGCGCTGCCGCCGATCATCAAGACTCTGGCGATGACCAAGCGCGGCCTGATCATTTTCGTCGGCGCCACCGGCACCGGCAAATCGACGTCGCTGGCGGCGATGATCGGTTACCGCAACCAGAATTCCTCCGGCCACATCATCACCATCGAAGACCCGATCGAGTTCGTTCACAAGCACGAAGGCTGCATCGTCACCCAGCGCGAGGTCGGCATCGACACCGACAGCTGGGAGAACGCGCTGAAGAACACTCTGCGCCAGGCGCCCGACGTGATCATGATCGGCGAAGTGCGCACCCGCGAAGGCATGGACCACGCCATCGCCTTCGCCGAAACCGGGCATCTGGTGCTGTGTACCCTGCATGCCAACAACGCCAACCAGGCGATGGATCGCATCATCAACTTCTTCCCGGAAGACCGCCGCAGCCAGCTGTTGATGGATTTGTCGATGAACATCAAGGGCGTGGTCGCGCAGCAGCTGATTCCGACCCCGGACGGCAAGGGCCGCAAGGTCGCGATGGAAATCCTGCTGGGCACGCCGCTGGTCCAGGACTACATCCGCGACGGCGAGATCCACAAGCTGAAGGAAGTGATGAAGGAATCGACCAACCTCGGCATGAAGACCTTCGACCAGGCGCTGTTCGAGCTGTATCAAGCCGGCGAAATCAGCTACGAGGACGCGCTGCGTTTCGCCGATTCGCAGAACGAAGTGCGGCTGAAGATCAAGCTCGGCCAGGGCGGCGACGCGCGCACGCTGTCGGCCGGTATGGACGGCGTGGAAGTGGCCGAGGTGCGTTGAGGCACCCGGGTGCTGTGAAGCCCCCGGGTGCTGTGAAGCCCCCCTCCCCAGCCCTCCCCCGCATGCGGGGGAGGGAGATTTGCGCGCAGCGCAAATGGGTGGGGGCGGCTTTGCGGAACCACCCCGCCGCCTGCTGGTCCTATCCCGGCCGATCGGTTTCAACCCCATCCCCTTGGACCCTTTCCACGACGGTGAGGGCTTGTGAGGCGCGGCCCGATCCGCTTCGACACGTTAGAGTATGACCTTCACCCAATATCGGCCGCGACAGCGGCGGCAAGGGCAACGCCCGTGAATGCAGTGGTCCAGACAGCGGCACAGTCGTCATCGGAAGAACAGGTGGTACCGCCGCTCGCGAGCGACGGCGACCGCATCGTCGCCGCGCTGCTCGAG
>JBKJTC010000241.1:0-3358 GCA_046590925.1 Lysobacteraceae bacterium | reverse complement strand
ACTCGGAGCTTTCCAAAACCGCGCTGCGAGCAAAATGAAACGGCCAGCCACATGGCGGGTCGTGTTCGGCGCGACGAAAGACGTGCGGGAGAGTGCTGCGAGGTCGGGTGCCGTACGGGTGTACCGGCGCTGGAGCTGCAGCGGGCTGCCTAAGGAAAACGGGCCAGCCGTGCGCGAAACGAGGCGAACTGTACGTTAAAAGTGCCTGATACGCCAGAGAAAATTCCCGGGCCGGTCCCGAGACCCATTCAGGGTCGAGCGTCAGACCTCGATCTCCAGACCCGGCCGCGCCAGTGTCGCGGTGATTCCATAGGCCTCGCCCAGCTCACCGGCCAAGGCTTCCCGGGCCTTGTCCTCGCCGTGCACCAGAGCCAGCGGCGGATGGTCGGCGAAGCGGCCGTACCAGTCCATCAGACCACGCTGATCGGTATGCGCCGACAGCCCGCCGACGGTATGCCGCTGGGCATTCACGCGCACGTCGTGGCCATGGATGCGCACCCACTGCGCGCCGTCGACCAACCGACGCCCGGTGGTGCCCTGCGCCTGATAACCGACGAAGACCACATGCGTCTCGCGACGATGCAGCCGGTGCTTGAAGTGATGCAGGATGCGGCCGGCATTGGCCATGCCCGAGCCGGCGATGACGATGATCCCCCGCTCGATCCGGTTGATCGCCATCGATTCGTCCGACGTCTCCGCGATGTGCAGGTTGGGCAACTTGAACGGATTGGGACGCCCGCGCCAGACCGCTTTCGCGTCGTCGTCGAACAGTTCCTGATGGCGGCCGTAGACATCCACCACCTTCGACGCCATCGGACTGTCGAGGAAGATCTGCCAGCGCGACATCTTCCATTCGTCCCAGTGTTTCGCGAACCAGTACAGCAACTCCTGGGTGCGGCCGACCGCGAACGCCGGAATCAGCACGCTGCCGCCCGAGAGCCAGGCGTCGTCGAGGATTTCCTCCAGCTCATGGATGGTTTCGGCCCGATCGCGATGCAGACGGTCGCCGTAGGTCGACTCCATCAGCACCAGATCGGCTTCGGTGATCTCGGCCGGATCGCGCAGGATGGGCGTGCCCTTGGGGCCGAGATCGCCGGAAAAGACAAGTTTCCTGCCATCGCCCCACAGCTCGACGCTGCACGATCCCAGAATGTGGCCGGCATCGCGAAAGCACATCTCGACGTCGGGAAACAGTTCGGTGCGGCTGTCGTAGGGAATCGTTTCGACTTGGTGCATCGCGTCGCGCGCGTCATCTTTGGTATACAGCGGCACCGCTTCCGGCTGCCCACGGCGGCGATCGCGATTGGCGCGCCTCGCCTCGCCTTCCGCGATGCCGGCAGCGTCCTGCAGCATGATCGGCATCAGATCCGCGGTGGCGTTCTGGGCGTAGATCGGGCCGCTGAAACCGCGCTGGACCAGCAGCGGAATCCGGCCGATGTGATCGATATGCGCGTGACTGACGATCAGCGCGTCGAGCTCGCTCGGCTCGAACGGGAACGGCTCGGCGTTGCGGGCTTCGGCCTCGGGACTGCCCTGGATCATGCCGCAGTCCATCAACAGGCGTTTGCCGGCAGTTTCGACTTCGTGAAGCGAACCGGTGACTTCACCGGCGGCGCCGTGAAAGATGACGCGCATGGGTCTTGCCTCGTCTTACGGTAGCGGCAGCATCCCGCAAACGGGGCGGCGTGGCAATCGATGCGCAGATGCGGCATCAAAGTAGCCCGGGTAAGCGAAGCGCACCCGGGGCTTTTGCATCAGCGGTGTAGCCCGGATAAGGCTGAAAGCCGCATCCGGGAGTCTTCGGAGAGGCATGCCTCTCGTCATCCCGGATGCGCTTCGCTTATCCGGGCTACTTGCTTCGAGAGAATTGAACCTGACCCCATTGCTGTCTCATCCTGGGTGCGCTTCGCTTACCCGGCTACTCGCTACACATACGCCTTACGGTCTTATCGAAGTGAACCTGACCGGAAAAATTCAAATATGATCGTGCCGTATCGATAACACCCCAATAAAGTCCACGATCATCGGCCCGGGAGCCGGCAGCAGCGCGCACTGGCAATAACTTCAAGAGCGTTTGAGGCTTGAGTCAAACACTGATGATTCGCATTTGTTGTTTGACTACCCCAGAAATTGAATGCTGTCGCGGCAGGAAAACATCCTCCACTGACGATTGTGTATCCCACTGGGCATGATGGACTGAACGAAGTACGGATACCTGCGGAAACAATTGTCGAGGCGGACACAGTGATGCACTCCAACGCAGTCGCCTCCGGTTCCCTAAAATACCCCACGATGTCCGCCACCAGATGCGTCTGAGCAAAGCTGTAGACGCTGAACTCATTGGTCGCGGCACTCTGATCCAAACGCACAATCGCAAGACCATTGCGAATATCACCAGCGACATAGTTGAGGGTCGCGGCGGTCGGTTGGCTGGAAAGGTAAGGGAAGGCCGTAATGTAGCCGGCCGTGTTCGGCGTGACTACGGTGATGTTGAGCGCCGCTGCCGCAAACGATCCCTTGTCTCCGACGTTGCAGTTGCTGGTGTCTCCACCCTGCGGCGCGTAGCGGATCACATCGGTGAGATCGAAATCGCGGAAGCTGTTGGCGGGAATCGGCCCACCAGCGATCCGCGTATCCAGAATCCGGCACGGTGTGACCGGCACGTAGACCAGATCCCGGTCCGGGTCGCCGAGGCTGCGGGCAGCAATCCGCTTCGAACCGTTGCCACTCAAGGTCGGCGCTGCGGCAGGTTGCAGCGCAGCTGGGTTCGTTCCGGCCAACAACGCATCATTCATCGCCGCAAACGTGCGCGCCTCTACCGCACGTTTCAGCGCATCAGGGCTCGCTTTCGCAAACACCTGCGCCATCGAATCGGCCCAGCGGCGCGGATCGGTGCGATAGGCTTCCTGCACGTGCATGCCCCACTTGGCGACGATGCGATAGACCAGCTGCGCACGCAGCGGACGCGGATTGCCGGTTCGATCGACCATGGCCCTGTCTGTTGCCGTTGGCTGTCGCGCGGCATCGGGCGTCGAATCGCCTGCCCACGCCTTCGCTGCAGCCATCATCGCGAATGAAATCAATGCGCTCTTCAATAAAACGTGTTTCATGAGACCTCCTGTCTGGATGATTGAGAGGCCCAGCCGGGGCGATGTCCGGGGGCGAAACCGGCCGTGCCGAAGCGCAATGGCTGCGGAACGGCGAACGGCACATCCCCTGTGCTGAGCTGTGCGCGTGGAAGTGACCTTGCCCTCAAGAAACGTACCCCTTAGCCGTGTGATTCAATCCACGCAAGGAGAACGACATGACGAAGACAACGCGGGCGCGTTACACGCTCGAATTCAAGCAAGAAGCGGTG
>JBKJTC010000003.1:0-5746 GCA_046590925.1 Lysobacteraceae bacterium | reverse complement strand
ACGTGCAGCGGCCGTGCGGTGCCGGTGACCTGGCCTTCGCGGATGCCGTTGACGTGGTTGGCGTTGATCTCGATGCCCACGCACAGATGGTCGGGGGCGCAGCACAGCATGCCGGCGCTGCTGCCCAGGGTCTCCGCCAGCAGCACCGAGGCGCCGCCGTGCAGCAGGCCGTACGGTTGGCGGGTGCGGGCATCCACCGGCATGGTGGCGCGCAGGTAATCGGGACCGATCTCGGTGAACACGATCCCCAACGGCGCCATGGCGGTGTCGGTGGACATCGCGTTGAGCTGTTCGAGACTGGTGCTGCGGCGGAAGGGGCTGGAAGCGGAGGGCGCGGGGATACTCATGGCATCAGGATAACCGAGCCTGCCGGCGGCGGCCCGGCCGCAGGCGCATGGGAGAGAGGTCATGCGCTGCGGTCGGGACGCATCGAAGCGGTTAGGCGCTGACGCGGTCGCGTCGTGCGGCCGGGCAATGCCGCGGGGCGATGCCGTCGGGCCATGTCGCTGGACTCAGCGGCAGCGGAAGCGGGTCTGGCCCCAGTCGCTGGTGTAGCGCTTGTCCTGGGCATAGCCGCTGCTGGCGCCGTAGCCGATGCCGAAATCGCGTTCGCGATAACGGGTGGAAGAAGAGGTGGCATCGACCTGCGACAGCACGGCGACCGGCGTGCGCGGGGCGAGTGAGGCGTGGGTCTGCGAGGCGTTCATGTTGGTCCTGAGAGGTTGGTGCGGGGGATGACTTGCGGGTGTTGCGTGGCGGATGCGGATCTGGACACTGGCGGAACGGAAGCGGGTGACCGGGCGGATCAGGCGCAGCGGAAGCGGATCTGGCCCCAGTCGGTGGTGTAGCGCTTGTCCGCGGCGTAACCGCTGCTCTTGCCGTAGCCGACGCCGAAGCTGCGCGCGCCATAGCTGCGGCGGGTCTTGCTGGCGATGGAGACGACGTTGGTGGTGGTGTCGGTCGAGGTGCGGGTGGTGGTGGTGTTCGAGACGTTCATGGCGGGTTCCGTGTGTGTTTTTGCTTTGGTGTGTTGGTAAGCTACAACACCTCTCTACCAAAACAGACATGCCGGAAGTCACCCCGCTCTCGTCATGGGGCCAAGCCATTGTTTTTATTGTTTTTCGACATCTGCCGAGCCGACGAACGGTCGCAATGAAGCCGCCTGAAGCGCGGCTGAGACAGGTTCTGGAGGAAGGACTGCGCAGATTCAGGCCAGATCCGGCATGCATCGAGCGACGTTTGCCGATCTGCGGAGCCATCGGACAGGCTGCGATGGCGGGCTTGAGCCCGCCCTACTACAGAATCGGGGCCAGTCCCGCGCCGAATGCGGTGAAGATCCGCGTCAGCGGCCGGATCACCGGCGCCACTTCCGGGAAATCGCCCACCGGCTCATAGCAGCGCCGGAATTCGGGATCGCGCGGAGAGATGGGCTCCGGGCAGTCCGGGCCCGGCTTGAATTCGTAGCTGGTGGCGTAGCGCACCGGCCAGAAATCGAAAAACGGCAGCAATTCGGACATTTTCGACAGCGAATATTCCAGCCCCGAGAACACCGGCGGCTTGTCGCGGCGGGCGATCATCCACGCGTTCTCCGGCGCCATGTCGCGCTCGATGCTGGCGGCCAGGGCGCGCGCGAACGCCGGGTCTTCGATCACCACCACCGATTCGGTGTTGTAGGTGTCGCCGCGCGGGTCGAAGTTGTGGGTGCCGATCACGCCGACGCGCTCGTCGATCACCAGCCACTTCGCGTGCAGCCCGAAGCGCACGCCGCCGCGCTTGAGCGGCACCTGCTCGTTGGCGCCGCGCTTGGAGTAGCGCAGCGCGGAGTATTCGCGCGCCAGCGGCGTCGGCCGGTCGGGCGAGCGGCTGCCGCCGATGTCCGACCCGTCCGAACCCGAGGCCATGCCGCTCGACGACCCCGCCCCGGACGAGCCTCCTGCCGAGGATCCCAGTCCCGACGACCCGGTCAGCGCCGGCCTGGACGGCTCGGCATTGGCCGGCAACGCACCGAATTGATCCAGCACCACCGGCGTGCCGTCGTCCTGCCATGCGATGCCGACGGTGCCGGTGGCTTCCACGTCGATCGGGGCATCCTGCGGAAACGGTTTGAACTCGTAGATCTCGAATTTGAAATCGCGCAGATAGCGGCGCTTGTACTTGTACGACAGCGCGTAGGGAATGAAGGCGTCGGTGGCGGCCAGACTGTTGGTGGAGACGATCACCCGCGGCGGGGCATCGCGCAGCTGCAGCTCGCTGAACATGCGCTGCGCCGGTTTCGACAGCACCAGGTAAGGCGTCTGCAGCAGCACCCGGTGTTCCGAGGATACGATCAGGTCGCGCAGCAACCGCGACGACACGCCCGACCGCAGTGTCTCGGCCTGATGCTTGCGCGGCGAGTCGCCGATGTAGCGCAGCGACCGTACCGGCATCGCCGCATCGACCAGGCGGCTGCGCACCAGCGCGGCGTCGTCGGCGTCGCGACCCATGGCCTCGATCCGCTGCGGCCGCTCCGGTGCCGGGTGGTCCACCGCCGGCACGCCCTGGCGCAGCACGAGGCGGCCGACGTCCGTCAGCCGGGTCACGGGCCGGGTGAGCGGTGCGTTCCAGAAGGATTCGAAATGCGCGTCCATGCTGGCGATCGCCGGGCCGGCGACCAGGATGTCGCGGTCGCGGAAGTTGTAGGACGCGTCCCAGTCGTAATAGTCGTTCTGGTAATTGCGGCCGCCGGTGATGCCCACCAGCCCGTCCACCATCATCAACTTGTTGTGCATGCGCTGGTTGAGCCTGCGCCAGCAACAGGCGGACGCCAGCGCGTACATCGGGTAACTGATCCGCGCCCGCCCCAGCACCGGGTTGTAGAGGCGCATCTCGAAATCCGCGTGCGCGCCGGCCAGCGCCGCCAGGGTGTCGACGCGCCGCAGCGCGGCCAGCTGGTCGACCAGCAGCCGCACCTTCACGCCGCGCCGCGCCGCGATCAGCAGTTCGTCCAGGATCAGATGGCCGGCGTCGTCCTCGTCGAAGATGTAGGTCTGGATATCGATGCTGCGGGTGGCGCCGCGGATCAGATCCAGCCGCGCCAGCAGCGCGTCCTGGCCGTAGTCCAGGATCAGCGCGTAGTGCTGCGCGCCGGCAGGTGCGGGCACGATGCGTGCAGCATCGACAGTCGCGGGCGCGGCGGGCGGCGGATCGACGACCGGCGCGGCCGATTCAGGCGCCGAAGACGGATCGGCGACGGGCGTGGACGCTGGCGCGGGCCTGCCGCCGGCGGCGCGCAGGCCCAGTTCCAGCAATGGCGACGGCCGCGCACAGTTGTCGGCGCGGCCGCAGGTGTTCTCGGTGCTGCGGGCGGCGGCGACCAGCGTGTCCACCTGCCGCTGCTGCGGGGCGGACAGCGAGGCGCAGGCGGCCTGGGCGAGGATCACCGCAAGCAGGCACAGCGCACGCAGCGGTGTCATCGGTCGACCTTCATTCGTCGCCCTCGCGCACGCGCAGCCTCAGCACGAAGCGGACGTGATCGGACACCGCCAGGATCCAGCGGTCCACGCCGTAGTCGGTGCGGCGCACGCTGCCGCTGGCCAGCACGTCGCAGTCGTACGCCGGTCGCGCGCATTCGCTCTTGAGAATGATGAAGGTCTCGCGCCGCGTCACGTCGCGGATGGTCAACGCGCCGGTGAGCTTGCCGCCGTCCGCGATCAGCGCCGAGGCGTACGGGTCGGAGACGAATTCAACGTCAGGGAAGCGGTCGGCTTCGAAAAAGCCCTCGCCCCGGGTCATGCCGGTGTAGCTCGGATAGCCGACGATCTCGACCTCGCGCGCGGACATCTGCAGGCGCACCCGATAGCGGCCGTCGTCCAGGGTTTCGATGCCGCCGTCGAATCGCGGAAACCGGCCCTGAAGTACCTGGCCCCAGCGGGTTTTCAGAGTGAAACCGATCCGGGTATGCGCGGGATCGATATCGGCGGCTTCTGCGGTCGCACTAGCGGCCACGCCGGCCGCGAGCAACAGGGCGAACAGCGGCGAAACGGAGATTTTCGCGTAATTCACGGCCACCAGAATGCGGAGAGACTGGCGACGCCCGGCTCCACCGCGGCATCGGTCGGGAAGTCCAGGACCACCACGCTGCCGGGCGGCATGCCGCGGTAGTCGCCGGACTGGCCGCTGTGCATCAGTGCGGCCAGACGCTCAAGGCCGGGGTTGTGGCCCACCAGCATGAGCCGTTCGACCTCATGGTGTTCGTCGACCAGTTCGGCCAGCGCGCCTGCGGTGGCTTCGTAGATGGCGTCGACGAGGCGCTGTTCGACGAAACCGACGCCGTTGCCCAGCACCGCTTCCAGGGTCTCGCGGGTGCGCCGCGCGGGCGAGCACAGCACGCGGTCGGGCACGAGTCCCTGCGCGGACAACCAGCGCCCGGCGGCCTCCGCCTCGGCCAGACCCTCCGCGGACAATGCACGATCGACATCGACTTGCCCGTCGCTGACGGGTTCGGCATGGGCGTGGCGGAGCAGGATCAGGGTTCGCATGTGCGCTTCAGTCTTCGGCCCGGGAGATGGGGTGAGCTTAACGCGAACCGTCGACGTATTGCCGCTGCAGGAATCCGGATCGGGAAAAAGGTTGTCATCCAGATCTTGTGGGAGCGACGCAAGTCGCGACGGACTGAAGTAAGACTTTCCGTAGCCCGTCGCGACTTGCGTCGCTCCCACAAAAAGCGGATCGCGCGGCGCTCAACCGGTGGTTTCCGGCAGCCGCCGCAGCGCATCGCGGAAGAACAGGCGATCCGCCGGCGTGAGTTCGCGCAGGCGTCGGCGCAGGCGCGCGGCGGCTTCCGCACTGCGCTGTGCGTCGCCGTCGTGCGCCTCGTACCACGCCACTTCCAGCAGCACGTTGGCGCGCTGCAGCGCGTCGACCTGGACCCGGCCGGCATCGACATCGGCCTGCATCGTCGTCGCCAGGCCGCGCCAGGTGGTCCAAGACACGGTCAGTTCGATCGGGACGATCTTCGCGCGGAATTCCTCGGGCGGGATCACCGGCCAGCGGCGGAAGGCATCGGCGCGCGGATGCGGCGCTTCCGGGCCGCCGCCGCGCGCCATGCGCAGCAGATAGATGGTGTTCCAGCAGCCGCCGCCCACGCCGTGGCGCCCGCTGAGCCACGCCGCCAGTCCGATCCACTTCAGCGGATGGCCGTCGTCGCTGGGCACGTCCAGCCCGCAGCGCTGGAACAGCCACAGCGACCAGCCCAGATTGCTGGCGGTGGAGGCCGCGGCGTCGAACAGCTCGGCCTCGTTGGCCAGCGCCAGCGCCGCGCGGTAGTACAGCAGCGCGGTGCGCGCGGCCCCGGTGCGTTCCGCCAGCTCGGTGCGCTCGTCCAGCGCCATCGCGCGGTGGATCAGCGCCTGCAGGTTGGCGTGCTCGCAGCGCACCCGCGGGTGGTACTGGAACAGGCCGGTCCAGCGCGGATCCTCGGTGGCCTGACGCAGGATCTGCCGTGCCGCCTGCGGATCGCGGCCCGCGTAGGCGCACCACGCCTGCACGATCGCCGCCATCGCCCCCAGCCAGGCGTGCTCCGGCGCCTGTTCGTCGTGCCAGTGGCGGTCCAGTTCGGCCAGCACCGCGCGCGCGGCGTCGGCGTTGCCGGCGCGACGCCAGACCATCGCCTGCTGCAACAGCGCCAGCGCCTGCAGCAGGCGATGGTCTGGCGTCGCGCCGGCAACGCCGACGCCGCGCGCGCGGTGCTGGCCGAACTGGACCGCCA
>JBKJTC010000150.1:0-20333 GCA_046590925.1 Lysobacteraceae bacterium | reverse complement strand
CGCACGGCGCCGCGGTGCAGGCGTATCGCGCCGAGGGCAAACACGAGATCGGCCTGGTGGTGAACATCGAGCCGAAATATCAGGCCACCAACAGCGCCGAGGATCAGGCGGCGACGCAGCGCGCGCACGCCTATATGAACGAGCAGTACCTGCACCCCGCCCTGCTCGGCCGCTATCCGCCGGAGCTGAAAGAGATCTTCGGCGACGCCTGGCCGGACTTCGATCCCGAAGACTTCAAGCTGATCGTGCAGCCGCTGGATTTCGTCGGCATCAACTACTACACCCGCAGCGTCACCCAGGCCAACGACAGCTATCCGCTGAAGGCCGGTGCGGTGCGCCAGCCGCTGGGCACCTATTCCGAAACCGGCTGGGAAGTGTTCCCGCAGGGACTCACCGATCTGCTGCTGTGGTTCAAGAACACCTACGGCGATCTGCCGGTGTACATCACCGAGAACGGCGCCGCGTTCTTCGACCCGCCGGTCGCCGAGAACGGCCACATCTGCGACCCGCTGCGCATCAACTACCTGCACAAACACCTGCGCGCGATCCACGACGCCATCGCCGCCGGCGTCGATATCCGCGGCTACATGGCGTGGTCGCTGCTGGACAACCTGGAATGGTCGCTCGGCTACTCGAAGCGCTTCGGCATCGTCCATGTGAACTACAGCACCCAGGAACGGACGCCGAAAGACAGTGCGCTGTGGTATTCGCAAGTGATCGGCAGCCACGGCCGCAAGCTCGACGAGCCGTCGCCCTACTGATCCTGCACTGCTGATCCTGCACTACCGATTCCGTCCAACCGGTCCCGCCTTACCGATTTTCTCTGCACCCCCTCCCCCCTCCTTGGGCAGGTGCGCCCGACGACACAGCCTCCTGGGTCGTCGGGATTTTTTTTGCGCCCAATCTCTGCATAGGGAAGGTTTGAATCGCTGACTGCCGTCGGGGTGACGCGTTATTCAGACCTTCATTGGCGCAGTTCGACGACGACCGCAGAGGTGCCTTTCGGAATCCACAGCTCATCGCCGCGCCACTCGCCCGGACGCCCGTCGACGGTGACGCGTCCCGGCCGCACATCCGCCAGCGGCCACGGCAAGGCGGCGCCGCCAGCGGGAAGCACGCTGCCCCTGGCGATCGTGAGCTTCAGATATTTTTTGTCGCGACGCAGCGCGTAACCGAACGGCCCCTGCGGCGTACGCAGTCCGTCGATCGCGATGCCCTCGCCGTCCAGCCACCGCGACGGGATGCCTGCGGCCAGCACCAGCCGGTCGTCGGCTTCGCGGTGATAAGCGAACATGTCCAGCGCCGAGCGCATGAAGTCCGACGCGACCCAGGCGTGCGGCAGATCGCCGAGGAAGAACGGTTTGCGCGGCGTACGCGAGACCACTTCGCCCCATTGGTTCCAGCCGCGCGGCGCACGGTCGTCGAAAAAGTCACTCACAGCATCCCACGCGCGCTCGCGCCAGCCGAGGCGCACGAACGCGCCGACGTTGCGCCATTCGTAGGGCGTGTAGTCCTTCCACTCGCGCTTGCCGTCGCGGCGCTGTTCGAATTCGCGCCAGTAACGCTCGAACGTGTTGCGCAGCAGATCCTGCGGCAGGCGGGCCTGTTCGCCGCCGGGCGCTAGCGCGATGGTGGTCGAAGTCGGATCGAAGTCGCCGAGTTCCGCTGCGCCCGGCAGATAATCGATGCCGTGACGTGCGGTGGCCGCACGCAGCGAGGCGTCAAGATCGGCGCGGAACTGGTCGCGTGCCGCCGTCATGCGCAACGCGTCGTCGCGCTTGCCAAGACGTTCGGCGATCCACACCGCGTCCTTGTAGCCGCGCAATGCCCAGAAATTGTCCCAGTACGAATGCATCGGCTTCGCCGAATAACCCTCGTGGCTGATGGATGCCGGCATCATCCCGTAGAAGGCGGGATTCAATGCGCGATTGTCTTCGGTGCGCTCGCTGGCGCGCAGGGTTTCCATGTACGCGAACGCGCCCTGCACGTGCGGCCACATCGTGGTCAAAAAAGCATCGTCGCCGGTATGCCGCGCGTAATCGGCGATCGCGAAGATCAGCTCGCCGTGACTGTCGTTCTCCGGCACCGGGTCGCTGCCGCGGTCGTCGACGCAGCACGGCACCTTGCCGTTCTCGAACTGGTACGGCGCGTACCAGTCGATATATTCGCGCACGGCATCGTCGCGACCCATGCGCAGCAAACCTTCGGCGATCATCGCGCCGTCGCGGATCCAACTGCGCGCATACGAACGCGTGCCCGGCTGCAGTCGTGGGCCGATGCGCGAGATCAGCTGATGCGCCAGCGCGGTGCGGAGGGTGTCGACCAGCGGCCGGCCTTCCTCGGGCACGACGAAGCTCACGCCGTCGAGCTTGGCGCGCCATTGTTCGGCGGCGATCGCCTGTCGCTGTTCGGGCGTGCAGGTTCTGCCTTCGCAGAACGGCGTGCCGGACATCGGGATCACCAGCGCGATCTCGCGCGATTCGCCGGGTGCGAGCCGCCAGCGATACAGCAACGCGCCCGAGGCCAGGCCGGTCGGATCGTCCACCGCGGTCGCCGACGGCAATGCGCCTGCTGCGAGATGCGCTGCCGCCATGCCGGCATCGAACGGCGTCGCGAACGCGGCGTCGGGCGCATGCTGCGAATACACGCGCGCACGTCCATCCACGCTCACGACACCATCGTCGGCGAAGGCCAGCGACGCGATGCGGCTGACGCCGCCGGTGGTATTGAGGAACTGGCTGGGAGGATTGACCTGGAACGGCTGTACCGCCAGCGCCAGCGTGTAGTCGCGTGCGGTCGCGCCGGGATTGCGCAACACGTAACGCGCGACGATCTGCGAGCGCGGCGACCGGCTTGCGGACAAATCGCTGTCGACGAACGCGGTCGTGCGCAACTGCGCATCAGGGTGCGACCAGTCGACGCTCGGGATCGGCAGATAGCCGTCCTGCAGCGACTGCACGCTTTCGACATCGGCCCAGCTCAGCGATCGTCCGTCGATGATTACGAACGGTTCGATGCTGAAGCCACCCTTCGCGACCTCAATGGCGCCATCCTCGCCGATCAGCCCCTGCTCGGTGCCGCCGTCGATGCCGAGGATGGTCCAATACGCCTGTTCGCCGCTGAATCCTCGCGGGAACCTGCCGCGCGGTTGGTCCTTCGCCACCGACGCGACGAAATCGTTCGGTATCGCCGCGAACGCCAGCGGCTCGACGCGCACTTCGGCCAAGGCGACATCGCGCCCAGCCGTGTCGCGCGTTTCGATTGCAAGATAGTGCGCTTCGGACTCCAGCAGCGCGATCCAGTCGCGTCCGCCGTCGCCGCCGACGACTTCACGCAGCGTGCGCCAATCGCGGCCATCGCCAGAGGACAGAACGGCATAGGCGGCTGGATGCGCATCCTTGGCCCAGTCGATGCGCAGGCCGCCGAATTCGGTCGGCACGCCGAGATCAAGCGAGAGCCGCTGCGCACCGAAGCCCGAACGCCAGACCGTTGCCGCATCGCCATCGAATGTCTTGCTCGCGTCGCGCGCAGCCGTAGTGGCGCTCGCGGATGCGATCCGCGGTTCCATGACATCGGGCGGCAGCGTCGTGAAGCGCAGATCACCGAAGCAGACCGTTCCTTTGCCGCCGACGCTGTTGTTGAGCGTGAACTCCAGCTTCGCGCTGTCGCGCAGCACCGGATCGGCGCCCGGCCCCCACGCCTTGCCGATGTGCCGACGCTTGTAGCGCACCGGCGCCCACTCGCGCGGGAATGCGTATTTCGGCCGATTCACCCACCAGACGTTGTCGCCGCTGGCGTCGATGAGCTTGAACTGCAGATCGTTGGCCGGCGATTCGCCGCGCAGCCGGAAGTCGAAACGGTAGTTGTCCGGATAAGCGATGGTGATATCGCGCTGCATGCCGACGTAGCCGGACACGCCGTTGAAGTCGTAATCCAGGCAGAGCGCGCCGCCGTCGCTGCGGATCGTCCCGGTCACCTGCGTCGATGCGATGACGCGCCACTGCGCGGGGCCGTCGAAGGTGTCGAGGGTGGCAGTGGCGTCTTTCGCCCACGCGCTGCCACCGGCTATCAACAACCAAACCATCACGTAACAGTGAAACAAATTTCTCATCGCAAGACTCTCTTATTGCTTCGGCCAGAATATGTTTGAATTCGATGGGTGTGCTGGCGCAGGAGGGGCTTTAGCCTGATCTATCCCCGCTTTTTTCTGAAATAAAATCATCGGTTTGAGCGGATTTCGGATATTGCTGTATTCCTGGCCAGCGGGCGAGGAACCTGTTTTGATGGACCCCGACTGCCTGCACAAAATCTCGCGACCCGCGAACGCAGCAGGATGTCGAACACCATTCGTAGGCTGGGCTGAGCGCAGCGAAGCCCAGCATGCAGGGGCAGCTGCGATTGGCCCGATGCGATGCTGGGCTTCGCTGCGCTCAGCCCAGCCTACGATATATGGGAACCCGTCGCGTCCAAAAGATCCGGTAGATCAAGATCAACAGTGGCGCTCGAAGGTGCGCGCGGCAGCGCCTCGCGAATTCACGCCCTCACCCTTTTACGCTTCCCAACAGCAATCCTTGAATGTAGTAACGCTGCAGCATCAGGAACAGCAGCAGCACCGGCAGCACCGTCAGCACCGCGCCGGCCATCATCATTTCGACATCCTGGATATGCTCGCGCGACAGCGAGGCCAGCGCGACCGGCAGCGTGTAGTTGGTCTGGTCGGTCAGCACGATCAGCGGCCACATGAAATCGTTCCAACTGCCCATGAAGGTGAAGATCGCCAGCGTCACCAGCACGGGCTTGAGCATCGGCAGCACGATGCGGAAGAAGATCCGCCATTCGCCGGCGCCGTCGATGCGCGCGGCCTCGATCAGTTCGTCGGGTATCGAACGCGCGTACTGGCGCACCAGGAAGATGCCGAAGATCGATGCCAGCCCGGGCACTACGACGCCGGCATAACTGTTCACCAGGCCCATCTGTTTCAGCATGAGGAACAGCGGCAGCATCGCCACCTGCGACGGGATCACCAGCGCGGCGAGCAGCACCTTGAAGATCCGCTCGCGGCCAGCGAAGCGCAGCTTCGCGAAAGCGTAGCCGGCCATGGTGTTGATGAGCAGCGACAACACTGTGATGGCCGACGCGACCAGCGCGCTGTTGGCGAAATAGCCGCCCATGCCGATGCGATCGAACAGCGCGCGGTAGTTGTCCAGCGTCACCGACGATGGCAACAGCGGCGGCGGGAAACGGCTGGCGCCGCCCGCGGGCATGAACGAGACCGACAGCATCCACAGCAGCGGCGCGAGACTCAGCAACGTCAGCGCGATCAGTCCGGCATGCACCAGCAGCGCATGGCCTCTGGATTCGCCTACGCCCCCATGGAGAGCCGCACTCATACGATGCCCTTCCTGCGCCCGAAGCGCATCATCGCAGCGGTGATCGCGAGAATGATCAGGAACAACAGGAACGCCACCGCCGACGCGCGGCCGAGATTCCACCAGCGGAAGCCTTCCTCGAACATGAAATACAGCACGCTGACCGTGCTCTGCAGCGGATCGCCGCGGGTCATCACGTAGGGTTCGGCGAACAACTGGAAGTAGCCGGCCACCGTGATCACGCCGACCACCATCAGCACCGGCCCCAGCATCGGCAACGTGATGTGCCAGAACTGACGGCGACGCGAGGCGCCGTCGATCCGCGCCGCTTCGTAGAGATCCTGCGGGATCGCCTGCAGCCCGGCGAGGAAGATCACCATGTTGTAGCCGAAGTTCTTCCACACCGCGAGCAGGATGATGGTGGGCATTGCCCACTGCGGGTCGCCCAGCCAGTCGATCGGCGCGATGCCGACATGGCCCAGCGCCCAGTTCACCAGCCCGTAGCTGGAGTGGAACAGGTATCGCCAGATCACCGCCACCGCGACCAGGGTCGTCACCACCGGCGCGAACAGCGCGGTGCGGAAGAACGCGCGGAAACGCGCGACCGGCGCGTTGAGCAGCAGCGCGGCGCCCAGCGATACGCCGATCGACAGCGGCACGCCGACCATCACGAAGTAGAAGGTGTTTCCGAGCGATTTCCAGAACAGCGGCATCCGCAACAGTTCGATGTAGTTGCCGAAACCGACGAAGCGCAGATTGCGCCAATCGGCCAGCGCGTATAGGTCGAAGTCGGTCAGGCTGAGCAGCAGGGCGGCGAATACCGGCAGACCAAAAAAAACGCCGAGCACGACCAGCGCCGGTCCGACGAACATCCATGCGACCAGCGAACGCTTCATGGGATCGCCTCCTCCCGCGATCCGCGCTGCGATTCGACCCAGCGTCGTTTTTCCAGCAGCGCGTCGACGCTGGCGTCGAGCGCGCGCACCGCGTCGTCCTGCGATTGCCCACCGCGCACCACACGCTCACTGGTCAGGCGCATCTCCTGCACCACCCGCTCCCATTCCAGCACCTTCGGCGTCGGCTTCACGCGTTCCAGCTGATCGCGGAACGCGGCCGCGTACGGGTCGGCGCGCAATTCCGGATGCTCCCAGGTGCTGCGACGCGGCGGCAGGTCGCCGATCTCGGCGTGGAATTTCTGCTGGATCTCGGGTCTCGAGAGGAATTCGACGAACTTCCATGCCGCCGCCTTGCGCGGGGAATCGCGGAACAGCACAAGGCTGGTGCCGCCGGCGATGCCCGCACCCAGACCATCCGGGCCCGGCAGCGGCGCGGTGCCCCACGCGTCCTTCAGGTGCGCCGGCGCGCGCTTGCGGAATTCGCGGATATTCCACGGCCCCGACACATAGAACACGAACATGCCGTTGAAGAATTCGTCCCACACGTTGGAGATCTGCGTCTCCGACATCGGCGGCGCCAGTCCCTGCTCGAACATGCCCGCATAGAAACCCAGCGCACGCCGGAACCCGGGGCTGTCCAGATTGCTGCGGCCATCGCGCAGCAGGGGATCGTCCTGCTGCAGCGCCAGCGACAGCAACTGCTCGAACTCGTTCAGCGGCAGCAGGATCGCGTAATGGTCCCTGCCTCTCTGGCGCTTGATCGCCGCCATCGCCGCGCTCCACTCTGTCCAGGTCTTCGGCGGCTGCTCGTAACCGGCGGCGGCGAGCAGATCCTTGCGATAGAACATCAGCCGCGTATCGACGTACCACGGCACGCCGTAGAGACGGCCATCGACGACATTGGTGTCCCAGATGCCCTCGAAATAATCCTTCTGCACGACGACGCCGGATGCGTCGACGTACGGCTGCAGCGGCTCCAGCGCGTTCAACTCGGCGAATTCCGGCACCCAGGTGTTGCCGAGCTGGCAGATGTCCGGCAGCGCGTCGGCAGCATAGGCGGTCAGCAGTTTTTCGTGCGCCGCAGTCCAGGGGATCTGCTGCAGTTCGACCCGCAGGCCGGGATGTTCGCGCTCGAACTGCGGGATGAGTTCGCCGACCACCTCGGCCTCGCGGCCCATCGCCCAGAAGCGGATCGTCACACGGTCGTCGGCCCGACGGCAGGCCGTCAGGCCGATCACCACGCACAACACGACCGCGATCAGGCGCATGGTTTACCTTACCGCGTCGCTGCGGGCGGAGGCGATGGCGCAAACAGCCATCCGCCGTCGAAACCTGCACGTTCCAAACCACGACGGATGTAAACATTGCGTTTCATCACCTCCCAGACGAAACCGTCGCGGTGATTGGCGATCATCGCGAGGATCGGACCCTGGTCGATGCCCAGGTAGTCGCTGGCGAACCAGCCCTTGCCCGGCACGACCTTGCCGGTGACCAACGGAATGTCGTACTCGAAGCTCGGGTTGAACGAATCGAGAAAACCGTAGCGCCCGTAGAGATCGTCGCCATAACGCGCGCGCATCGCTTCCGCCGCCGGCACGACCAGCTCCGGCGCGAACGGCAGAGACGCCAGCGCGGCGGTCGGCGCGAGCGTGCCGTCGTCGAAACCATCGATCGGCCCGGGGCCGCGCGCACTGTAGCCGCGGAACTCGCGCTGCTCGCCGCGATACGTCTGCTTCGTGACCTGCGGCCCGTCGCTGGCGGTCAAGCCCCAGACCTTGCCGTCGTAGCCCTTCCAGCCCATCGGGTTGGCGACCGCGTAGGCGTGCTGCGCGAGCGTCGCGCGGCGGCTGTTCTCGAAATAGTCGAGACCTCTGGAACGCATGTACGCGTCCTGGATACCGCGGAAATCGATCCACACGTGGCTGTACTGATGGCCGAACTGCGGCGCGAAGCGCAGATGCGTCTGCCCCTGGAATTCGCCCCAGTTGCGGTCGTAGCTGCGCATCCACGCCTGCCATGCCTCCGGTTCGACCGGATGCGTAGGCGAACCCAGCGCCAGCACGTAGACCAGCATCGCTTCGTTGTAGCCGCGCCAGTCGTGATCGAGGAAATCCTGCGTCTCCGGATTCCAGCCCATCGAAATCAGCGGCGCGCGCGGCCGCATCCAGTCCCATTCGACGCGGCGGTACAACTGGTCGGCGATCTCGCGGATCTCGCGCTCTGCGGCATTGTCGCGGTCGTAATAGCTCTGGGCGAACAGAATGCCCATCATCATCAGTCCGGTATCGACGCTGGACAGCTCGACCCATTCGGCGAAGCGCTGCCCGCTGCGCATATCGAGGAAGTGATAGTAGAAACCGCGATGACCGGCCTTTCCCGTCGCCTCGGGTCCGGCCGGCGCATCGCGGAGGAACTTCAGTGTGGTCAGCGTGCGTTCGGTCGCCTGCGCGCGCGTGATCCACGTGCGCTCGACGCCGATGGGATAGGCGGTCAGCGCGAAGCCGATCGCCGCGATGCTGGAGAACGGCCGCGACGGATGTCGGTCCGGCGCGAGACCGTTGTCGGCATTGGTGGTGTCCCAGAAGAAATCGAAGGTGCGGCGTTCGATGTCGTCGAACAGCGGCGGCAACGGCGCTGCCGTGGCTGCGACCTGCGGCATGTCCTCGGCGACAATTGCTGGCCTTTTCGCCGACGAAGCACAGGCTGCGATCGATGCGAACGCCAGGCACGCCATTAACATGGCGCCAACGCGGAATGACGGACGGCTCAAACGGATCTCCTGTCGCGGGGGAAAACATCGGCCGCCCGGGACAGACCGGGCGGCCGATGAAGAACGATTACAGCAACATCACCAGACGAGGCCGAGCGTCAGCTTGAAGGTACGCGTCGGACGCTCGATGCCGTCGCCGGTGCGGCGGCCGAAGTTCGCATCCGGATTACCGTCGAAACCGCGCCAGTTCGAATACTCGCCGGGGCTGTAGTTGCGCCAGTTGAACACGTTGATGAAATCGCCGCGCACGCGCAGCTTGACGTCGCTGCCGGTATCCCACTCCTTCTGCAGCGCAACGTCGAACTGCTTGTAGGCGACGGTGCCGTCCGGACGGTACGGGTCGAAATAACAGTTGCCTGGCGCGGTCGTGGCGAAGCAGTTGATCGCCTCGACCGACTTCGGGCTGGCCAATATCAATTTCGCCGATGCGGTGATGCCCCAGAAATCGGCGATGCCGGTGGTGACCAGACGATGCTTGGAAACGCCCAGCGCATCGGTGAACGCGACGCCGTCGAGGCTCGGATAATCGAACGAGAACTGGTCGGAATTGCTGCGATTTTCCTCGGCATCGCTGTAGGTGTAGGCGAAGCTCACGCCCCAGTGCGATTCGCGCGTGTAGGGCTTGTCCAGCGACAGCAGCAGCGAATTGAGTCTGGTTTCGACCGCGTTGTCGCCGAGGAAGAAACGTCCCCAGCCCGGCAGCGATTCGTTCCACGGCTGGCCGCCCCAGTCGAGCGCGGGATTGTTGCGGAACTCGCCGTTCGGATAGCGGTTGCCCATCGTGAACAGGATGCCGTCGTGGCTGCGGACGTGCATCAGCGTGACCGACGAGTTCCAGTCGTGGCCGAACATCGCGAACGCATTGCGCATGCCGATGCTGAACTGGTCGGAATACGGCGTCTTCAGGTCGTTGTTGATCAGGAACACTTCGGCGCCGTTGGAGGTGCCCGCCACCAGCGCGGCGAGATTGGCCGGATCCAGATAGCTCGGATCCCAGTTGTAGCAGGTCGGACCGATCGTGCAGGTGTGCCCCGGGGTATTTAAGTTCAGTTCGTAGCGCTGGAACGCGAGACGGTATTTCTCGTAGGACAGATAATCGAACTGGTTGCGGTTGTACGACCGCCCCGCCCCGCCGAAGATCACATGGCGTTCGTCGCCGCCCAGATCGTAGGAGAACCCGACCCGCGGCTGCCAGGCGTCCTTGAACGCCTTGCGGTTGCCGCCGGTGCTGATGTAGTCGTTGTAGTCGTAATCGACATTGGCGTTGTTGATGTTCGGCCATGCCTGCAATGCGCTGACCAGACCCGCAGGCGTCACGTGGTCTTCGTAGCTCGGCGTGCTTTCGTAATCCCAGCGCAGGCCCAGATTGAGCGTGAGCCGGTCGGTGACTTCCCAGTCGTCCTGCAGATAGATGCCGAACTGCTTGCTGTCGGAGTCCACCGTCGTGGGATAGCCGTTGCCCGATGCCGAGAACTGCACGAAATACGGTACCGTGAGGCTGCGCAGGCCGTCGTAACGGAACTGCGGCGAAGACGGACTCTGCTCGAACGCGCTGATGTCGATCTGCTTGTACTTGATGCCGGCCTTCAGCGTGTGGCCTTCCCAGCCGAAGAACGTAAAGTCGTTCTGCAGCGAATAACCCTTCTGGCCCTTGTCCTGGAAGTCGCCGCCGCCGCCGGTGCGGATGAGCTGGTCCATGCCGGGATTGTTGTTGGCTTCCTGACCGGCCTGCGGGATGAACAAGAGATAGCCGTTCTCGTTGGAGGCGGCGCGCGGCGCGAAGCTGCTGTCCTCGAACGTGATGTGGGCGTCGTTCAACCAGTTCGTCGCGTTGTACTGATGGCGCAGGTCGACGCGGGTTTCCTCGCCGACCTTCAGGGTGCCGCTGGACAGCAGATTCTGGCCGCCGATGCTGGTCAGCTCGTCTTCTTCGCGACGCTTGACGCTGAGTTCGAGCAGATGGTCGTCCGCCGGCGTCCAGCTGAGCTTGCCGAAATACAGGTCTTCGCGGAACGGCGAGTTGGTGGTGTTGCGCGCTTCGTCCTGGAACTGCAGGGGCAGGTCTTCGATCTCGAGATTCCTGCCCGGATCCACGCGACGCGCATCGTCGCGGTCCTTCGCCTCGTAGGACACGAAGAAATGCATGCGGTCCTGGAGGATCGGGCCGCCGAACGCGACGCCGTACTGCAGATCCTTGGTGTCGGCCTTGCGGTCCAGCCCCTTGTCCTCGCGGATGGTGCGCGAGACCCACTCGCCGTCCGAACTGTCCCAGAAGAAACTGCCCTTGAATTCGTTGGTGCCCGACTGGGTGACAGCACTGACCGCGGCGCTGCTCAGCTGGTCGTATTCGGCCTTGTAGTTCGAGGTGATGACCTTGTACTCGGCGATGCTGTTCTGCGGGAACGGATTGCCGCGGCTGGAATCCTGGCCGGTGATGCCGCCCTTGAGGATGTAGTCCTTCTGCCCGACACCGTCGATGAAGACGTTGATACCGCTCGACAACTGCGCGCCGCTGCGCAGATTCAGGGAGTTGTCGTTGCCGCTGCTGACGACCACGCCCGGTACGATGTCCGCAAACGACAGGAAGTTGCGCGAGTTCTGCGGCAACGCTTCGATCTGGCGATTGCTGAGGTAGGTCGCGATCTCCGAGGTCTTGGTTTCGATCAGTTGCTGGCCCACCACCACGACCGTATCGAGTTCATCGGTCGCGCCTTCCGCCGGCTGCGCCACGCGCTCCGGATCGAGGGTCACGGTTTCGCCCACGCGCAGGGTGACGTTGCGAGTGGTGGTCTGACCACCGGCTTCGATGTTGATGCGATAGGTGCCGGGCGGCAGGCCGGGCAGCGCGTATCCGCCGCTGTCGCCGGCTTCGACGCTGCGGGTGAAACCGGTGGCGACGTTGGTGGCGGTGACCCTGGCATCGGCGGCTGTCTGGCCACGGACGGTAGCGCCGGTGGACTGCGCGAGCACTGCGGGCGTTGCCCAGATCAGGCAGCTCGCGAGTGCGCAGCTCAGCAATGTGCGCTCGAACCGGCGCTGATACGGACGACGTTGTTGGTTCATGGCTTCACCCCTCCCGAGGGTGTTGGTGCTTCTGGTTTCGTTACCTGTAACCGATTACATCCAAACTCAAAAAAAACCGTCCCGGTCATCCGTTCCCGACGGGTCTGATTGCGGGGCGATCGACTCCCACACGACCGCTGGAGTCCCGTTCGATCAACTCGGGCACCAGCGGCGCGAGGCGTTCGCTCACGTCCTCTCCGTTCTGTAGTGCGAGCAGCAGACGCATCGCGTGCGCGCCCAGCTCGGGCATGTTCACGCGCATGGTGGTGAGCGAGGGCGCGACATAGCGCGCGATCGGAATATCGTCGAAGCCGGCCAGCGCGATATCGTCCGGAACCCGCAGTCCGCCTTGGGTCAATGCGAACAGGCAGCCCAGCGCCATCATGTCGTTCGCGGCGAACACCGCGTCCGGTCGCTCGTCGGCATCCAGCAGCATCTGCCCGGCCTGATGGCCGTAAGCCTCGCTGAAATCGCCGGGCAGCACCCACGGCGTGGCGGTCGCATCGGCGGCCAGCAGCGCATCGCGATAGCCACGCAGGCGCTCGAAGGCGTCGAAGTTGTTGGGCGGGCCGGCGATGAATGCGATCCGGCGATGGCCGGCGGCGAGGAGGTGCTGCACCATCGCCCGCGCCCCGCCGTAGTTGTCGATGCCGAACGCGATGTGCTCGGACTCGGTCGGCTGCGAATTGATCAGCACCGCCGGCAGCGCGGCCAGGTTTTCGCTGAGGAAATCGATATTGCCCACGTGCGGCGACATCACCAGCAAGCCGTCGACCCGGCCGCGCATTGCGCGCAGGGCGGAGGCCTGCTCTTCTGGATGGCCGTGATAACTCGACACCAACAGGTGCAGGCCGCAGTCGCGGGCGACGAGGTCGATGCCGCGGACCAGTTCGGAGAAGAATTCGCCGTGCAGATCCGGCAGCACCACGCCGATGGTGTGGGTACGGCGGCTGCTGAGGCTGCGCGCGGCGTGATGCGGGCTGTAGCGCAGTTCGTGCGCGACCGCCAAGACCCGGCGGCGCACGGCTTCGGTGACGTTGTCGTGCCCGTTGATGGCGCGCGAGACCGTGGCCACCGACACCTTCGCCGCACGCGCCACATCTTTGATCGTCACGCTCAATGCATTCGCCCCGCATTCATGGAAGGAACAGGTCGCGCAGCGGCAATGTAACCGTTTTCATCGAATGATGTAAAGCATGCGCAACGATCGCATTCCAGGCATACGATGAACATCCAACCATATGATTCGAATGAAGTTTTTCGCAATTCCGAAACCAGTGCACTGGCCTGGGCCATGCTGCAGCGCAGCAATCGCGACGGTCCAGATCTCAATCGCTCGCCTGAATCGAAAGCGCATGGATATCGGTCTGCATCAGATCGCCCAGTGCCGCGTACACCGCGCGGTGACGGGCCAGCGGCGCCATGCCGGTGAAGGCCGCGCTGATCAGCCGCACGGTGAAATGCCCGCGACCGTCCTTCGCGCCCTCATGGCCTGCGTGGCGATGGCTGTCGTCGATGACGTCCAGCGCACTCGGCACGAAGGCCGACTGCAGCAAGCCGCGGATCGCTTCGACGCGGGCTTCGCGGGGCAGCGGGCCGGCAGCGCTCACGGCAGCACCTGCCGGAACGGACGCACCTCGACCCGGGCGTAGACGCCGGCATCCACATAAGGGTCGGCATCGGCCCAGGCGCGGGCGGCGTCGAGCGACTCGAATTCGGCGATGACGATGCTGCCGCTGAATCCGGCCGGGCCCGGGTCTTCGGCATCGATCGCCGGGCACGGGCCCGCCAGCAGCAAACGACCGGCATCTTTCAGAGTCAGCAGCCGGGCAAGATGGGCGGGCCGCGCCTCGATCCGCCGGTCCAGCGATTGCGGGGCGTCGTAGCCCTCGATGGCGTACCACATGGATAAGATGTCTCTTCTTGCGGATCCTGCGGCAGAGGATAGTGGATCGCCGCCGCCTCTGCCCCGCACGGCCCGCAGCAGCTCAACGGCTGGACAGCAGCGCCCCCAGCCCGTACCCTTGGCACCGCATCGTTTCGAGGCCGGCTGCGACGACCCATCGAATCCACGCAGGCGCTGCCAAGACAGCATCCGCATTCGATCCGCCGCCTCCACCCGGCTCTGGCCCACGACACTTCCGCTCACGCCCCGGCCTCCGGCACGGGATGATTCTGGATGGTGCTGTCGTAGCCCTTGGTTTCTCTGGATCTGTCTTCACGTGGTTCGCGCCCGCCCGAACGTGGCATGCGCGTTCCGATGTTCAACCAGTTGTCGTCATGTCCGGCCCGCGGTTCGCCGCTTTTCTGGGCGACAGCGCCAACGTGTCGCCCGGATCGGTCCGCAGAGGCCGGCCGCGCCACGCACCTACCGATCGCTGCAGCACGCGATCATGCCCGCGATTGCCGCCTGTCCGGCGTCTCAGCCGCTACTCGCCATCGCTTTCGAATGCCGAATCCGCAATGACCCTGCTGTCGAATGACCACTGATACTGCGTCCGACGCGCCTGCCCCCGCCGAGGCGGCGGACGCGCATGCCCCGCAGCCGCACACTGTCGCGCAGCCGCTCGCGCCGCAGCAGCATGAGATGCGCCTGGCGACGGTGCTGGGCCAGCCGGTGCTGCAGATTCCGCAGGATCTCTACATCCCGCCGGACGCGCTGGAAGTCATCCTCGAAGCCTTCGAGGGCCCACTCGACCTGTTGCTGTACCTGATCCGCCGCCAGAACCTGGATATCCTCGACATCCCGGTCGCGGAAATCACCAAGCAGTACGTGACCTACATCGGCGTCATGCACGAGATGCGCTTCGAGCTGGCCGCCGAATACCTGGTGATGGCCGCGATCCTGGCCGAGATCAAGTCGCGGATGCTGCTGCCCCGCCCGCCCAGCGACGAAAATGCCGAGGACGACCCCCGCGCCGATCTGGTCCGCCGCCTCCAGGACTACGAACGCTTCAAACAGGCCGCCGAAGACATCGATGCGCTGCCGCGGATGGAACGCGACACTTCGCCTGCCGCCGCCTTCCTGCCCGACCGCGCCAGCGTCAAACTGCCGCCGGCCGTGCAGTTGAAGGAAATGCTGCTGGCGCTGCACGACGTGCTCAAGCGCGCCGAGCTGTTCACCGGCCACGCGATCAAGCGCGACGCCCTGAGCGTGCGCCAGCGCATGACCGACGTGCTGACCCGGCTCGGCGACGGCAGCTTCCACCGCTTCGAGTCGCTGTTCGACGCCCGCGAAGGCAAGCTCGGCGTGGTGGTGACGTTCCTGTCGATCCTCGAACTGGCGAAGGAACAACTGCTGGACATCGTCCAGGAAGGCCCGCTGGCGCCGATCTACGTGAAGTCGCTGGCGACCGGCGAAGACGGCGACACCGTCGTGCCGGACCTCAGCAGCGAGTTCGACGACGATATCGTCGAGCCCACGCCGGCGACACATGCCGCCAACGACGACGCGCAGGCATGACCCGCGCCCGACATTGCCCGTCTTGCCCGCGTCGGCGGCTTTGACCACGCGCCAGACCGATCAAACACCAGACCCCATGGATCAACACTTCATCACCCGCATCGTCGAAGCCGCCCTGCTTGCGGCCAACCAGCCGCTGACCATCGTGCAGATGCGCGGGCTGTTCACCGTCGACGAGCCCGCTCCGGAAGGCTGCATCGAGCAGGCGTTGACCGATCTGCGCGCAAGCTGCGAAGGCCGCGGCATCGAGCTGGCCGAAACCGCGTCCGGCTACCGCTTCCAGGTGCAGGCCGACGTCCACGCCTGGGTCGCGCGACTGTGGACCGAGCGCCAGACCAAATACACCCGCGCGACCCTGGAAACGCTGGCGATCATCGCCTACCGCCAGCCGATCACCCGCGGCGAGATCGAACAGGTCCGCGGCGTGGCGGTCAGCAGCAACATCATCAAGGCGCTGGAAGAACGCGAATGGATCCGGGTCATCGGCCATCGCGACGTGCCTGGCCGCCCGGAACTGCTGGGGACCACCAAGGGCTTTCTCGATTACTTCGGCCTGAAGAGCCTCGACCAGTTGCCGCCGCTGTCGGCGCTGAAGGATTTCGGCGAACTCGACCCGCAGTTGTCGTTCACCGATCCGGATGCGCCGAAGCGCGAGGCGATCATCGCCGGTGTGCACGACGATGCGGAGCCGGACGACGCGGAGCCGGAGGATGCTCACGGCGCTGGCGACGCCGCCAGTTCCGATCCGGCCGACGACGCAGAACAGAATCACCATCAAGACGACACCGATGGCGGCAGCGATGCCGGTATCGACCACGACAACGCAATCGAAGACGACAAGACAAGCACTGACCAAAACAGTGCCGAACACCACAACGACGACGCCATTCCGGCGTCCGACGACACCCACACCGCCCTCGTCGACGACGACGACAGCACCGGAGCCTGACATGAAAGAAAAACGCCCCACCACCCTCTCGCTCAAACGCGAGAAGGACGCCCCCGCCGAAGCCCCGCGCCTCGAAGAACGCCTGCATAAAGTACTGGCCCAGGCCGGACTGGGCTCGCGCCGCGCGCTGGAGCAGCGCATCGCCGAAGGCATGGTCAAGGTCAACGGCGAAGTCGCCCAGACCGGCATGAGCGTCAAGGGCGGCGACCGCATCGAGATCGACGGCAAGACCTTCGTCGCCAGCGCGCTCACCGAGCCGGCGCGCGTGCTGATCTATAACAAACCCGAAGGCGAGGTCACCACCCGCGAAGACCCCGAAGGCCGCCCGACCATCTTCGAAGCGCTGCCTGTGCTCAAGGGCGCGCGCTGGATCGCGATCGGCCGCCTCGACATCAACACCACCGGCCTGCTGCTGCTCACCACCGACGGCGAACTGGCCAACGCGATGATGCATCCGTCGTTCGAGATCGAACGCGAATACGTCTGCCGCGTGCGCGCGCCCGAAGGCGAAGACACGGTGTCCGACAAACTGGTCGACCGTCTGCGCCGCGGCGTCGCGCTGGAGGACGGCCCGGCGAAGTTCGACAAGATCGAGCGCATCGGCGGCACCGATTCCAACGAATGGTTCCAGGTCTCGCTCAGCGAAGGCCGCAACCGCGAAGTCCGCCGGCTGTGGGAATCGCAGGGTTGCCAGGTCAGCCGGTTGAAGCGCGTGCGCTACGGCGACGTGTCGCTGCCGCAGCAGCTGCTGCGCAGCCAGAGCCAGGAACTGGCGGCCGCGCAGGGCGACAGCCTGCGCAAGAAACTCAAGCTGGAAGAAGGCCCGCCGCCGGCGTTGACGCTGCAGCCGGTGATCGGCCAGCGCAAAGCCGCGAAGGCGACCGTGCACATCGGCCGCGAAGGCCGCAGCAGCCAGGCCTACGTCAACGGCCACAACACCGCCGACGAAGGCCGCGAGCTACGCCGCTTCGACAACGTCCGCGAAGACCGCAGCCGTTTCGGCAACAAGAAAAAGCGCGGCGACCTGACCGTCAGCGGCGAAGCCGCCGCTCGGCAGTCGCAGAACAAGCCGTTCAAGCAGCGTACGATGAAAGGGCCGAAGCCGCTGCCGGAAGGCAATCCCGCCGCGTTCCGCAGCTGGTACGTGCCGGAAGGCGTGGATACCGGACCGACCGGCCATCGCAATGCCGACCCGAGCGCCCCGAAGAAACCCTATGCCAAGAAACCCGGCGGCCCACGCCCCGGCGGCGCTAACGGGCCGGGAGGCAATCGTCCCTACGGCGACCGTCCGGCGGGCGCTGGTTACGCCGGCGAGAATCGCGGCCCTGGCGGCCCCGGCGCCGCCCGTCCGAAGCGTCCCTACGGCGATCGCCCGGCCGGTGCCGGCTTCGCGGGCGACAGTCGTGGCCCTGGTGCCGGCGGCCCTGCTGGGCCGCGTCCCAAACGTCCGTACGGCGACCGTCCTGCGGGCGCTGGTTTCGGCGATGATCGCGGCCCCCGCGGTCCCGGCCAAGGCCCCAAACCCGCACGCGCCGGCAAACCCTACGGCCATCCTGGCAGCGCGCCGAGCTTCCCCTCGGATCATGCCAACCCCGGCAGCTTCAACGCCTATGACCGTCCCCGTGGCCCCCGCCCGGCCGGCGCCAAGCCCAGCGGCCCGCGTCCTGCAGGCGCCCGTCCTGCCGGCCCGCGCCCGAACGGTCCGCGTCCGGGTGGCCCGAAACCCGGTGGGAATCGTGGTCCGCGTGGCGGCGGTGGCGGATTCAGGGGCGGCGATCGCTGATCGTCGCTTCGCCGTCGAAACCATCGCTTCCTTCCGGAAGCGGTGGTTTTTGCTGAAGCAGATGCCGGAACCCAGCGATGTCTCCGCTTATCGGCGACTGGGCTGGTAGAATTCGCACATAACCAGGCAGAATGCCCTTATAGGATTTCGTCATGTCCATGCACGACTTCCCCGGTCGATCCCATCTGATCGACACCATCGATGCCGCAGTCTCCTTGGGCGATAACACCGCCGTGGTGCAGGCGCTCCGCAGCGATCTCTGCAGGATGATGCGCGAACGCAGCGTCGAACTGCCTGCCTGCGTGCTTGAGCCGGTTCAAGGCCATTACGCCCGCCGCGAGATCTACATCAGTCCGCAGCATGGCTATGGCGTCATCGCCATGACCTGGGGGCCGGGACAAGGCACGCCCATCCACGATCACGACGGTCTGTGGTGCGTCGAAGGCGTCTGGCACGGTCAGTTGGAAATCACCCAGTACGATCTCACCGAGCGCAATGGCGTGCGTTATCGCTTCACCGAAGTCGGCAGCCTCATCGCCGGCACCGGTTCCGCCGGCAGCCTGATTCCGCCGCACGAATACCACACCATCCGCAACGCGAGCGACACCCATGCCGCGGTTTCGCTGCACATCTACCAGCGCGCGATGACCTGCTGCGGCATCTTCAACGACATGGGCGATGGCTGGCATATGCACAGCAGCAAGCAATTGCAGCTCGATCACGCCGCTTGAGCATCGAACGTATGCCGGCCACACCGGACCTTGGGCTATACTATGGCCCCGCGCCGGAATGGCGGAATCGGTAGACGCAGCGGACTCAAAATCCGCCGCCCTTAAAAGCGTGTGGGTTCGAGTCCCACTTCCGGCACCAGGCCATGCTCGCATGGCGATCATGCATTCAAGGGATCGGCTCAGTCATTCGTCGATCCTGATCGACGAATTCACGCGATCCGGATGCACTGCAAGAATCCGATTGAACGGCCGCATACGCGCACCAAGTATCGGCGCACTGAATATACTCCTTGCGCCTTGATACCGACTTCTGCGGCTCATACGATTTTCGTACGCGCAAGCTAAGCATCGAACATGCTTAGTCATTCGATCATGCCCACATGATTCTGGCATGGGCTGCAGATCGCGGCGAAACCATTTGGTGCATTGTCGAAAGCGACTTCAACGCGCATCTTCTACGCGTATTGGAATCAAAAAATCATTGATCCAGGATATGCATCACTGTACGCGTTCCGCGTAACTGCATGCAGAGTAGTAAAGGTCACAATTGGTCGTACCTTTTTCGCAATTATTCAGCGCGGTTGCCTCTGCGTCTTTCAGGTCTGGCGAGCGCGCCCAGAAGCTCCCCTTATCACCCCACGCTACTGCAGCGCATTGATTGTAGTAAGCAGCAAGGACTTTACAGACGTTGCCACGGGCGTGCGCTTTGCACTGAGACATCGCCTCCTGCTCTGCGCTTTCCCTGGATTCCTTGCCCGCTGAAACCCCCATAGCGCCATCGGTCGTAGCAACAGCACCCCAGCGTGTTTTCCACTGGGGCTCCGGCACTCCCGCGCTGCCTGCGCCCGCTTGTGGCCCCATCGGCGCACAACCTTCCCAACCTGCGCTACCTCCACCGATTAGAAAATAGCCGTCCGGGCACCGCCCTTCTGCACGAAGGTCCGCATGAACAAACAGAAGGAGCAGTATCAGATGCAGATAGAGAAGTGCTTTAGTGACCGATTGCATCACTGAGCACGTTCAGCGTAACTGCATGCCGAATAGTAGAGATCGCAATTAGTCGTACTTTTCTTGCAGTTGTTCAGCGCTGTAGTTTCCGCATCTGTAAGGTCGGGCGAACGAGTCATACGACTCCCACCATCACCCCATGCGACTGCAACGCACTGATTGTAGTAAGCGATACGCACCTGACTGACCTTGCCCTCAAGAAACGTACCCCTTAGCCGTGTGATTCAATCCACGCAAGGAGAACGACATGACGAAGACAACGCGGGCGCGTTACACGCTCGAATTCAAGCAAGAAGCGGTG
>JBKJTC010000128.1:0-4026 GCA_046590925.1 Lysobacteraceae bacterium | reverse complement strand
GTTGTACATGCGCCCGGTCCACTTCGGCCACCAGTAATAGACGCCGGCGATGATGCCGAACAGCGCGCCCGTCACCAGCACGTAATGGAAGTGGGCGACCACGAAATAGGTGTCGTGATACTGGAAGTCGGCCGGAACGATGGCGAGCATCAGGCCCGAGAAACCGCCGATGGTGAACAGGATCACGAACGCGATCGCCCACAGCATCGGCGACTCGAACGAGATCGAGCCGCGCCACATCGTGGTGACCCAGTTGAACACCTTCACGCCGGTGGGGATCGCGATCAGCATCGTCGCGAACATGAAGTAGATCTCGCCGCCCATCGGCATGCCGACGGTGAACATGTGGTGCGCCCACACGATGAACGAGAGGAAGGCGATCGACGCGGTGGCGTAGACCATCGCCTGATAACCGAACAGCGGCTTGCGGCTGAAGGTCGGGATGATTTCCGACACCACACCGAACGCCGGGAGAATCATGATGTAGACCTCGGGGTGACCGAAGAACCAGAAAATGTGCTGGAACATCACCGGGTCGCCGCCGCCCTTCGCGCTGAAGAAGCTGGTCAGGAAGAACTTGTCGGTGAGCAGCATCGTCACCGCGCCGGCGAGCACCGGCATCACCGCGATCAGCAGGAAGGCGGTGATGAGCCAAGTCCAGCAGAAGATCGGCATCTTCAGCAGGTCGACGCCCGGGGCGCGCATGTTGAGGATGGTGGCGATGATGTTGATCGCGCCCATGATCGAGCTGATGCCCATCATGTGGATGGCGAAGATCGCGAACGACAGGTTGAAGCCACCCTGCAGCGACAGCGGCGGATAGAGCGTCCAGCCGCCGGCAGGTGCGCCGCCCGGCAGGAAGAATGTCATCAGCAGCAGCGCGAAGGCGAACGGCATGATCCAGAAAGACCAGTTGTTCATGCGCGGCAGCGCCATGTCCGGCGCGCCGATCTGCAGCGGGACCATCCAGTTCGCCAGGCCGACGAAGGCCGGCATCACGCCGCCGAAGATCATCACCAGCGCATGCATGGTGGTCATCTGGTTGAAGAACTCGGGGCTGACGTGCTGCAGGCCCGGGGTCATCAATTCGGCGCGTATCACCACCGACATCGCCGCGCCGATGATGAACATCACGAAGCTGAAGATCAGATACAGCGTGCCGATGTCTTTGTGGTTGGTCGAATAGAACCAGCGTTCGACGAAGCTCTGCTTGTGGTCGTGCGCGTCGTGACCGTGGTGGTCGGAAGCGGCGTCGTGATCGGCGTGGGTGGTGGCCATGACTTACCTCAACAAAAATAGTGCGATCAGCCGGCCGCGTTGGCGGCGGCTGCGGGGGCGTTCTGGTCTGCGACGGCGGCCGGCGCTTCGGTCGCGGGCGTTGCATCGGCAGGAGCGGCTTCTTCAGGCGCTACGACCGGAGCCGGCGGCGCATTCTTGGCGCGCTCGGCAGCCAGCCACTGGTCGAACTCGGCCTTCGGCACCGCTTTGACCACGATCGGCATGAAGCCATGGTCCTTGCCGCACAGTTCGGCGCACTGGCCGCGGTACACGCCCGGGGTTTTGATCTCGGTCCAGGCCTCGTTGATGATTCCCGGGATCGCGTCCTGCTTCCAGCCCAGCGCCGGCACCCACCAGGCGTGGATCACGTCGTCGGCGGTGATCAGGAAGCGGATCTTGGTGTTGGTGGGCAGCACCAACACGTTGTCCACGTCGAGCAGGTAATGCGGGTGTTTGGCGGTGCGCGCGTCGACGCCGCTCTGGCGGATCTCGTCGCTCTTGCGGTCGAGACGGCTGGTGAAGCTGACGACATCGCCCGGCTTTTCGGCCATGTACTCGTACTTCCAGAGCCACTGGTAGCCCGTGACCTTGACGGTCATCGCCGAGTCGCGGGTGTCGTACATCGCGATCAGCTTGCTGGTGGCCGGGAACGCCATCAACACCAGCAGCGCCACAGGAACCACGGTCCAGATGATCTCGAGCTTGGTGCTGTGGGTGAAGTCCACGTCCGGTTTGGCGCCTTTGGACTTGCGGAACTTGAACATGGCATATGCCATCGCGCCGAAGACGATCAGGCCGATGGCCACGCAGATCCACAGCGCCAGCATGTGGGCATCGTAGGCATTCTGGGAGGAAGCGGTGACGCCCTTGCCCATGTTCAGCTGCCACGGCACCGGGTCGGCCGACTGGGCCATTGCCGCCACCGGCAGGAGCGAGGCCAACGGCAATGCCGCCAATGCCCGGGCCCGGTTTGTCCAACTCGCACGCATTTGCACCATGGCCAAAAACCCCAAAAGTCGTGACTAGCTCAAAAATAGGTACGGGGACGACTCGGCGGCGGAGGCAGGCCTGGGGGCCATGCTGCCGCAAATCGGGTCCCGGAAAACCGGAGGATGGTAGCCGTTCGCGGCCTCCACGGGCAAGCAAGACCCGCTCGCGGCTTCGCCAACGCCCCACCATACGCCCCCGGTCGGCCGGGTGGACGGGCACTGATAGAATTCGCCGTTTCTCCGCTTGCCGGACTGCCGTGAACGAGATCGTCAACTTGTCTGTCAACCCGCTACCAGACCCGCTATCCAGCCGGATCCTGTCTCCGGAACTGCCGGCCGCGCCCGATCCGCTGCGCGCCGCGATCACCGCCGCCTGGGTCCGCGACGAGACCGGACACGTCCGCGAACTGCTGGCCGCAGCGCGCCAGCCGGACCCCGACCGCGCCGCCATCCAGGCCACCGCCGCCGATCTGGTCCGCCGGGTCCGCGCCCGCGCGCAGGATCAGGGCGCCATCGAAGCCTTCATGCGCCAGTACGACCTCGGCAGCGAGGAAGGCGTGCTGCTGATGTGCGTGGCCGAGGCCCTGCTGCGCATCCCCGACCAGGACACTGCCGACAAGCTCATCCGCGACAAACTGGGCGACGCCGACTGGAAACGGCACATGGGCCAGTCCGACTCGGTGCTGGTCAACGCCTCGACCTGGGGGCTGATGCTGACCGGCAAGCTGGTCGATCTGGCCGACGACACCAAGCGCGACGTCCACAACGCCTTCAAACGCCTGATCGGTCGGGTCGGCGAGCCGGTGATCCGGCTCGCGGTGCGCCAGGCGATGCGGATCATGGGCCACCAGTTCGTGATGGGCCGCACCATCGACGAGGCCCTGTCGCGCAGCCGCAAGGGGGACAACGCGAACTATCGTTATTCGTTCGACATGCTGGGCGAAGGCGCGCTGACCACCGCCGACGGCCTGCGCTATCTCGAAGCCTACCGGCAGGCGATCCACGCCATCGGCAGAAGTGCTGGTGAACATCGCCAAGGCGATGTTCGGGGCAACTTCAACAACGCCGATGTCTTCGCCGTCCCCAGCATCTCGGTCAAGCTCTCCGCGCTGCATCCCCGCTACGAGCACGCCAAGCGTGCGCGTGTCTTCGCCGAACTCGGCCCGCGGCTGCTGGAGCTGTCGCAACTGGCGAAACAGTACGGCATCGGCCTGACCATCGACGCCGAGGAAACCGACCGCCTCGAACTCTCGCTCGACCTGATTTTCCAGGTGCTGGCCGACGCCTCGCTGCGCGGCTGGAACGGCTTCGGCATCGTGGTGCAGGCGTATCAGAAGCGCGCGCCGTTCGTGATCGACTACATCGCCGACATGGCCCGCCGCCTCGAGCGAAAAATTCCCGTGCGTCTGGTCAAGGGCGCCTACTGGGACAGCGAAGTCAAACGCGCCCAGGTCGACGGCCAGTCCGGTTACCCGGTCTTCACCCGCAAACCGAACACCGACGTGTCGTATCAGGCCTGCGCGCGCCGGCTGTTGGACGCGACGGACGCGATCTACCCGATGTTCGCGACCCACAACGCGCAGACCATCGCCGCGATCCACCGCATGGCTTTGACCCTTCTCCCGCCTGCGGGAGAAGGTGCTCGCAGGGCGGATGAGGGCGCGCAGCGATACGAATTCCAGAAACTCCACGGCATGGGCGACGACCTCTACGCCGAAGTGATTCCGGCCGACCGCCTCAACGTGGCCTGCCGCGTCTA
>JBKJTC010000123.1:0-4339 GCA_046590925.1 Lysobacteraceae bacterium | reverse complement strand
ACTGGATGGCCTCGTGCTCCATATCGACGATGTAGCCGGCGATGCGGCCGCGGAAGTAGCGGTGGAACATCAGCGCCGGGATCGCCACGATCATGCCGGTGGCGGTGCAGATCAGCGCCTTGCCGATGCCGCCGGCCAGCTGGTTCACGTCGCCCAGGCCGCTGTCGAGGATGCCGAGGAACATCTGGATCATGCCGACCACGGTGCCGAACAGGCCCAGCAGCGGGCCGGCGGCGGCGATGGTGCCCAGGCCGTTCAGGAAACGCTCCATCCGGTGGACCAGATGGCGGCCGACATCCTCAATGCGTTCGCGGATCTGGTCGCGCGGCCGGTTGCGGACGTCCAGCGCGGCGGCCAGCAGCGCCCCCAGCGGCGATGTGCGGCGCAGCGAATCGATGTGGGTCGGATCGAGATTGCCGCGCGCCGCCCACGCCCGGACTTCAGCCCCAAGCCCCGGCGGCAGCACGGTCTTGCGACGCAGACTCCAGAACCGCTCCAGGATGATACCCAGCGCCACTACCGTGAGCAGCAGCAGGGGAATCATCGGCCATCCGCCCGCTTTGACCAGTTCCAGCACGTCGTATCCTCCGGCCTGGGGCCGCGTAAGTTCAGATCGCAAGTTCAAATCATTCAGAGGGATAGGATAACTGAGCCGCACGCGCCTGCCTGCCGACCGCGTCCCACAGCCGGCGATGGCGGCTGCGCTCGGTCTGCACGATCACGCCTTCGTGCCCGATCCGCAGCCGCAGAGCGCCGGCCTCCGCCGTCACCGGCGTGCTCGCCCCTTGATGGCGCCACAGATCCAGCACCTGCGGCTTGGGATGCTTGAACCGGTTGCCGTAGCCGGCCGAGATCGGCGCCCAGCGCGCCCCGGTGGCAGCGACGAAGCCGGGATCGGACGACCCCTGACTGCCGTGGTGCGCCACCAGCACGACCTCCGCCTGCACCGAGGCCGGATCGCGGCGCAGCAGATCGCGTTCGATGACGTGGCCGATGTCGCCGGTCAGCAGGGCGGCGCCGTGCAGGGTTTCGATCCGCAGCACGCAGCTCGATTCGTTGCGCAGGTACGGAAAATGCGCGGGCGGGTGCAGGAACCGGAAGCGCACGCCATCCCAGGTCCAGGCGCGTCCGGCCCGGCAGGTCTTCAGATCGGGAATCTTCGCGTCCAGCCCGCTGGCCTCGGGCGCGAACCGCTGCCCGATCGAAAACGCATCGGCCACCGAGGCATAACCGCCGGCATGATCGTTGTCGCCGTGGCTCAGCACCGCGGCGTCGAGCGTCCGCACGCCCAACGCCCGCAGCGCGGGCACGACGGCGCGTTCGCCGGCATCGAATCCTTCCGGGATCGCCGGACCCATGTCGTACAACAATGCGTGATTCGCGGTACGGACCAGCACCGACAGCCCCTGTCCGACGTCGAACATCACCAGCTCCGCTTCGCCATGACGCGGCAACTCGCGATCAGGCCACAGCAGCGGCAGCCACAACAGCAGCGTCAACGGTTTGCCCGGCACCCCACGCGGCAACAGGCACCAGAATGCCGCCAACAGCGCCAACGGCAGCGCGAACCAGCGCGGCTCCGGCAGCCACCACAGCGCCAGCGGGCTATCGCCCAACCACCCGAACAGCGACCAGCTCGGATCGAACACCGTCGCCGCCAACCGCCATATCGGGCCACCCCAACCGGCGTGCAGCGATTCCAGACCGGTGCCGATCAGCGACAGCGGCACGACCAGCAGGCTCCACCAGGGAATCGCCAGCAGATTCGCCAACGGACCGGCCAGCGACGCCTGCCCGAACAGCACCACCGTCAGCGGCAACAATCCCACCGTCGCCACGCCCTGCGCCGCCATGAATTCGCGCAACGGATGCTGCCCGCCCTGCGGCAGACACCACAGCAGCCACGCAACGCCGCCGAAACTCAGCCAGAAACCGGCCGTCAGCACGGAAAGCGGATCGAACGACAGGATCGCGATCATCGCCAGCGACAGCGCATCGACCGGTCGCCAGCCGCGACGCGACAGGCACGCCACCGCAACGACGGCGATCATCAGCACCGTGCGCACCGTCGGCAGCGCGAAGCCCGCCAATGCCGCATACAGCGCCGCGCCGGACAGCGCAGCCAGCACAGTCGCCTGCGGCCGCGGCACACGGCGGCCCAGCGCAGGCCAGCACCACCACAGCGCGCGCATCGACCATGCGAAAAACCCCGCGACCAGACCGACGTGGAATCCGGAAATCGCGATGAGGTGGGTCAACCCGGTCGCACGCAACTGCGCCCAGTCGTCGTCGTCCAGCGCCCGCGTATCGCCCAGCGCGAGCGCGCGCACGAAGCGCGAAGACGCCTGCGGCACCGCATCGGCGATCCGCGCAGACATCGCTTCGCGCCACGCATCGATCCCGCGTGGCCGGGTCAATTCACGCGCGAACTGCGGATTGCGCACATAACCTGTCCCCACGATCCGTTCGACCATCGCATGCTTTTCGCCATCGACGCCGCCGGGATTGCGCAACCCGCGCGGTGCGCGCAGCTTCGCCGACAGCGACCATCGGCTGCCGGCAGCGATGCGCAAACGTGGCGCATCTACCGGCTTGTCGTCCGCATCGAAATCGTCGTACCACGCCAACCGCACCCGCCGCCCGCGCAAGGCCTCCGGTTGCGACGAAGCATCATCCACCTTCAGCACGAACCGGGTCCGCCGCGCTTCATGCTGCGGCAGTTCGATGACGGTCCCGGTCAGTTCCCCCTGCCGATGTTCCATCGCCAATGGCAGCTGACGTTCCAAGGCGAACGAAACATGCGCACCGGCGAGAACGAAACCCAGCGCGAAGATCGCGAGATGCCGCCATCGGCCTCGCATGCATGCAGCGATTGCGGCGATCGCGGCAGCAATTCCCAGAAGTCCTACGCCGGGCGGCGACGGAAGCCGAAGACAGATCATCACGCCCAACAGCAAGGCCAGAGCAAAGCGAAGATCTAGCATGGCGGCCTCAGCGATCGAGCGGGCTGAGTACGCCGCCCGCACCACGATTCAGGACGTGGGTATAGATCTGCGTGGTCGCGACATCCTTGTGTCCGAGCAACGCCTGAATCGTGCGAAGATCGGTGCCGAATTCCAGCAGATGCGTCGCGAAACTGTGCCGCAACACATGCGGCGTGACCGGCTTGTCGATTCCGGCGCGCGTACGCGCGACCTTGATCGCACGCTGCAGCACCGCCTCGTCGACGTGATGCCTCCGTCTTGCGCCGCTGCGCGGATCGATGGACAGCGAACGCGCAGGAAATACATATTGCCAGGCGAACTCACGTTCGGCATTCGGATACTTCCTGGACAACGCGTGCGGCAGCCACACCGTCCCGTTCCCTCCGACCAGATCCTGTTCATGCAGGATGCGCACGCGCTCGACCGCCGACTTCAGCCGATCGCGCACGCTGTCCGGCAACGGCACCTGCCGATCCTTCGCGCCCTTGCCATCGCGCACGGTGATCTGGCGACGTTCGAAATCGATGTCCTTGACCCTCAGGCGCATGCATTCCATCAGGCGCATGCCGGTGCCGTAGAGCAACGCCGCCATCAACCAGACCTCACCATCGATCATCGTCAGCAGACGCTCGACTTCAGCCCGCGACAGCACCACCGGCAAGCGCTGCGGACGCTTAGCGCGCGTCACGCCTTCCATCCATGGCAGATCGAGCCCCAGCACCTCGCGATACAGGAACAACAGCGCGGACAGCGCCTGATTCTGGGTACTGGCGGCCACGTTGCCGCGCACCGCCAAGTCGGTGAGGAACTTCTCGATGTCATGCGCACCCAGATCGCGCGGGTGACGCTTCCCGTTCGCCAAGACGTAACGGCGGATCCAACCGACATAGGCGCGCTCGGTGCGCACACTGTAATTGAGCCGACGACAACGCGCCCTCACCTGATCCAGCAACCTGGGCGGATGGCTCTCGCGCTCACCGCTTGAAGCGGATATCACTTTATCTTTGTGGCGGTACGGCATACCGCTCTCCTGATGGGACATAGGAAAGCACGGTAGAGCCTTGGGTCACGGCCAAGAATCAGGGAAAGTCTTGATCTTTTGTAGGTTTTTCCTGATTGACACACGGGAGCGGACGGGGTCAGTATTCTTTACCGCCCCGTATATGGGGTCGACTAAGCGTTATACGACAGCGGGTGAGTTTTCCGCGATCTGATACAAGGGAGAGGGTCAGATTTTTCTGAGAGTCGACCGCGGGCTTTCCCGACTATCGGACCTGCAAAATTCATGCTAGAAAAGCAGTGCGACGCGTCGTCGCAAAGCAAGCTTTGCAGCGTCGCGTCGCACTGCTCTTCGG
>JBKJTC010000042.1:0-6809 GCA_046590925.1 Lysobacteraceae bacterium | reverse complement strand
AGCGCGGCATGCGCGAAAGCGCAGGCCGGGGTGGAACAGGGCTGGCCACGTGCGCGCTGAGGGAGCCAGGGGCCGAATGTCGGGGGACATTCGGCCCCTTTTTTTGTCTGTCGATTCCGGACGGACGCGATGCCTATCGGTTTCTCATATCGACCATGCACATGATCGAACCAAGCAGGTCCGACAGGCGATTCGAATGGATTGATGCGATCCCGGAAAGACACGGATCATCGCTGATGGTCTTGATCGACCTTTATAAGGTGCCGACGCCCGACGGGGAGCGGAACAGGGGGGATCCGGAATTCCCCGCCGGGGGTCGGCGATTCTTACCGTGATACGTCGAATTCCGACGCAGCCGGTCAGACTGGTTTAGCTTGCGACCAATTCGGGCGCTTGGCAAGCGCTTTCAGGGCGTCGTATCGCGACGGGATTCTCGTTCCCGAGGTTCGATCCGCCGTTCGGGCGGCGAGGGCCTGGGAGATTCCATCCGCGGCCTCGGCGATTCCATCCGCGGCCGCGATTGCGCCCCGGGCTCCGGCATCGAAACAGGCGCGCGACGCACCTGCGGCACCGCACCGGGCTGTCTGTCGCCGCCGCCGCTCATGCCCGGCTGCGTCACCATGATCCGGCGCTGCGGACGATCGTCCCGCACCACCCTGGCAGGCGGGCTGCCGGGCATCGGGATCGCATCGACAGGACGGCGACGCCGATCGAGATGACGCCACGGGCCACCATCGCGGTCGCGATCGCCGATCTGCGGGCCGCCGTTACCGGGCTGCGGGTCGATCACGCCGGGCGGCGGCGTTCCCGGAGGCGTGACATGCGGCGGACGTGGATGGTGCGGCCTGCGATGCGGGTAGGGGTAATACGAATACGGAAAGCCGTAGCGGTAATTGTCGTAGCGGTAAGGAAAGCCGAACCGCGAATACGGGGTGTGGCCGTAACCGAACCCGTAGCCGAAGCTGCCGTACCAGCCGCCGGGATAGCCATAACCTATCGAGCTGTACGGCGCGCCATAGACGTCGTGATACTGCACCGACGGCTCGGAATAGTAATAGTCGCCACCCTGATCGTCGCGATATGCGTAGGTACTGACGCAGCCGGTCAGAATCAGTGCGGAGAGTGTCGCAAGCAGACCAAGACGGAACATGGCGATACCCCTGAGTGATCGTTGCCGACGGGATCGGCCCGTTGGAGTATCGAGCATCTACCCGTCGCATTGAACCCGTCCTTAAGAAATCCGTGCGCTGCGTCAATGGAACGCCGCATCAGCGACCGGGCAACCCGCGGATCGTTCATGTTGGACAGGCCGCTGCAGCGGGCCGCGACCTGCCCGCACGCGGACAACCGCCGCTCAGCCTGCGCGATCCCGGCAACGCGTGCCGAGCGCGCCGGTACCAACGGCAGGGGCCGACGAGATAGTGCCTGTTACGATGACGGGATGACCGCCGCCGTACCGACGTTGCCCGATTTCGCCGCCGTGCTTTCGGCCGTGGCGCGGATCGCCCCGCACGCCCAGCGCACCCCGGTGCTGCATTCGCGGTCGCTCGACGAGATCGCCGGCTGCGAACTGCATTTCAAATGCGAAAACCTGCAGCGGGTCGGCGCCTTCAAGTTCCGCGGCGCCTGCAACGCGATCTTTTCGCTGGACGACACTGCCGCCGCGCGCGGCATCGTGACCCAGAGTTCCGGCAACCACGGCGCCGCGGTAGCCCTGGCCAGCCGCCTGCGCGGGGTGCCCGCGACCGTGGTGGTGCCCGAGGGCGCATCGGCGGTGAAACTGAAGGCGATCGCCGGCTACGGCGCGGCCATCGTCCGCTGCGCGCCGACCATGGCCGCCCGCAACGCCGCCGCGGATGCGCTGGTCGCCGGGAGCGGCGGGCATCTGGTGCATCCCTTCGACGATAGCGACGTGATCGCCGGGCAGGGCACGGTGGCGCTGGAACTGCTGCGCAGCGAACCGGATCTCGACGCGCTGCTGGCGCCGGTCGGCGGCGGCGGCCTGCTGTCGGGCTGCGCGCTGACCGCGCGCACGCTCCGACCCGATCTGGAGATCCTGGGCGCGGAGCCCGCAGGCGCAGCCGACGCGTACGCCTCCCTGCAAGAAAACCGCTGCATCACCGACATGACCGCCAACACGATCTGCGACGGCCTGCGCGGACATCTCGCGCCGCGCACGCTGGCGCTGCTGCAGCGTCACATCGACGGCATCCTCGTTATCGACGACGGCGCGGTGATCGAAGCGATGCGGCTGCTGTGGGAGCGGCTGAAACTGGTGGTCGAACCCTCGGGCGCGATCGCGTTCGCCGCGGTGCTGCGCCATCGCGAACGCTTCGCCGGGCGCCGCGTCGGTATCGTGATTTCCGGCGGCAATGTCGATCTCGACACCCTGCCCTGGCAGACGCAGGCATGAGCCGCAACACGCTGCCGCCGCCCGCGTTTGGACCATTGATCCAGCGCGCGTCCGGAAAGCGCCGCAAGCGCGGCGGGCTGTTCCGCTGGCTGCGTCGCCTGCTGTTGCTGCTGATCCTGTGGCTGTGCGGCGTGGCGCTGTACATCATGTCTGTCGGCGGTCGTGACGAAGCCGCCGGCGATCAGGTCCGCGCCGACGCGATCATCGTGCTCGGCGCCGCCGCCTACGACGCCCGGCCGTCGCCGGTGTTCGAGGAACGCATCCGCCACGGCATCGATCTCTACAAACGCGGACTGGCACCGACGCTGATCTTTACCGGCGGCTTCGGCGGCAACGGCGCGCGGTTTGCGGAATCGCAGGTCGCGCGCCGCTACGCGCTGCGCCGCGACGTGCCCGCCCACGCGATCATGATCGAAACCGTCTCGCGCAATACCCGCGAGAACCTGAGCGAAGCCGCAGCGCTGATGCGCAAACGCAAACTCGGCCGCGCGATCGTGGTCAGCGACCCGCTGCACATTTCGCGCGCGCTGCGGATCTGCGGCGAAGTCGGCATCGCCTGCCTGGGTTCGCCCACGCCGACCAGCCGCTACCGCAGCTTCGACACGCGCTGGCGGTTCCTGCTCAACGAGGTGTACTTCTTCCACCGCGATCTGCTCGTATCGCCGCGCTGAGCCGCTTCCAGGAGCACCGCCCCATGATCATCGACGGCACCCGCGCCCACGACCGCGCCACCACGCTCATCCTTGCCTACTACGCCGCCTTCAACCGTGGCGACTGGGCCGCGATGCTGGCGCTGCTCACCGACGACGTGGCCCACGACCTCAACCAGGGCGCGCGCGAAACCGGCCGCGACGCCTTCGCCGCCTTCCTCGCGCGCATGGATCGCTGCTATCGCGAACAACTGCGCGACATCGTAGTGATGGCGTCGCCCGACGGCGCCCGCGCCGCCGCCGAATATGTCGTGCATGGCGAATATGTCGTAGCCGATCCTTCGACAAGCTCAGGACAGGCTACAGGCCTGCCGCCCGCGAACGGCCAGAAGTACGTGCTGCCCGGTGGCGCGTTCTTCGATATCGTGTTTCCCGACGGCGGTTCAGGCAGGATCGCGCGGGTCACGAATTACTACAATCTGCAGGATTGGATAGCACAGGTCAGCTGAAGCGACAGCTCGACGGTTTGCGCACCCACTGCGATTCCGCATTTCGCCAAGCCTCCCCCATCCGCAATTCCAAAATCCGCAGCATCGTAGGGCGTGCTCCAGCACGCCGAATGCGCGCGCGGAAACGTTTGCTCGCGCGATGGCGTAGCCCGGGTAAGCGCAATGCGCGCACCCGGGATAAAATTGAGATCAATCTCACCGAATATCCTGGGTGCGGCCTTCGGCCTTCCCCGCGCTACTTGCAGCCGGGTCAATGACCCGGGCTACGCTCTACTTGCTGTACCGGCCGAAAATTACTCGCTTGGAAGCGCGTACGGAATAGTTTTACTACCAGCGACAACGTAGTAAAAGGCAATCCCCTTGCCGGCTTGAAGATCAAGAAGACCTTTTTTCTCACCCGTAGCAACGATTTTCATGACGGTCAGAGCCGCAGCATATGGGTTAGCTCCAATGTAGAGATCAGAGGTTCGTTCTCTTTTGAAATCGGCGTGTCCCAATCGCCCTGTGATTCCAAGCCCATATTTGAAGCAACTCGAGCCATAAAATCCAGCAAGTCGCCTTGACCTTGATACACATCAGAGATCACTACGTCTCCAGGCTTCATGGCTCCCAGATCAGGCACTTGAGCCCGCAACAACATCAGGCCTGCAACGCTACCTGCACCAGCAATGTCTGTTTGGATATGAACGCTGGTTGTTTTAGTTAGAGGCGGGCCGAAGCTCTGCAAGAATTCGTTCGCCGCTTCATTGATAGCTCCGTAGTTCTTGCTGATATCAATAGCTGCAGTTGCAGGCGCTTCATTGATCGCGGCATGGTTCTTACTGATATCGATGGCTGCAGTTGCAGGCGCTTCATTGCTTGGCTGTGCGCAGCCCGCGGGTGCCGCGGCAAGGCCGAGCACAACGAATATTTTTTTCAGCATTTATGGAAGACTCCTTAGATATAGCGCCTATCGACTCCATCCGAGGGGAGACGCTGTATACTGATCCGAGAATTCAAAAGATTTCAATGAAAATTCGTCGGAAATAACTTCGCGGAACTTAGCCCGGGTAAGCGCAACGCACAATCGCGGGAAGACGTTGAGATCAATCTCTCCAAAGCTCCCCGGTGCGGCCTTCGGCTTTACCCGGGCGACTTCGCTATAAGCATAGCGCCCATGCGCTCGTGGATCACGCCAATCGCTTTGAGCGAACGGATCATGACCTTGAACTCGATAACCTTGCCCGCCTCGTTCCACTTGATGATGTCGACCCCGTTGACCACTACCCCGTCGATCTCCGTCTCGAATTCCAGCATCGCATCGGACGTGCCGATGATCTCGCGCACGTAACGAAAGCTCGGGTTGGAAAACACCTGCAAAGCCGCAGCGAGATAGGCCTTTGCGAGCGCCTTGCCTCGTTGCGGCGTATGGACGATCGGCGAGAAGAACACGGCATCCTCGGCCAGGAGCTCATCCAGCCCGGAGGGATCGACGGCCTCCACAAGCCGATGCCATGTCTCGATGGGATGTGAATTCATTGCGCTGATTCACCTTCGATGGGGTTCATGGCGCCTCGCGCCGATTCGGCCCTATCCACAGGGCAATGCTGGATATTGATCCGTGATCTGCAAAAGTGTCAATGAAGGCTCATCAACGGCAACCGCGCAATTCGTAGCCCGGGTAAGCACAACGCGCGCACCCGGGATGGAGTCAAGTTCAACCTCTCCGAAGATTCCCGGGTGCGGCCTTTGGCCTTACCCGGGCTACTTGCTCCACGGTATCTGCGATGAAGTAGGCCAGGTGGCCTTCGGGAAGCCAGTCTTCCGCAGACGGCGGCAGCAAATGGGATTGCCCGGGCTGGTACGGTAGGTAGGAGGTTGCCATGCCGCAATTATCGCCCATCAAAATGACGACGGGGATTCTGCCGCGCAGGCTCCTAGTGTAGTGTTTCATTCTGTTTGGAACTTAATTTTGAATTTTCTCGAATCACTTTCTGCAAGATGTCCCGGGCACTCTTGGTCCAGATAAATGGCTTGGGCGCTGCATTGTGGTGCTGCACATACGCATTGATTGCCGTCACCAGCTCGGGCACGCTGGTGAACACGCCTCGACGCAGGCGCTCGGTGGTCAGGTCCCGGAAGAAACGCTCAACCATGTTCAGCCACGATGCCGATGTCGGCGTAAAGTGCATATTGAATCGCGGATGTTTGGCGAGCCAATCCTGCACTACCGGGTGCTTGTGAGTGGCGTAGTTGTCGGCAATCAGGTGCAGCGTCCTGTCTTTGGGGGTTTCCCGGTCAATTTTCTTCAGAAACTTCAGCCATTCCACATGCGTGTGCCGCTGTTGGCACTGCCCGATGACTTGCCCATCCAGCACATTGAGCGCAGCAAATAATGTGGTCGTCCCGTGGCGCTTGTCATCGTGCATCATGGTCTGGGCGCGCCCCTTCTTGAACGGCAATCCCGGCTGAGTGCGATCCAGCGCCTGCACCTGACTCTTTTCGTCACAGCACAGCACCAGCGCATGCTCTGGCGGCGACATATACAGACCGACGATGTCTTCGAGTTTCTCCGTAAACTTCGGATCACGCGACACCTTGAAGCTGCGAACCAAATGCGGTTTCAAGCCATGCGCCTGCCAATGACGCATCACCGTACTGGCCGAGACACCCAACTCACCTGCCATCTTGCGCGTGCTCCAATGGGTTGAAGCCTGTGGCTTGCTCTGTGTTGTCAACCTCACCAGCGAGTAGCCTGCGTAAGTGCATAGCACGCACCCGGGAGAACGCAAGCGGTCAAGTATCTGTGATGGTTCAAAGATCAAAAGCCCCGGGTACACCTTCGGCCTTACCCAGGCTACTTACCGCCGAAGGCGATTCCGCCCTCAACCACCCAGCAACGCCTGCTTACGCACCGCCGTCGCTCACTTCTTTTTCAAGCCCGCAACCACTTCCGACACGCCAAGCCCCAGTTCGAGCTGAAGGCGCACGTATTCGCGCTCCTTGCGGGACAGGTTGCGGCCCATCTCGATGCGCACATCCTCGGCTTCCATAATGCGCAGGAGCCTTGGCATCGCCGAGCCGATGGCGTCGGGCCCGTAACCTGCCTCGCGCAAGGCCGCAATCAAAAGGGCTTCTAGTTCCATGATGCGTCCAGATCGATTCGATGCGCTGCATTGTGCACCAGCGGATGCGTCCGCCGCATCGCCTTCAAACCGGGCGGCCGCGGTCGTCGCTCCGCTTGCGCCAGCGGCATGC
>JBKJTC010000005.1:0-5986 GCA_046590925.1 Lysobacteraceae bacterium | reverse complement strand
GATGAACACCACCTTGTAGGCGGGGAACTCGTCCGTGCCAAAGACCTTGCTCGCCAGCCAGCCGGTGAGGATCGGCGCGACCATCGCGCCCAGGTTGATGCCCATGTAGAAGATGGTGAAACCCGAGTCGCGACGGCCGTCGGTCGGCGCGTACAGCTGGCCCACCATCGTCGAGATGTTCGGCTTGAACAGGCCGTTGCCGGCGATGATCGTCGCCAGGCCGAGCTTGAAGACCTCGGGATTGGGCATCGCGATCATGAAGAGGCCGGCCGCCATGATGATCGCGCCGAGCAGGATCGAACGCTGGTAGCCCAGCACCTTGTCGGCCACGTAGCCGCCGAAGATCGCACCGGCATAGACGAGCGCCAGATACGCGCCGTAGGTCTGGTTGGCCGGCGCCTGGCCGCTGCCGGCGCCACCGTGGAACTGCGCGACGATGTAGAGCACCAGCGCCCAGCGGATTCCGTAGAACGCGAAGCGCTCCCAGAACTCGGTCATGAACAGCATCCACAGGGGCTTGGGATGGCCCATGATCTGGCTGAATTCGGGAATGGCCGTCGGGCCGGGTGTATGCGTCGCTCCGCTCATGCGGGTTCCCTCTGTTTAATTGCTTGCGAAATGGCGTGCAAAAGTCGAACCCGCGCGTGCGGCCGGGCTTCGGAGGATGACCGACCCGATGCTGGCGCGTCAAACCGCGACACCGATGCTGCGCCGCAGCAGAGACCCCGGAAACGACTGTCGGGGTGGGCGCCTCCTGATCAACCGCCAGCGGGATAGGTGTAGCTGGCCTGCAGCCCCAGCGGCAGACCCAGCCCCCAGAACGCCATCAACAGCAACGTCCAGATCACCAGTAGCGTCACGGTGTACGGCAGCATCAGCGCGACCAGCGTGCCGATACCTGTGCCTTTCACGTAGCGCTGGCAGAACACCACGATCAGCGGAAAGTACGGCATGAGCGGGGTGATGATGTTGGTGGTGGAATCGCCGACCCGGTATGCGGCCTGGGTGAGATCGGGCGAAACGCCCAGTTGCATAAGCATCGGCACCATCACCGGACCGATCAGGCCCCATTTCGCGGACGCCGAGCCCACCATCAGGTTCACCGAGGCGGTGAGCAGGATGATGCCGAACAGCGTCAGCCCCATCGGCAATTGCATGCTCTTGAGCGCCTCCGCGCCCTTGACCGCGATCAACGCGCCCAGATTGCTCTGACCGAAGGCGTAGATGAACTGGGCGCAGAAGAAGGCCATGACGATGTAATAGCCCATGCCGCTCATCGACTTGCTCATGCCGGCGATGATGTCGCGATGGGTTTTGACCGAACCCGAAGCGATGCCGTACACCACGCCGGGAATCAGGAAGAAGATGAAGATCAGCGCCACTATCGACTGCATCACCGGCGCCTGCGCGACCGCGAGTTGACCGGCGACACCGCCGGGCGCATCGGCCGGCGCGCGCCACGGCGAATCCGCCGGCACCAGCGTCAGGACGAACACGGCGGCCGCGATCAGCATCGCCAATACCGCGAACCGCAACCCGCGTCGTTCGGCGGGCGTCATCGCCTCCATCGCCTGCGGCAACTGCGCCGGGTCGCCGTCGACCGGCGTATCGCGCAGGCGCGGTTCGATGACCTTGTCGGTCAGGAACCAGCCGACCGCGATGACCATGAAGGTCGAGGTGGTGGTGAAGAAATAATTGTTGAGCGGATTGACCACGATCGCGGGATCGATCACCCGCGCCGCCGCCTGGGTAAGGCCCGCCAGCAGCGGATCCAGACTCGACGGCACGAAGAACGTGGCCGAAAACCCGCCCGATACGCCGGCAAATGCAGCGGCGATACCGGCCAGCGGATGACGGCCGGCAGCGTAGAAAATTACCGCGCCCAGCGGGATCACCAGCACATAGCCGGCATCGACCGCGACGTGGCTGAGCACGCCCACTGCGATCAGCACCGGCGTCAGCAACGCTTTCGGGGTCACGCTGAGCATGGCGCGCAGGGCGGCGTTGATGAAACCCGTGTGTTCGGCCACGCCCAGGCCCAGCATCGCCACCAGCACCACGCCCAGCGGCGGAAAGTTCACGAAGGTCTTGACCATCTCCGCCATGAAGCCGGTCAGGCTGGCGCCCGCGAGCAGGTTCTTGACCTGGATCGGCTGGCCGCTGCGCGGATCAAGTTCTGCAAACTGCACGTTGGACAGCAGCGCCGATACGATCCAGACCACCAGCATCAATCCCAGGAACAGCAGCGCCGGATCGGGAAGTCTGTTGCCGATGCGTTCGACCGCATCGAGAAAACGGATCAGGAAACTGCGTCTGGGTGCGGCGGTCTGGCTCATGGGCATGGCATCGGTCGGGCGAAACACCGGATGCTAATGCGAACGATGGCTTTTTTCACGTGCCGCATCCGGCCGTTGCGACCGTCGCATCGCGGCTACGGCATCGGACGCTCAGCGCGCCGGGCCGACCACCGAACGCACGTCGAACAGTTCCGGAAAAAACGTCAGATCCAGCGCCTGCTTGAGGAAACCCGCGCCGCTGGAGCCGCCGGTGCCGCGCTTGAAGCCGATCACCCGCATCACCGTGCGCAGATGGCGGAAGCGCCAGATCTGGAACTGGTTTTCGAGATCGACCAGATCCTCGCACAGGGCGTATTCGCGCCAGTAGCTGCCGGTGTTCTCGTAGATGCGTTCGAGCACCGGAACCAGCCCGGGATCGTGAACGTGGGCGCGCGTCCAGTCGCGTTCGAGATGCTGCGCCGGCACCGCGTGTCCCCAGCGCGCGAGATAGCGCAGGAATTCGTCGTAGATGCTCGGCGCTTCCAGCACCGCGCGCAGCCCGACCTGCGCGGCCGGGTCGTGGTCGAACACCCGCAGCATCGCCGCGTTCTTGTTGCCCATCAGGAATTCGATGGTCCGGTACTGCAGCGACTGGAAGCCCGAGGACGGCCCCAGCACATCGCGGAATTCCATGTATTCCGACGGCGTCAGCGTTTCCAGCACCGACCACATCGAGGTGAGCTGTTCCTGCACGCGCTTGCAGCGCGCCGCGACCTTGCCGAACTGCCATACGCGGTCGTTGCGCAGGTGATCCACGGCCGCGGTCAGTTCGTGGCACAGCAGCTTCATCCACAGCTCGGCCACCTGGTGCTGGATCACGAACAACATTTCGTCGTGATGCGGCGGATCCGACAAGGGCTGCTGGGCGCTCAACAGGCGGTCCAGATGCAGGTAACCGCTGTAGGTCATGCGACCGGACAGATCGGTATGGATGCCCGCTTCGAGCGGACGCTCGTTGTGATCGATACTCATCCATACAGAGTAACGCATGACCGTATGGAAAGCCTCCGGCCGGCCCGCACCACGGCTTCGCCGGGCGGCCGGTCATCGGATTGAAACCCACGGCGGCACGATTTCCGTCAGAATCGAGAGTCCGCACAACTTGCGGCAGCTCATTCGATTGGGGGAACACCATGCTTCGATTCATGGGCCGCGTATCCGCGGTCGATCTCGTGTCCAAATCTTTCCGCAAGGTCTTGCCGATCGTGCTGCTCTGCAGCATCGGCGCACCCGCGCTGGCCCAGACCATTCCGGTGTCTGGGGGCACCTACAGCCAGAACTTCGACACGCTGTCGAATACGGCCGGCAGCACCACCAACAGCACCCTGCCCACGGGCTGGCTGCTGAACGAAACCGGCGGCGGCGCCCGCGACAATGAACAATATGCCGTGGATACCGGCGCCAGCAACACTGGCGATACTTACAGTTACGGCGCCGCCGGCAGCACCGAGCGCGCCCTGGGCAGCCTGCGCAGCGGTACGCTGATCGCCTCCTACGGTGCGTGCTTCAGCAATGCGACCGGCGCCAGTCTGCTCAACTTCGACGTCGGCTACACCGGCGAAGAATGGCGCCTGGGCACCGCAGCCCGCGCCGACCAGCTCGACTTCCAGTACAGCCTCGACGCGACCTCGCTGACCACGGGCACCTGGGTCGACGTCAATGCGCTGGACTTCGTCACCCCGAACACCGCCACCGTCGGCGCCAAGGACGGCAATGCCGTCGGCAACCGCACCACGCTGGCGGCCACCATCAACGGCCTGAACATCGCCAACGGCGCGACCTTCTGCCTGCGCTGGAACGATGCCGACGGCACCAGCGCCGATGACGGCCTGGCGATCGACGACTTCTCGCTCACCGTCGGCGGCGTCGGCCTGCCGCTGGTCGCGGTCAGCGACGTCAGCGCATTCGAAGGCGACAGCGGCACCAGCGTCATGAACTTCGGCTTTGGCCTGAGCGCGCCGGCCGGCGTGGGTGGCGTGACCATCCAGTACGCCACCGCCGACGGCACCGCCACGGCGGGCAGCGACTACGTGGCCGCCAGCGGCACTGCCACCATCCCGGAAGGTGCCACCTCCGCCACCGTCGCCATTACCATCAACGGCGATACGGATGCGGAGCCCAACGAAACCTTCTTCGTCAACATCACCGGCGTCGCCGGCGCGGTCGTCTCCGACGGCCAGGGCCTGGGCACCATCCAGAACGACGAAGTCACCCTCACCCCGATCGCGCAGATCCAGGGTTCGGGCCTGGTGTCGCCGCTGAACGGCAGCATCGTCACCACCGAAGGCATCGTCACCGCGCAGAAGTTCAACAACGGCTTCTTCCTGCAGACCGCAGACGCGCAGGTCGACGGCAATCCGGCGACCTCCGAGGGCATCTTCGTCTTCACCTCGACCGCACCGCCGGCCACCGCCGCGGTGGGCAATCGCGTCCGCGTCACCGGCACGGTCACCGAGTTCACGCCCGCGACCAACCTCAACCAGCTGTCGATCACCGAACTGGTCTCGGTCACGTCGATCCAGGTCGTCGCCACCGGCGTCGCCCTGCCGGCTCCGATCGAGCTGACCAGCGCCGATTTCGGCGCCACCGCGTTGCCGGGCACCGCCGAGAAGTTCGAAGGCATGCGCGTCAGCGCCGCCCGCAGCCGCGTGGTCGCCGCTTCCGATGGCAACATCAGCGAAGCCGCCGCCACGTCCACCACCACCGGCGTCTTCCACGTGGTGCTGTCGGATGTCGCCCGTCCGTTCCGCGAAGCCGGCATCGGCATCCTCGACGCGTTCCCGATCCCGGGCGGCAAGACCCCGCCGCGCTTCGACACCAATCAGGAACGCCTGATGGTACGCAGCCGCGGTCAGGTCGGCGCGACCGCGATCGCGCTCGACGCGGATGCCGAAATCACCAACATGGTCGGCGTGCTCGATTACTTCTCGGGCACCTGGGCGCTCCTGCCCGACGCCACCACGCCGCCCACCGTGGGCGCCGGCAAGACGCCGACGGCCGTGGACACCGCGCGTTACGAAGATGTCACCATCGGCGCCTTCAACCTGCTGCGCTTCTTCGATGAAGTGAACGACAGCAACGGCGGCCCGACCATCCAGGCCGCCGCGCTGGACAAGCGCCTCACCAAGACCTCGCTGGCGATCTGCGACTTCCTCAAGACGCCGGACATCCTCGGCGTGGTCGAAGTCGAAAACCTGCGCGTGCTGGGCCTGCTGGCCGACCGCATCAACGCCACCTGCGCCAGCGCCCCGGCCTATGTGCCGTATCTGGTACAGGGCAATGACGTTGGCGGTATCAACGTCGGCTTCCTGGTCAGCGCGCGCGCGATGGGCACGGTCAACCGCGTCGACGTGGTCGAAGTGGTCCAACTCGGCAAGGACACCCTGTTCACCAATCCGGACGCCTCCACCAGCCTGCTCAACGACCGTCCGCCGCTGATGCTGCGTGCGGTGGTCCACCAGGACAACGGCGCGTCCTTCCCGGTCACCGTCATCGTCAACCACCTGCGTTCGCTCAACGGCATCGACGACACCGCGCCCGGCAGCAGCGGCTGGGCGACCGATAGCGAGCGCGTACGCGCCAAGCGCGCCCAGCCGCTGCTGCCGGGCGCGGTGTCGTCGATGCCGTTGAGCGAACGCAGGTGGTTGACG
>JBKJTC010000301.1:0-7111 GCA_046590925.1 Lysobacteraceae bacterium | reverse complement strand
GATCGGGTTGACCTTGTGCGGCATGGTCGAGCTGCCGACTTCGCCGGCCTTCACCGCCTGTTTGAAATAACCCAGCGAGATGTAGCCCCAGAGATCGCGGCACAGGTCGATGCAGATGGTGTCGATGCGTTTCTGGGCGTCGCACAGTTCGGCGATGCCGTCGTGCGGTTCGATCTGGGTGGTGTAGGGCTGCCAGTCCAGGCCCAGCGATTCCACGAAGCGCCGCGAGAAGGTGGTCCAGTCGACGTCCGGATACGCCGCGATGTGCGCGTTGTAGTTGCCGACCGCGCCGTTGATCTTGCCGGCGATCAGCGCGCCGGCCAGGGTTTCGCCCTGGCGCTGCAGGCGGGCGACGACGTTGGCGATTTCCTTGCCGACGGTGCTGGGCGAGGCGGTCTGGCCATGGGTGCGGGAGAGCATCGGCAGGCCGGCGTGCGCATGCGCCATCGTGCGGAGCTTCTGGATCAGGTCGTCCAGCTTCGGCAGCATCACCCGCTGCCGCGCCTCGTTGAGCATCAGCGCGTAGCTGAGGTTGTTGATGTCTTCGCTGGTGCAGGCGAAATGCACGAACTCCAGCGCCGGTGCCAGCTCGGCGTCGTCTTTCAGCCGCTCCTTGATGAGATATTCCACCGCCTTCACGTCGTGATTGGTGGTGCGTTCGATCTCCTTCACCCGGGCCGCGTCGGTCACCGACAGACCATCGGCCAGCGCGCGCAGGCGGGCGATGGCAGCGTCGGAGAAAGGCGTGAGTTCGACGATGCCGGGCTCGGCGGCCAATGCCAGCAGCCATTCCACCTCAACCTTCACCCGCGCCCTGATCAGACCGTATTCGGAGAAGATCGGGCGCAGGGCATCGACCTTGCCGGCGTAGCGGCCATCGAGTGGGGACAGAGCGAGAAGCTGGGCATCGGACATGGGGATTCGCAGGCGCGCGGCGCAGTCGAGTGGAAACCGCAATTGTAAGCGCCCGGAATTTCAAACGCCCGCGGCGTATGCTCACCGCAACGCGACGACGGGAGTGGATCATGGCGAAACGCAGCGCGATTCCGGGCACCGGCGCAATTCCCGACCCGTTCCGCACAGAACGCGACAGCATGGGCGCGCTGCGGGTGCCGGCCGCGGCCCTGTGGGGCGCCCAGACCCAGCGCGCGGTGCAGAATTTCCGGATCTCCGGCCAGCCGATGCCGCGCGGCTTCCTGCGCGCGCTGGGGCTGATCAAGGCCGCCGCCGCCCAGGCCAACGCCAACCTTGGCCTGATGTCCAAGACCCGCGCCGCGGCGATCCGCCGCGCCGCATTGGCGGTGGCTGGCGGCGACCACGACGACCAGTTCCCGGTCGACATCTACCAGACCGGCTCCGGCACCTCCACCAACATGAACGCCAACGAGGTCATCGCCGCGCTGGTGATGCGCGGTGGGCGCGGGCGCATCCATCCCAACGACGACGTGAACCTCGGCCAGAGTTCCAACGACGTGATTCCCAGCGCGATCCGGGTCGCCGCGCTGCTGGCGACGACCGAGGAACTGCTGCCGGCGCTGCGCCAGTTGCGCACCACCATCGACCGCCGCGCCCGCGAAGCGCGCAAGCTGGTCAAGACCGGCCGCACCCATCTGATGGACGCGATGCCGATGACCTTCGCCCAGGAGCTGGGCGCATGGTCGTCGCAGCTGGAATCGGCGCGGATGCGGATCGAGGACAGTCTCAAGCGCTTGCGCCGGCTACCGATCGGCGGCACCGCGATCGGCACCGGCATCAACACCGACCCACGCTTCGGCAAGCGCGTGGCGCAGACGCTGTCGGTGATGTCGGGGGTGCGCTTCGTGTCCGCCGACGACAAGTTCGAGGGCATCGCCGCGCAGGACGATGCGGTGGAGCTGTCCGGCCAGCTCAGCGCGCTGGCGGTGGCGCTGATGAAGATCGCCAACGATCTGCGCTGGATGAACTCGGGGCCGCTGGCCGGCTTGGGTGAGATCGAACTGCCGGCCCTGCAGCCGGGTTCGTCGATCATGCCCGGCAAGGTCAATCCGGTGATTCCCGAAGCGGTGGCGATGGTCTGCGCGCAGGTGATGGGCCATCACACCGCGATCACCATCGCCGGGCAGAGCGGCAATTTCCAGCTCAACGTGATGCTGCCGCTGATCGCCGCGGACCTGCTGGACAGCATCGGCCTGCTCGGCAATGCGATGCGCGCGCTGGCCGACGACGCCATCGCCGGTATGACCTTCCGCGCCGACCGCATCGCCGACGCGCTGGCGCGCAATCCGATCCTGGTGACCGCGCTCAATCCGGTGATCGGTTACGAAAAAGCCGCCGCGATCGCCAAGAAGGCGTATCGCGAGCGGCGTCCGGTGTTCGATGTCGCGTTGGAGGACAGCGGTCTGGAGGCGGCCGAACTCAAAAGGTTGCTGGACCCTGCGGCGCTGACCGAAGGTGGTGTGCGCGTCGGCGGGTCGGGCGGCGGCTGAGGCGGCCGCCCGCACGACGTCACTTCGCCGGTTCGGCGGTCGCCGCTTCCGCTTCCGCAGCGGTGTTTCCGCTGTCGATGCCGCCGTTCATATCGACGCCGGCATTGATCACGCCGCCGGGGATATCGACATTGAACTTGCCGTCCTTCCCGCAGTCGTCCACATCGCTCTGGTCCATCGTCGCGTATGGCTTGAATTCGGGCATCGCTGCGGCGAGCTTGTCGTGGGCGACTTTCATCGCCGGCAGCAGCTTGCACAGTTGCACCGCCGCTTTCTCGATGCCTTCGGCCTCGGCTTCGATCTTCTGTTCGATCTGATCGGTATTGCCGGTCAGCACGCCCTTCAGCGCTTCGCCGACGGCCTTCCCGGCGAGGTCGGCGCCCTGCAGGCCGATATCGATGCCGGCCCCGGCGATGCCGATGATGTGGCCGCGGTATTCCAGCAGCAGCTTGCGTTGCTCGGCGGTCGGCGTGATCCGCTTGCCATCGACCAGCAGATCGCCTTCCGGCGTGATTTCCGCTTTCGACTGCTGATCCTGGGACACCTGGATATTCGCGGTGACAAGCTCCTTGCGCGCGTGATCGGTGGCGCCCTTCACCGCTTTTCCGATCATGGTGGTGGGTTCGCCCGGATCCGTGCCGGACGACGGCTTGTCGGAGCAGGCCGACAGCATCGATGCGGAGAGCAGGGCAGCGAACAGCAGCGAATGGCGAAGCGCTGGACGGGACGTTTTCATGGCGACCTTCTTGGGTATTGTGCGGAGGGTGGTGCGTATTGCGGTCAATCGTTGCGCGGGACGTCGACGGTCAGGAGGATTGCCGGAAAAATGGCGTCTTAGTTGCGCATGTAGGCTTCATGACTCGGGATGGGGTGTGCGGGGTGGGTGTTGCCGTATCGAATTCTGTCGGGATGCTGTCGACGACCGTGCATCGGCGGCTGGAGGACGAACCGGCGACTGCCGGTCCGCCCTCGACTTCAGCCTGCTCGACCTCAGCCTTCGTCGCGCCAGCGGCGCAGGCGGATCGCGGCGAAAATCATCGCGGCGCCGGCCAGCGCACCGATCCACATCTTCGCGGAGAGGAACGCGGTGTACATGGTGCCGATGCCGATCCCATTGGTCAGGTCGTCCGGGCCGTTGATGTTCTCGAACGCAGAGGTGTCGACGACGTCGAGCCAGCTGAGCGGAACAGCGCTGAACAGCAAGCGGGAGCTGACGTTGTGCAGGAACCACACGAAGCTGTCCTCGTGGATGGCATCCATCAGCGTGATCCAGCCCAGCAGCAGGGTGGCGACCACCGGGATCAACATTGCCCACAGGAACGGCACGCGGCGCGCCCAGGCGGAGCAGAGCATCAGCCAACCGACGGTCGGCAGCGACCACACCGCGAACAGCGGCACCATCGCCAGCAGATTCGCGGCCACGGTCAGCGGGTTTCCCGCACCGAACAGCAACTGTGCCGGATTGCCGCCGTGATACAGCATGAACAGACTGATGATGGCGAGGTAGCCGAGCATGGTCGCGATGGCGGCGATCGCCGCGATGGTGGGCAGCACCACGGTGGCGCTGACGACTTTCGACAGTACGGTCGCACCGTCGGACAGCGGCAGCGATTTCCAGAACAGCACGCTGCGGTCCTTGCGCTCGTCGTAAAGACTGCCGAGGCAGTAGAAGAACACCACGAAGCCGAGCACGATGAACGGCCAGATCGAGGCGAGGTACAGGCTCAAGTCCACCGCGCCGCCCAACTCCTGCATGTCGGAGGGCGACATGTGTTTGGTCAGGGCCTTGAGGTCGAGCCCGTTCATCTGGATGCGGGTGCCGTCGTCGGTAACGATCTCCTGGTCGCCGATCGTGGGCGCGACCTTGATCTCGAACGTCGCGATCACCCCGATCAGCAGCACCAGCGAGACGAAGCCCGCGACCATCGGCGCCCAGAGGAAGCCGCCCTTGTTTTCCCAGAATTCGCGCCTCAGCAGCAGCTTGAATTTGCTGGCGAAGCCGAAGCTTTTCGATGCCGCACGACTGTGGAGCGCAGCGGGTTCTTGGATGGATGCGTTCATGCGTAGGTCCCCTTCATGGTGGCGACGAACAGATCGGCGAGGCCCGGGATGCGGGTTTCCCCCAATGCGGCGAGCCGATCCAGCGGAACGCCATCGAACATCATCACGGTCTTGCCGAACGGCAGCGAGCGTTCGTCGATCGGTTTCATGGCGCGGGCTTCGTCGATGCGGTCGGCGCTCAGCAGCACTTCCACGTAACGCTCGCCCAGGCTTTCCATCGTCGCGTCGAGCACGATCCTGCCGTCGCGGATGAACATCACGTCGGTGAGGATGTGTTCGATCTCCTCGACCTGGTGGGTGGTGATGATGATGGTCTTCTGTTCGTCGAAATAATCCTCGAGCAGACGCTGGTAGAACTCTTTGCGGTACATGATGTCGAGGCCGAGGGTCGGCTCGTCCAGCACCAGCAGTTTCGCGTCGATGGCCATCACCAGCGCCAAGTGCAACTGCACGATCATGCCCTTCGACATCTCGCGGACCTTCATGCCCGGCTTGAGCTGGGTATTGGCGAGGAAACGCTCGCATTTGGCGCGGTCGAAACGTGGATGCACGCCGGCGACGAATTGGATCGCCTCGCTGACCCGGATCCAGCGCGGCAGCACCGCCACGTCGGCGATGAAGCACACATCGTTCATCAGATCGTCGCGCTGGGTGCGCGGGTCGCGGCCCAGCACCTTCAGTTCGCCTTCGAACGGGATCAGGCCGAGCACCGCCTTCAGTGCGGTGGTCTTGCCGGCGCCGTTGGGGCCGAGCAGGCCGATGATCTTGCCGGCGCCGATCTCGAACTGGGTATTGTCCAGCGCGAGCTTGTTCTTGTAGGTCTTGCGCAGGCCGCGGGCGGAAACGACCGCCTGGTTGGAGGCGAGGGCGTTCATGCGGCACCTCCGGTAGCGGTCTGCTTCATGAGTTCGTCCATCCGCAGGCCGAGGCGCTGGATGCGTTCCAGCACCAGCGGCCATTCTTCGCGCAGAAAGCGTTCGCGTTCGCTGGACAACAGTTTTTTGGCGGCTTCTTCGGTGACGTACATGCCCAGACCTCTGCGTTTTTCTACGAGCGACTCGTCCGCCAGTTCCTGATAGGCGCGCGAGACAGTGATGGGGTTCAATTGATATTCGGCGGCCACCTGGCGGACCGAGGGCAATGCGTCACCCGGCTTGAGCAAGCCGTCCAACATCATGGCGATGACACGGTCTTTCAGTTGGCGGTAGATCGGAGCGCCGTCGCTCCATTGGATAGCGGTCATGGTCAGCTCCGTTTGCCGCTGCGCAGACCCTGCGCGAAAGAGAAGAAGGGGAGCGCCATGGCTTCACGGGCCTGGGCTCTGCGATGGCGGCTGTACGCTTTGGCCGAGCCCGTCCCCGCCTGCGGTGCGACAGTCGCCGGGGCGGCGACCCCATCGCTTGCTGCGGCGGGATCGTTCGTACCTGTAACGGGAACCGCCACGATGAGGCCGACGGTGGCGAGGCTCAGCACGAGGCCGAGGGCGCGGAACGTATTGATCAGCTTGCGGTGCATGGGTCAACTCCTGTTCTTGTTGACTGGTGTTGTATGCAACTATAACACCGAAACACGTCAGGTCAAGTGCCCTGGAAACCATTTCGACCCAACTGAAGTCATACTTCCGCCATTCCCCCTCTGGAGTCCTGTCATGCCGAAATTTCTGGCCAAAACCCTTGCCGTGGCGGCCTTGTGCGGCCTGTCGGCCCTCGTTCTGGCGGCCGGAGGCGGGCTTCTGGACCGCAGCTATCGTCCCTTGGCGGGCAAGGCCCCGGTCCATCTGGGCAAGACCTATGGCGGCCAGGTGCTGCTGGTGGTCAACACTGCAAGCAAATGTGGTTTCACCCCGCAATTCGAGGCCCTGGAAGCGATGCACGCGCGCTACAAGCCGCGCGGATTCGCGGTGCTGGGCTTCCCGTCCGGCGATTTCATGGGCCAGGAATATGCCGATGAGAAGCAGATCCAGGAGTTCTGCACGCTGACCTACGGCGTGAAATTCCCGATGTTCCAGAAGGTCCACGTGTCCGGCAAGCAGGCCACGCCGTTCTACAAGGCGCTGGCGGACACCACCGGCGAGGCGCCGAAATGGAATTTCCACAAGTATCTGATCGGTCGCGACGGCAAGGTCATCGCCAGCTTCGGCAGCCGGACCAAGCCGGATGCACCGGAAGTGGTCGCTGCGATCGAGGCCGCGCTGCGCAAGCCGGCGCCCAAGTAATGCGGTGCCGGTCAGGCGGTGCCGGGCATGATGCCCGTCGCGGCCGCGGTCATTGCCCCCTCGGGCGCCTGCCGCGACAATAGGCAACTGGCGATGCGCGGGCCTGTCTGGACGATTCGTGCATCGGCCGCGTTCTTTTCCTGGAGACTTCGATGAGTGTTGGTGTTCGCGGCCTGGCCGCATGGATGATGGCGGCGGCGCTGTTGCTGGCCGGCTGGGTGCAGGCACAGGACAAGGCCGCGTTGACGACGGATCGCGAGAAAGTCAGCTACATGATCGGCGCCGATGTCGGCCGTTCGATTTCCGCCGTGGGCCCGGATCTGGATTTCGCCGCGTTCGAACGCGCGATCAGGAATGCGTTCGCGGGCGG
>JBKJTC010000151.1:0-30185 GCA_046590925.1 Lysobacteraceae bacterium | reverse complement strand
GAAGTCTGGACGCGGCACATGGTCGCGCACTTCGATGCCGAGGTGATCTGGATCGGTCGCCGGCCGCAGGATGCCGCGATCGAAGCGAAGCTGGACGCGATCGGGGGCCTGGGCCGTCGTCCGCACTATGTCTCTGCGGACGCCACCGATGCGGCGGCGCTGACGGCGGCAGTCGCGGCCATCCGCGAGCGCTTCCCGCGGATCGACGGCGTGGTCCATTCCGCGCTGGTCCTGAAGGATCAGACGCTGCGCACGATGGACGAGGCCGTCTTTCGCGAGAGCCTCGCGGCCAAGGTCGACGTCAGCGTCGGCATCGAGCGTGCCTTCGCTGGCCTGGATCTCGATTTCATGCTGTTCTTCTCGTCGGTGGCGTCGTTCCACCGCGACGCCGGCCAGTCGAACTACTGCGCCGGCTGCACCTTCAAGGACAGCTTCGCGCAGGCCATGCGCGCACGTCATCCTTACCCGGTCAAGATCGTCAACTGGGCCTATTGGGGCAGCGTCGGCGTCGTCACCGACGCGTTCTATCGCAAGCGCATGGAAAGCATGGGGATCGGCTCGATCGAGCCGGACGAAGCCATGCGGGAGCTGGAAGCCTTCGTCGCCTCGGACATGGATCAGGTGGCGTTGATCAAGGTGATTTCCCAACGCGCGCTCGACGACCTGTGGGTGTCGGAGGAGGTCCGCTATTACCGGGATCACGACGCATCGGGCGGGTACGGCGGCGAAGCGGTGATCGCATCGTGAAACGGAAGCACATGAACGCATTGTCGCGCGCGCGCGAACCGGGCGATCTCCCACACCCGCTGCAGCCGCGATCGATGAAGTCGGTGGCGATTCAGTCGGTGAGCATTTCCCTGCTGGCCCTCGGGGTGGCCTTCGGCGCGTGCGCGCAGACGCCGAAGACCGGGCCTGCACCGGATCCGGACAGCGATTTGCTCGAAGGCGTCCTCATCGACTCACCCACGGAGACGACGCCGACTGCATCGGCCGCGAGCGGGGACGAAACTCCGGCTGGATCGCCGCCGGAGCAGGGCGCCGACACGACCATCGATTTCGACGAACTCGAACTCGAAATCGACATCGATCCGGACATGGACGACGATCAGGACAATGTCCAGGGCGCGCCGGCACCGCCTGCCGATGGCGAGCCTTCGCTGGATGGTCCGGATCTTGGTGGTCCCGATCTTGTTGGTCCCGATCTTGTTGATCCCGACCTTGTAGATTCCGCTCTTGTTGGTCAGGAGCCCGACGGACCGGTATCGGCCACTGGGGACGGCGAGGATCCGGCCGCACCCACGGCGGACGACGACAGCATGCTCGACGACAGCACGCTCGCGGCCTGGCTGGAACCGCTGCGCATCAGCCTCAAGCATGAAACCTCGTACAAGTTCGCCTCGCCGAAGCGCGTGGTGAACAACCGGTCGTCCGTCCGGCTGGAATATTCGAAGCCTCTGACCAGCAATCTGTTTCTGCGCCTGGACACGAAGCTCAATCTGCACTGGGGCAACGACCACCGCGCCAAGGCCAAGGACGAGAATCCTTTTCGCGAACTGGTCACGCGCGAAGCCTACCTGCAGAGCAGTTTCGGCAACACCAGCTTCAGGCTCGGCTACCAGATCCTGCCGTGGGGCGTTTCGGAGGGTGGCGCGATCACCGACGAAGTGAGTCCCCGCAACAGCGCCGAGTTCTTCTTCATCTCGCTGGAGGAGTCTCGCGTCGGTCAGCCGATGCTCGCCATGGACCACTTCGGCGACTCCGGCCAGTGGACAGCGTTCTTCGTGCCGCGTCCCGGTTACAACAAATATCCCGACCGCGGGTCCGAGTACGACATCCCCGGCGCCTTCGACAGGAACGCGCCGGACGACGACTGGAACAACGCAGGCACCTACGAATTCGGTGCGCGGTGGAAGCGGTCGTTCGGCAAGAGCGACATCAGTCTGATCGCGGCGCGACTGATCGACAACGATTATCTGGTGCGCCAGCAACGCTTGCAGATGTACGGGCTGACCGCGAATGTCGCGATCGACAACCTGCTGCTGCGCGCGGAAGTGGCGCTGAAACTGCCGCGCGCGTTCTTCGCGCTTCCGGCCGGCAGCAGCGATCTGTCGATCGTCGAGAGCGACCAGTTCGACTCGAGCTTCGGCTTCGATTACTCGCCTGGTGGCCGGGCGCTCAGCTACAGCGCCGAAGTTACATGGAGCCGGTTGCTGGATTGGCAAGACAGCATCGTCGGCCGCGAACGAAACGAATATTCGTTGGTCGGCTCGGTGAGCAACCGCTTCTTCAACGACGACCTGACCCTGAGTTGGCTCAGCATTTATACCAGGCCGTACACCAGCTTCCAGCACAAGTTCCTCAGTTCCTACCTCATCGACGACAACTCCACGGTCTATTTCGAATTGTTCTATCCTGACGAACGCGACGAACGTAGTGGAACCTGGCCGTATCGCGACCAGAAGCAGTTTGTCATCCGATATCAATATCAATTCTAGCGACCGCGAGATGGATCACGCCATGCAGATGCCCGTTGAAGACGTATCGAAGAAAATCCTGTCGAAGCAGATCGACAAGCAGGACGCCATGCGCCTGTTCCAGTCGCTGGACAAGGAGTCGCAGTTGCAGGTGCTGGCGATCGTTCGCCGTGCGGACGGCGTCGCGCCGGCGCACGACGGCAAGGGCGCGGCGCGGGCCCTGAAGACGCTCGACCAGCGCGACCTCACCGACGAGCACCGCGCCTGGATCGCCGCGCTCGTCGAGAAGTACGACCGCTTCGTGCCGAAGTCCAAGGCCAACGTTCTCGAACACCAGGCCCACTTCGTCGACCAGCGTCGCGCCTTCCACCTGATCAAGGATCTGAAAAAGCTCCACTTCCAGATCACCTACACCAAGGCCGAAGGCGCTTACGTCCACGACGCCGACGGCAACAGGTACATCGACATCTCCGGCGATATGGGCGTGAACCTGTTCGGGCACCGCGCACCCTTCCTGATCGACGCGGTCAAGCACAGCCTGGACCAGGGCATCCCGCTGGTCGGCTATTCCGACATGATCTTTCAGGCCTGCAAGTTGTTCTGCGAGATCACCGGCCACGAACGCGCGCTGTTCACGCAATCGGGCACCGAGGCGGTGATGTTCGCGGTACGCATCGCGCGCGCGGCGACCGGCCGCAAGAAAATCGTTCTTTTCGACGGCGCCTATCACGGCCTCTCGGATGCGGTGGCGGCCACCAGGGATCTTGCCGGCAACAGCTTTCCGATGGCGCCCGGCATCCTGCAGGAATTCGCCGACCAGATCATCGTGCTGGACTACGGCGACATGGCGTCGCTCGACGCGATCGAGCAGCGCGCCGGCGAGATCGCCACCGTACTGGTCGAGCCGGTGCAATCGCGCCATCCTTACAAGAAGCCGGTGGAATTCCTCAAGGCCCTTCGCCAGCTGACGATCGAGAAGAACATCCCGCTGATCTTCGACGAGATGATCACCGGTTTCCGCGTCTGCCCGAAGGGCGCGCAGGGCCGCTTCGGCATCCAGGCCGACATGGCCACCTACGGCAAGGTTCCCGGCGGCGGGCTGCCCACGGGCGTCATCGCCGGTGCGGCGAAATACATGGACCTGATCGATGGCGGCACCTGGCGATTCGACGACGACAGCATGCCGAGCTCCAAGCGCACGGGCATGGCCGGTACCCATTCGCAGAACCCGCTGAAGATCGCCGCCGCTCTGGCCGTACTGGGAGAAATCAAAAAGAGCTGCGGCGATGGCGCGCAGTCTTGCGACAACTGCACCTGCTTCCAGCGCACCCTCAACGAAAAAACCACGCGGCTGGCCGACACGCTGAATGCGTTCTTCCGCGAAGAGCGCCTGCCGGTGATCATCGACACCTTCGGTTCGTTGTTCCGCTTCCGCTTCGTCGACAGCTACTGGGGCGTGACCGAAGCGCTGTTCTTCATCCTGCTGCGCATGGAAGGCGTGGAGACCAACATCCAGGGCAACTGCTTCCTGACCACGGCCCACACCGACGCCGACATCGAGGCGGTGATCGCCGGCGTGAAGGTGAGCATGTCGATGCTGAAGCGCAGCGGGTTCTTCCGCGAACCCGATGAGGAACCGGTGCAGGACGCCGCACCGCTGCCCGAAACCACGGCATTCGCGCCTTCGCAGTCCGGCAACGCGTCGCCCCGTAACGAAATGGAGCGCCTGAAGGCGCTGCTCGCCGCCGACCTCGCGTTGGCAGAAGAATCAGGGAACTTGAGATGAGCGCTGTGGCGGAACCGATATTGTTGGACACGATCGCGAGAACGGTCGCGTCCACCCTGAAAATCCCGGTCGATCGGCTGGATGTCGACGCCGACTTCGATTCTTTCGGCATGGACTCGATCATCGCGATCGAGCTGATGACGAACCTCAGCAAACAGCTCAAGGTGTCGATCACGCCGGCGCAGCTGACGTCGGTCAACTCGATCAGAGAACTGGCCGGCATGATCGGCGGTTCGATGAACGAGGCCCCGGCCGCGCCGGCGCCGAAAGCGCCGCCGGCCGCCGTCGCACAGCAGGCCCCCGCGGCCGCGGCCAAGGCATCGGCGGGACCCGCCGGAGGGGGCGCTGCCCCGCGCCGCCGTGCGGAGGTGCAGCGGCAACCGCGCACCGACGGGGCGGGCGGCCTCGGGCGCATGCTGGCCTTCGTCCGCGACGAATACGGTCTGGACCTGCACGGCGAGCGCTTCACATCCAGGCAGGCCCTGATCGAGCATCTGCTGGAGCACCACGCCGACGCACTTTCGCATTACTACGGTCTGTCCGCCGACGAGCGCAGCGCCGAGCTTGCAGAGCTCGCCGAAGTGCAGGAAGTGCAGGCGGTCGCGCTGCCGACCGGCAACCTCGGGATCGCGGTCGTCGGCATGGCCTGCACCTTCGCGGATGCCGACACACCGGAAGCGCTCTGGCACAACCTGATGGAACAGCGCTCGTTGATCGCACCGCTGAGGGGGACCCGTTGGGGCGCTGCCGACGTCGACGCCGCGCCGCGCTGGGGCGCGCTGATCGAGGAGGTCGATCGCTTCGACCCCGCCTTCTTCGGCCTCAGCGAAGACGAAGCCCGCTTGTGCGACCCGCAGGAACGCCTGGTGACGCAGGCGCTTTACCACGCGCTGCAGAATGCCGGCCTGCGCGCGGACATGCTGCGCGGTACGCGCACGGGACTTTTCATCGGTTATGAATACGCAGAATACGAGCATCACCTGCGTCGCAATCTGCACCGCATCCCGAGCGCTCCGGCGCTCAGCTCGTCCAGCCCGATCTACTACCTCGCCAACCGCATCTCGTTCCTGTACGACTTCAAGGGCCCGAGCGAAGTGGTCAACGCCAGTTGCGCCTCGTCCGGGCTTGCGATCCACCGCGCCTGTCAATCGTTGGCGCAGGGCGAGTGCGACGTGGCCATCTGCGGCGGCGTGTCGCTCAATCTCTTCCAGGACGACTACGCGGCGATCGCGCGCTATGGCCTGCTGTCGCCCGACGGCAGCTGCGGCGTGTTCGACGACGCCGCCAACGGCTTCACCCGCGGCGAAGGCGTCGGCCTGCTGGTGCTCACGCGGCTGGACGATGCCGAGCGCGACAACCGCCGCATCGTCGCAAAGGTCGTCGCGACCCATCAGAACAACCGCGGCCGCGCCAGCTTCATCTCCGAGATCAAGCACGAAGGCATCACCCAGCTGATCGCCGGATGCTACGAGAAGCACGGCATCGCGCCGAACTCGGTCCGCTACATCGAAGTCGACGGCTACGCCACCAAGTGGGGCGATTCCTTCGAGTTCGAAGGCATCAAGAACGCATTCGGTGCGCCGACCGCGGGCGAGAAGCATTGTGCGCTCGGCAGCATCAAGGGCAACATCGGCCATGTCGAGCCGGCCAGCGGCGTGGCCAGCGCGATCAAGGTCGCGCTGTCGCTGTACCACAAGCAGTTCCCCGCCACGATCACCAAAAAGAAGCTCAACAGCTTCATCGATATCGAATCCAGGGCGCATCCGCTGTATATCGCCGACCACCCGTTGCCGTTCGACACGCTGCGCCGCGGCGACGAACCGATCCGCGCGGGCGTGAACTCCTTCTCCGACAGCGGCGTGAACGTGCACCTGCTGTTCGAGGAATACCGTACCGACCACGGCGTGGCGCGCGCGGAGCAGGGCGGCCGCCAGTTGTTCGTCTTCTCGGCACGGACGCGCGAATCCCTGCAGGAGTCGTTGGCGCTTACCCGCGATTCCCTGCAGGAATCGTCGGCCCTTCACGGCAGCCGATCCGCACCGATGCTGGAGGACATGGCCTACACCATGCAACTGGCGACCGTACCGATGGAGCATCGGCTCGCGATCGTCGCCGCCAGCCACAAGGAACTGATCGAAGCCTTGGCGCGTGCAGCCAAGCTTGTGGCCGCCAACAAGCCGGCGGACGGCAACGGTCCGATCTACATCGGCGGCCCGCAGGAGCGCGAAAACGCACGCGTCTTCGACGTGATCAAGTCGCAGATCGGCGAGGACAAGCTGCTCGAAAATCTGCGCGAAGGCATGCTGAAGGACATCGCGCTGCTGTGGGTCGGCGGCATCGACATGCCCTGGGAGCGTCATTGGCGCGAGGTGGTGCTGACGCGTCGCCGCAACGCGCAAGCGCCGCCGCAGCTGGTCGACATTGCGCCGTACCCGTTCGCCAAGAACCGCTACTGGCTGGATTTCGACGACGCCGATGCGCCGTCGCGCGTGGAAATCCCCACCGTCGCCAGGCCGCAGAAAGCAAAGAGCGAGCATGATGACGGTGCTGCGAACGAGGCCGCGCGCGAATGGCGCTTCGTCGATACGCTCGCCGACGGCGAGCGGGCGGAAGCGCTCGATGCCGAGGACAAGATCGCGCTCTTCCTCGCACAGGAAACCTCCGCACTGCTGCGCATGCCGCGCGCGGACATCGATGTCGGCCAGAGCTTCATCGATCTGGGCTTCGATTCGATCGGAATGGCCTCGTTGATCCAGAAAATCATCGACCTCCTCGACGAGAACCTCTCCCCGAGCATCGTGTTCAACTACCCCGACATCGGCAGCATCGGTCGCCATCTGGTCGAAAGCTATCGACCCAAGATCGATCGTATCCACGTCGTCGGCGCATCCGTCCCGTCCTCGGCTGCCTCGCGTGCGAAGCAGCCGCAGCAGCAGCAAACGACCGTACCGAAAAACGATCTCGAAACATGGTTCGTGAGCCGGGACTCGTTCTCCGACAATATTCTCGTGAAGATGCAGGTCAAAGCCTCTGGAACGCCGGTGTTCGCGGTTCCGGGGTCGGACGGCAGCGTCATGTCGCTCCAGACCTTGAGCCGTGCGATGGCCGGCATCCGACCGATGTTCGCGTTCCAGGGGGTGGGCCTGGATGGCAAGCGTGAACCCCTCGATTCCATACAAGCGATGGCCGAAACCAACATCGCCGCCCTCGCGACATTGCGGGACTGCAACAATCTGAGCCTGCTCGGCTATTCCAATGGCGCGGTCGTCGCCTTCGAAATGGCGCACCAACTGATGAAGAACAAGGTCGCGATCGAGCGCCTGGTGCTGGTGGATGGCCGCTGCCCGGCATCGTCCGTCCGTACCATCACGGATGAGATTGCCGTGGCCTTTACCGATCTGATCAACGAGCTCGGCGGCAGGTGGCCGCTGGATGTCGAAGAATTCCGTGGAGTACCCGAGGACCGGCGCGCCGAGTATCTCCTCGAACTCGTCCGGCGCAACGGATTCTGGATGCCCAAGGAGCTTTTCATGCGCGCTTACCGGCTTTCGCTGGCCAGCGAGGATGCCTGCCGCAGCTATCGCGTGAAAAAGCTGCCGAAAGCCTGCGAAACGGTGATCATACGCGCGACGCGAAACAACGGCGACCAGTCGCCGGCATTGGGCTGGGACAAGTTCCTGCCCAAGCCCCCGGTCTGCATCGATATCGACGCGGACCATCTGTCCGTCGTCGGCAAGGATGGCAGTGCGGTGATCGCAGGAATCTTCAAATGAACCGCCGGCATGGCGCGACCGATGGCACGGGCCGGGCCCGCGACGCATCGCCGCATCGAATCCCCAACCAGGCTGTCTTTGCAGGGGCGTCGAACCTCCGCACGGCATTCACCATGACCAACAGGAATTGCATTCATGTCCGTTAGAGAGCGAATCGTAAGTCGATTATCCGAGCACTTCGAAAACATTCCGGATGCGTTGCGCAAGAGACGCCTGCTGGTCGGCATTGTTTTCCTTGCCTTGCTGGCCGCGAGCATCTTCGGCATGAGCAAACTGCGCATGGACGCGACCATCGAGGGATGGTTCGACAAGGAAGACCCGACGCTGGTCGCGTTCCATCGCTACCACGCGCAGTTCGGCAGCGAGGACGGCGTCTATATCGTCTACAAGCCGAAGGATGGCGACGTCTTCTCGCCGGCCTCTCTCGAGGCGGTCCGCGGAATCCAGGAGGAGCTGATCAACTTCCGCGCCAGGCTCAAGGAAGGCGAGGAATCCGCGCTCGATCACATCGTCAAGGTCGACACCCTGGTGAACGCTGCGGTTCTGACGGTCGACGGGGACGTGCTGGCTTCCAGGGCGCTTGTGGGCGACACGGTCCCCACTTCGCCTGAAGCGCTCGCCGAGATCAAGGCGATCGCGGAAGCCGAGAAGCAGCTGCCGCTCCAGTTCTTCTCGCGCGATCACAAGTACGGCGGCATTCATATCGAAACCGATTTCGGCACGATCCCGGTCGACGCGGAGGAGATCACCGATGAAACGGTTCTGTCGATGGATCAGGCCGCTTCGCCCGACGAAGACAAGCTGGTCGAGTTCAAGCCCACCGATCAGGCCGACTACGTGAAGCTTTTCGAAGAGATCAAGAAGATCCTCGAGAAGCCCGAGTACGCCAAGCAGTTCGACTACTACGCGCTCGGCAACACCGCGGCAGCCGAGCACGACGCGAAGATGGGAGAAGAGATGGGCATTCTCTACGTCGCCGCGTTCGCGATCATCGCGGTACTGCTGTGCTTCCTGTTCCGTTCCGCCTCGGCCGTGGTGTGGTCGATGCTGATGGTCATCCTCAGCACGGTGTTCACGTTCGGCGCCGCCGGATTGCTCGGCCTCACCCTCAACCCTTTCGTGATCCTCATCCTGCTGCTGATCCTCACGGTCGGTGTCGCCGATTCGGTGCATGCGCTGACCGGCTACACCCACCTGCGCACATCCGGCATCGACCATCAGAATGCGCTGCGCCGCACCTACAAGTACGCCGGCGTGGCACTGCTCCTGACTGGCTTGACCAACATGACCGGCACGATGGCGCTGAACATCACGCCGGTCGTTCCGATCCAGAACTTCGCGATCATGTCGACTCTCGGCATCCTGTTCGCTTTGCTGCTGACCTTCTACCTGTTGCCGCTGCTGATCGACTTCTGGCCGACGGTGTCGAAAAAGAAGGTGATCGTCGCCACGGCGGAGAAAAAGCGGTTCCTGGATGTGCTGCCGCCCCTCCGGTCGGCCTTGGACAAGGTCGTCCCACTTGTTGAGAGGCGTCCGGTCGCGTTCATCATTCCCTTTATGCTGGTGCTCGTGGCCTCCATCTACGGCGCAACCCAGATGAAGATCGACACGCAGATCCTGGACCAGTATCCGGAGGACTCGACGTTCACGCAGAGCGTGAAGGTCGCCGACGAGCACATGATGGGCGCCTACACCATGGTGCTGTACCTCGATTTCAAGGAGGACTTCGCCCTGCAGGATCCGGACGTGCTGAAGGCGATGGACGCGCTGCAGAAGAAGTTCGAGAGCAAGTACAAGAAGTACGTGGTGACGACCAACTCCATCGCCTATGTGGCGAAGGACGCCAACCGGAAACTCAACGGCAACGCACCGGAGTACGACCGGATCCCCGACACGCGCGAAACACTGTCGCAGACCCTGTTCCTGTTCAACAACGCGAACCCGAGCGAGCGCCAGCGCCTGGTCGACGACAGCTACCGCAAGGCGAACATCAAGATTTCGCTGCACAGCTACGGGTCGTACGAGTACCACGAGGTCTTTCAGCAGATGCGCGCCGACATCGACGGGATGATGGCGGAGCTGAAGACGAAGTACCCCAGGACCGAGGTGTCCATCACCGGCATCTTCGCGCTGGCGATGCAGGCGGCCCAGTACATCACCGAAAATCAGGCCATCACTTTCGGTATCGCTCTGTTGGCGGTGAGCGTGATCCTGCTCCTGGTGTTCGGTTCGTTCAAGGTCGGAATGATCGCGTTGATTCCCAACCTGATCCCTGCGCTGCTAACCCTGGGCCTGCTCGGGATCACCGGGGTTCCCCTTGATTTCTTCACGATGATGCTCGCGCCTATCATCATCGGCATCTCCGTTGACGACACCGTCCACTTCATTTCGAACTACCAACTGCAACTGGCCGAGGATGGCGACGTCAACGCCGCGCTGCGGCGGACCATGACCGAGGCCGGACCGGGCGTGGTGTTCACCTCGCTGATCCTGGGCCTGGGCTTCGGCATCATGGCGATCGCCTCCGGGGCGGGCATGTCCAACTTGGGCAAGTTCGGCGCGCTGGCGATCTTCATGGGCCTGCTCAACGACCTGTTCCTGCTGCCCGCCCTGTTGCTGACATTCAAACCGAAGTTCAAAAAGGAGACCGTTGGATGAAAACCCCCTACCGTATTTTCCTCGCGGCGCTGTTCCTGGCCGCCCCGACGGTATCGCTCGCGCAGAACGCCCGCGAGATCATGATCAAGGTGGACGATGCGACGAATCACAGCTATTCGTCTTCGGTCCGCCAGATGAAGTACTCGACCTGTCGCTACAAGGTCGGCGGCGGAAAGCTGTCCTGCGCCGAGAAGCCGCGCATCGTGCTCTTCGAGTCGTTCGGCAAGACCCGTCGACCCCCGGGACTGCGCGAGCTCGAATACAAGGCGCTCGACGTCATCATCCAGCCGATCAGCGACAAGAACACGGCGATGCTGTCGTGGGGATACGCCGAAGACGAAAAGGCTTCGGACTTCTGGGTCTATCTGCCCGTGTTGAGCAAGGTCAAGCGCATCGTGTCCGTCGCCGACAGCGGCGAGAGCGGAGCCGTGTTCGGTTCGGAACTGTCCGCCGAAGACGCGGACGTCAGGAAGGTGGGGGATTACACGTACAAGATGCTCGGCGAGGACACCTATCGAGGCCGCGCGGTCTGGAAGATCGAGTTGACCCCGACGGCCAGCCGCCGCAAGCGTTCCTTCTACGGCCGCATCGTGTCCTACGTCGACAAGGAGCGCTTCCTCGTGCTGAAGGAAGATCTCTACGATCGTAGCGGCAGGCATTACAAGCAGTTGTCGGTGTTGAATGTGAAACAGTTTGGCAAGATCTGGGTGGTCACGGATGCCATGATGAACAACCTTACCAAACGCCGGCTCACCACCTGGGAACATCCCGGCCTTGTGCTCAACGTCGACATCGACGAAGAGTTCCTGAGCCAGCGCTCGCTGACCGACTTCGCCTATCGCGAGCGTCATATGCAGCTCTACCGCAAGTACCTGGCCCAGGGCAAGAGTGGGACGCTGCAGGCACCGCTCAAGCCATGACCTCGTCCGGGGACGGCGAAATCTACGACTGTATCGTGGTCGGCTCCGGCACCGCCGGAGCCGTCATCGCGCGCGAACTCAGTGGTCGTGGGCAAAAGGTGCTGATCCTGGAGCGGGGGAAATATTTTCCGCTCAAGGAGACGGTCTGGACGCTCGCGTCGATGTTCAGCGAGGTCCGTGTAGCCGAGGAGCTCAAGGACGCCAAGGTGCACGCCGCAGGCGGATCGAGCGCGATGTATCTGGCGGTGATGGACGAACCGCCGATCGATGCCTATCGCGCGGTCGGGATCGACTTGCAGCCCGCCTACGATGCGATCCGGGTACAGGTTCCGCTCGCCGAGATGCCCGACGCGCTCATGAGCCCGCAGTCGCACAGGATGCGGGAAGGCGCCATCGCGGCCGGTTACGACGGCTGGAAGAAGAAGCTGATGCTGATCGACCAGTCGAAGTGCAGCGGTGTCTACTCGTACGACGCCAAGTGGAAGGCGCTGACCTTCGTCGACGAAGCTGTGCGCCAAGGCGCGGTGCTCAAATGCCGGGCGCTCACGGAACGGGTATTGATCGAGAACGGGCGCGCGGTCGGCGTGGAATGCCGACTCAGCGAAGGCGCGTTCGGCAGCCGTACCGTCCAGTTCCGGGCGGAGCGGGTCGTTGTCTGCGCTGGCTCGCTGGCGACGCCGCTGCTGCTGCGCGGCAGCGGGCTGCAGCATGTGGCTGCCGGCGGCTATTACATCGATCCCAGCTTTACGCTGTTCGGGCGCGTGCCGGGCCTTCGCGGCGTCGACAGTTTCTGCGGCACCATGGAAATGACGCTCGAAGAGGGCATCGTTCTGAAGGACGCGAATGTCCACAAGCTGCCGTTCCGCATGTTCATGCTGCAGTACATGCAAGTTGCGCGGATGTTCGCGTATCCCGAGCACCTCGGAATCACGGTGATGGCCCACGACGAAGTCGGCGGGGGCCTCTCCGCCGATGGTCGCTACCACAAGACGCTCGATGCCGCGGTTTTCGACAAGCTCGCGCGCGGCGAGCAGGCGGCGCGCGCGATCCTCGAACGCGCCGGTGCCGGCGACATATTCAAGGCGCCGATGTTTTCCGGCGGCGCCCTCGGTACGCTGCGTGTAGGCAGCGATGTCGACGCGAGACTCGAAACCAGCGTGCGCGATCTCTACGTCTGCGACGGCTCGCTCATCCCGGAGAACGGACGGGTCGCGCCGACACTCACGCTGCTTTGCCTGGCGAAGTATCTCGCCGACATCCTGACCCAAACCAGGAACGCGCCCGCCGAAGCGGGGGGCGTTCCGGCCTGACCGCCGCCCCCCGCGAGCGGCGCTCGTGTTCCATCACCCAGCCCATTGCAACGACAGGAAGACAACATGACAGAAGTATCGAACAGCGCGGCCACGGACAAGGCCGCTGTCCCCAAAAAGATCAAGGATCCGCTCTGGAAGAGGCTCTATTTCGCGTTCAGCTTGGTTGTGATGGCCTTGCTCGTCGCGCATTTCACGTGGGTGGCTTCCGGTTCGGCCGAATGGAAGCTCGCCAAGGATGAGGACGGCATCAAGGTCTATTTGTTGAAGGCCCCGGGCGACCCGCTGATGAAGGCAAGGACGGTGATGGAGGGCGACTACACGCTGACCCAGCTGACCTCGCAGCATGTTTTCGTCGGCGACACTCTGGAGGTTTGCAAAGAATGGATTCCCGGGTGCAAGGAAATGACCCGCATCAAAAACTTCGACCCGGTGCGAGGCGGCTACGACAAGGATATGTGGCGCGTGGAGCTCCCCGGACCGTTCGCCGATCGCGAGCTGCTGATCACGACGATGTTTGAACAGGACAAGCAGACCAAGGAGGTCGTGCTGGATGTGGTGTCCATGCCCAACGCCTTGCCGCATACGCCCGGCGTGGTACGGGTGGAGCGGATGCACAACCGATGGACCTTCACGCCGAAGGCCAACGGCAAGGTCGAAGTGTCGCTGATCCAGGACGTTGATCTGCCCGGTATCGGCTTCTTTCCGTACTTCCTCCTGAACGTGACCCTCGTTGATGAGAGCCACAAGTTCTTCGCGACCACGTTGCGGAAGACCTTGAAGGAAGACAGATTCGTCAATGCCAAGCTGGCGTTCATCGACGACATCCGCTGACCGGATTCCCGCACGTATCTCGGCAGGGTCTTACCGATCGCTCCGTCGACCTGTTGCGTGCATGCCGGGCACAAGGCCGATCCGGCCTTGTGCCCGGCGCGTGCGCGTCAGGATGCGGTCCTGTGCGTGGAAGCGGGTTTGGAACGAGAACGGCAGGTGTACGTGCGCGCAAGGTAGCACGCGCTGCACGCGCGTTCACCGATGCAGGGCGTATTGAGTGGAGTTGGCAGCAGGCCTGCTCGATCGCGCCTGTCTGAGCGAACGGATCGGTGATCCTGCGCTCGGGTTGCGCTCGGACAACGCCAGCGCGATGAAAGATTCGTCGATGTCGACGCGGATGCAGCGTCTCGGGCTGGTGGCGCCATGGTTCAGTCGGCCGCGGATCCGTAACGACAACGCTTACGCGGAATCGCTATGCAGAACAGCCAACGACTGCGCGATGTGGCCGGAACGACCGTTCGAGACATTGGAGCAGGCGCGCGGCAAGGTTGCCGATTTTGCCCGGTGGTCTAACCACACGTATTGTCACAGTGGTCTGAACTACGTGACGCCAGCGGAGTGCCACTAAGGCTAAGGCGATGCCGTGCTATTGCAAAGGCACGCCCCGTCTAGCAGGCGCGATGGCCAAAGCCCCGACGATGCACAGGCAAGACCCGGCTCAACCCCGCCACGGTCGTTCATCCCAATCCCGAACTAGCGCAGACAGGGGAACAGAAGCGAGCGGCATGATGGATCGAGCGACGCGACAACTATCTTGAAACCTGACGGATTCTGTCCGGTGCAAGGTCGGGGCGTGGGGTGATGCGGACCCGTCGACTGCGGGCGTTGCCCGACGTCGACGAGGTCTTTCGCCCCTGGCGATCAGTCGGGCACGTGGTTACACGCTGACCGGGATATCCGTGGCGCCGCGCAGGTTGATCCGGCCGTTCCAGACCACAGGACCGGACAACGCCAGTCCGGGGAACCTCGTGACCAGCCGGCTGATCGCCACCCGGCCCTCCAGCCGGCCGAGCGCAGAGCCCAGGCAGTGGTGCGCGCCGGCGCCGAACGATACGTGCTGGCGGGCCTGTTCGCGATCAATACGCAGCACGTCGGCGTCCGGACCGAACATCCGTTCGTCCCGATTCGCCGCGCCGAGGCAAGCGATCATCATCGCGCCGGCCGGGATCTCACGGCCACCGATCTGGTACGGGGCGAGGGTGATCCGGCGGGTCTGGTGGATGGGGCTGTCGTAGCGGAGGAACTCTTCGACGGCATTGCCGATCAGGTCCGGATTCGACCGCAGCAGCGCATGTTGATCGGGGTGGCGCAGCAGCGCGGTGACACCGTTGCCGATCAGGTTGACGGTCGTATGGTGGCCGGCGACGTAAAGCAGCAGGACCTGGGCCACCAGCTCGTCGTTGGAGAGCAAGTCGCCGTGATGCTCTGCCTGGATGAGCGCGGTCAGCAGGTCGTCTGCCGGATTGTTCCGCTTCCACGCGATGACCTCTTTCATCATGCCGGACAGTTCGACCTCGGCCCTGACGATCGCCTTGATCACCTCAGGATCGCCGACAGGTTCCAGCGCGACGACCAGCGTCTCGGTCAACTCGAGCAGCCGCTTGTGATCGGTCTCCGGCATGCCGAGCATCGCCGAGATCGTCTCGAACGGCAGCGGGAATGCGAGTGCATCGATCAGGTTGACAGAGCCGGCATCGGCGATGCGGTCCAGCGACTCGTCGACCAGTTTGGTCACCATCGGCTCCAGCGCGGCGATCGAGCGCGGCGTGAACACCTTGCCCACCAACGACCGCAGTCGGGTGTGGTCCGGCGGGTCACTGTCCATCATGGTCACCAGTTTGACGGGTGCGTCGCCGATGAGTTGCTCGAACTGCTCGCGCATCGGGCCGTCGGCGAGGTTGTGATCCGCCACGGACAGTCGGGCGTCGCGGAGCACCGTGGAGACGTCGGCATGCTGGGACACGAACCAGAACCCCATCGGGTGCTCCTGCACCGGGTGGGTGTCGCGCAGCGTCCGGTAGTGCTCGTACGGGTTCTCGTCAAACCCCGGTGTGAACGGGTTGAAAAGTTCCGGAGTCGTTCCGGTTTCCTGGGTGGTCTCGGTTTCCTGGATCGCCTCGGTCATGATGTGGTTCCTTCCGTTGTCTGTAATGGTGTGGTTCGGCTGGTTGCCGGCGGCATTTTGGTGAGTCCGGCCGAGCATATTGTATAGCCTGCGCATGTCAACCGCGTGGCGGCGAAATTGCCGCGGGCAGGCGCGCGCCTGCCCGCGGGAGTGCGTACGCGCTATCGCCATCGGCCCAGCCATGAGTCCGACCGCGCCAGTGGAGTGCTTCTGAATTGACGGACCATTTCATATCGGCGCGATCATATGTCGGTTTGTACCTGTCGCCACCGGAGCATGCCCTGGTGTTGTGCTGCGACGAGAAGAGCCAAATTCAGGCGTTGGACCGGACCCGGCCGGGGTTGCCGATGAAACGAGGGCGGGGCGCAGGCATGACCCACGACTGCAGGCGCCACGGCACGACGACATTGTTCGCAGCGCTCAATGCCCACGAGGGCACAGCGATTGCCGAATGCAAGACACGGCAACGGCACGAAGAGTGGCTGGCGTTTCTGTGGCAGATCGATCGATAAACACCGAAGGACAAAGTGCTTCATTTGATTTGCGACAACCATGCAACGCACAAGCATCCTCGGGTGAAAGCCTGGCTGAAGAAAAACCCGCGTTTCCATGTGCATTTCACGCCGACGTCGGGCTTGTGGCTCAACATGGTAGAGCGGTTTTTCCGCAGCATCGCCGTGGGTCGTCTGCGCCGTGGAGTCTTCCAGAGTGTCGCTGAGCTTACCCAGGCAATCGAGGGCTGTATCGCCTCTTACAATGAAAATCCCAAGCCCTTTGTTTGGACTGCGAAGGCCAATGACATTCTGCAGAAATGAACCGCCCCGTCTTTCCCGCAGGCTCCAACGCTTGAGAGGATGGAGCAACGACAAAGCAGACGAAGTATCCCCCGGAAGTGCGAGCGGAAGCGCGGGAGCCGGCGGTTCGGATGGTGCTCACGCACCAGAACGAGCATCCCTCACAGTGGGCTGCGATCAGTTCGATCGCGGCGAACCCATCACAGCGACTGTGGGGTGCAGTACGTACCGATCCGCTACAGCGAGCGGTTGGCGGACGCAAAGGTCGCGCCGCTCCATGCGCCGCCATACTGCCTATGCCGCATCCAGATAACGGTCGAAGCACATCGCAATGCGACGCAGCAGCAGCCTGCCGCGGGGCGTGACCGAGACGCGTTGCGGATCCGTTTTCACCAGTCCATCCGCTTCCAGCGGCGTCAGGCGCTGCAGGGCCTCGGCGAAATAGTGCGGGAAATCGATTTGATGGCAGCGGGCGATGACATCGATCCGCACTTCGCCCTGGCACATGATCGACTGGATGATGTCGGCGCGCAGCAGATCGTCATCGTCCAGACGCACGCCGCGCGCCACAGGCAGGTGCCCGGCATCCAGCGCAGATTCCCATGCGCCGATGTCGCGCGCGTTCTGGCTGAAGGTATCGCCGATGTGGCTGATGGCACTGACGCCCAGCCCCAGCAGATCGCTCTCGGCGTGCGTGGTATAGCCCATGAAATTGCGATGCAGGCGACCCTGCGCGCGGGCGACGGACAGGGCGTCGCCGGGCAGCGCGAAGTGATCCATGCCGATGTACTCGTAGCCGGCCGCGGTCAGCGTCTCGATGGCCTGCCACAGCAGTTGCAGCCGCGATTCGGCGTCGGGAAGGTCAGCGGCTTCGATGCGTTGCTGGGCCTTGAACATGGTCGGCAGATGCGCGTAGCCGTACAGCGCGATCCGGTCGGGCCGCATCCGGATCACCGTCTCCAGCGTGCGGCCGAAGCCCTCCGGCGTCTGTTTCGGCAAGCCATAGATCAGATCGATGTTGATCGAGCGGAAACCGTTGCTGCGGCAGGCCTGCACGATGGCGTCGGTTTCCTCCACGCCCTGGATGCGATTGACGGCGGCCTGCACGACCGGGTCGAAGTCCTGCACGCCGAGACTGGCGCGGTTGAAGCCCGCCTGAGCGAGCGTGGCGATGTCCTCGACGACGACCGTGCGCGGGTCCAGTTCGATGGAAATGTCACGATCCTCGCGCGTTGAGAACCGGAATCGCGTTTGCAGCGTCGCGATCAATCCGGTCAATTGCGCGGGCGACAGGAAGTTCGGGGTGCCGCCGCCGAAGTGGAGCTGGACGACTTCGCGGTCGTCGTCGAACAGCGGCGCGGTCAGTGCGATCTCCTTCTCAAGACAGGTCACGTAGCGCGCGGCGCGGGTGCGGTCGCGGGTGATGACGCGGTTGCAGCCGCAGTAGAAGCATGGATCGGCGCAGAACGGCACATGGACATACAGCGACAGTGGACGCGGGATCGGATCGCGGTTACTGGCCAGAGCGGCCTCGCGCAGCTCGTTTTCGCCGAAGCCCGCGTGGAAATGCGACGCGGTGGGATAGGAGGTGTAGCGCGGGCCGGGCAGGTCGTGGCGGCGCAACAGGTCTGCATCGATCGGGGGCGTGGGCATGCAGGCAGGGTAGGGCGGCCGGCGATCGTCGCCTTGACCCGGATCAAAAACGCCTGCGGCATGCGTTTTTCGCCCCTCCGCGGGCAACGCTGCCATAATCGCCGCGATTCCACGCGGAGACCATCATGCCGGCAGCGAATGCAATATGGATCGCAGCACGGATCGCGCGGGGGCACGACCATGACTGAGCCGAACGTTCTCGATCTGGGCCGGTTGCGCCGCAGTTGCGGGCAGTGTTCGCTCCAGCAGCTATGCCTGCCGGCGGGAATCGGCGCGGAGGGGCTGATCCTGATCGATGCGCTGGTGCGCAACCGGCGCCCGGTGGCGCGGGGTGATCGGCTGTTCCGGGCCGGCGACGCCCTGCATTCGATCTACGTCGCGCGGACCGGCGGTTTCAAGACGGTCGGCGTGAGCGCCGGCGGCGAGCCCCAGTTGATCGGCTTCCATCTGCCGGGCGAAATCATCGGTCTGGACGCGCTGGGCGACGGCAGCCATCGCTGCGAGGCGGTCGCATTGGGCGATTCGGAGGTTTGCGAGGTGCCTTATGCGCGTCTTGGCGAGATCGCTGGGCATGTGCCCGGGCTGCACTTGCAGTTGATGCGGGTGATCGGCGGCAGCATGGGCCGCGATCAGGACCACATGGAAATGCTGATGCGGCGGCAGGCGGTGGAACGCATCGCGCTGTTCCTGCACGGCATCGGCGAACGCTACGCCCGCATCGGGCAGTCGGCGCAGGTGTTCAAGCTGCCGATGAGCCGGGAGGATATCGCGCACTTCCTGGGTCTGGCGCTGGAAACGGTCAGCCGCGGCTTCACCCGGCTGCAGGAGGACGGCACGATCGCGGTGCAGGGGCGCCGGATCGAGATTGTGGACCCGGGCGCGATCGAGCGGCTGGCGCACGGCGGCGAGGACGCGGCGCCGGCGCGCGCACGTTCCTGAGGCCGCGGAACCTCAGCCCGTCGCCGCGAACGCACTGCCGCAGCCCAGGGCTTTCAGGGCGCCATCCATCCCGGGATGCGAGACCAGCCATGGCGCGGCGAGCGTGAGCACCCCGGCCATCAGCACGCATGCGCCGGCGGCATGACGCATCCCCGGGCGCTGCAGCCAGCGTCCCAGCCGCGCGCCGGACCAGGTCAGCGACACCATCAGCGGCAGCGTGCCCAGGCCGAACGCCAGCATCGTGGCCCCGCCCTGCAGGGCATCAGCTTGCAGCCATGCGGCGGCCAGCAGCGTGGTGCTCAGCCCGCACGGCAGCCATGCCCAGAGCATGCCCAGCGCGATGCGCTTGGCCGCCGTGTCCGCAGGCCCGAGCCGCCGCTGCAGCGGTTGGATCCGCCGCCACAGCGCCAGCGCCGGCCGCGGCAGCGCGCGCAGCCTGCCCTTGGTGTCGAGCAATCGCAGCGCCGCCAGCACCAGCACCAGACCCACCGCGGCCCGCGACGCCATCACCAGGCCATCGATGCGGGCCACGTTCAGTAGCCCGTCGCCCAGCCCACCGACCAGCGCGCCGGCCAATACATATCCCGCGACGCGGCCGCCATTGGCCTGCAGCGCAGTGGACAACCCTGGACGCGCCGCGGCGGCGGAGAATCCTGCGGCGATGCCGCCGCACATCGCGGCGCAGTGCGCACCGCCCATCACGCCGCTGGTGAACGCGGCGCCAAGCAGCAGCCAGTCAGGCGTCATCGCCGCCCTCGTCGTGCCGCGCGTGCGGGCGCGGCGCCGGGCGATCGCTGTCGCGCAGGATGTCCAGCGGCGGGGTATCCAGATCGTCGAACTGCCCCTGGCGGACCGCCCACCAGAACGCGCCGATGGCGATCCCCAGCAACACCAGACTCACCGGCACCAGAATCAGCAGACTGTTCATGCGGCGGCTCCGGCCGGCAGCGCCGGCGGCAGGGGAAGGGATTCGGGCGCGAGCGATGCCCGCACGCGCGCCAGGCGCAGGGCGTTGCCGGTCACCAGCAGCGAGGACGCGGCCATGCCCAGCGCCGCCGCCCAGGGCGTGACCAGTCCGCACGCGGCCAGCGGCAGCGCCAGCAGGTTGTAGCCGATGGCCCAGGCGAGGTTCTGGCGGATCACCCGGCGCGTCCTGCGCGCCAGCGCGATGGCGTCGGGAATACGTTGCAGCGCGCCGCCCACCAGCACCACATCGGCGGCGTGCTGCGCCAGCGCCGAGCCGTCGGCCAGCGCCAGCGAAACATCCGCGCCGGCAAGCACCGGCGCGTCGTTGATGCCGTCGCCCACCATCGCCACGCATTCGCCGCGCGCCTGACAGGCACGCACGAACGCGAGTTTGTCCTCCGGCGACTGCGCCGCGCGGAAGGTGTCGATCCCGTTCGCGTCGATGCCGACCTGCGCGGCCATGGCGGCCGCCGGCGCTGCGGCGTCGCCCGTGCACAGGCTCAGCGCCAGGCCCTGCCGTCGCAGTGCGGCGACCGCAGCCCGCGCATCCGCGCGCGGCGCTTCGCGCAGTGCGAAGCGCGCGGAGGGCAGCAGACCGTCGCCGAGCCACAGTGCGCCGTCGTGGGTGCGTCCCGCGGCCCAGTCGCCACGGCCCAGCCGCCAGCGCACGCCGTCCACCTTGCCTTCGATGCCGCCGCCGCCGACCTCGCGCACGTCGGTCGCCGGGGCATGCATATCGTTCGCCACATCGTCGGCCACATCATCGAATACGCGGGCCAGCGGATGGCGGCTGTCGCGTTCCAGCGCGGCGGCGATCCGCAGCGCCGCATCGTCGCCCAGCCCGCCCCAGCATTCGCTGCCGGCGCGACGCGGCAGCGCGTCGCCCAGGGTGCCGGTCTTGTCGAAGACCACCCGATCCGCACGCGCCAGGGCGTCGAGCGCATCGGGCCGCAGCGTCAACACGCCCATCCGCGCCAGCGTGCCGTGCGCGGCGGCCAGCGCCGCAGGCACCGCCAGCGACAGCGCGCAGGGGCAGCTCACCACCAGCACCGCCAGGGCGACTTCGAACGCGCGCGTCGGGTCGTAGATCCGCCAGACGACGTAGGTGACGGCCGCGGCGCACAGCAGCGCGGCCGCGAACCACGTCGCGACCGCATCGGCGCGACGCGCCAGCGCCGGGCGCTCGGCCTGCGCGCGTTCGACCAGGCGTACCAGCTCGGACAGTCGCGTGCCCGCGCCGGTCAGCGTGAGCCGCACCCGCGCCGGGGCATCGCGGCAGACGCTGCCGGCGTAGACCGCATGGCCCTCTTGTTTGCGCACCGGCGCCGCTTCGCCGGTAAGCAGCGATTCGTCGAATGCGGCGGACGCGTCCAGCAGGCAGCCGTCCCCGGGGGCCGCCTCGCCGACCGCGACGCGGACGATGTCGCCCTGCGCCAGCGCCTCGAACGGCACCACTTCACGCGTGCCGTCCGCCCGCTCGCGCACCGCGAGCGCGGGCCGCGCCCGGGACAGCGCGTCGACCTGCGCCGACGCGGCGCTGCGCGCGCGCTGTTCCAGCATGCGCGCGGCCAGCAGCAGGAAGACGAACATCACCGCGGCGTCGTACCAGACGTGTACGCCGCCGCGCAGGGTTTCGGCCAGGCTGGCGAAGTAGGCGAGCAGGGTGGAACCGGCGATCAGGGTGTCCATGCCGATCCGCCGCGCGCGCAGTTCGCGCGCCATGCCGATCAGGAACGGCCATCCGGCGAAGAACACCACCGGCGTGGACACCAGGAACGCCAGCCAGCGGAAGGCATCCCGTGTGGCGATGGGCATCTGTCCGGCAGTGTCCAGATACAGCGCCTCGGTGAACATCATCGCCTGCATGGCGCCCAGCCCGGCGACGCCCAAGCGAAGGATCCAGCGCCGCTGTTCGCTGCGGCGCTCGCGCTCGCGCGCCTGGCCGGTGGCCAGCGTCGCCCGGTAGCCCAGCGTCGCCAACTGCGACAGCAGCGCCGACAGCGGCGTACGCGCGGGATCCCAGGCGACGCGGATCCGGCCGGTCACGGCGTTCGCACCGGCGTCCAGCACGCCTGGCTGGCGGCGCAGGAAGCCGTCGATCAGCCATGCGCAGGCGCCGCAGCGCATCGCATCGGTGAGGACCGTGATCTCGCGGCCGCCGCGGACGGCGATGGCGTGGCCCTGCAGCACGTCTTCGCGATCCCACACCGAAAAGTCCGGGGCATCGGGATCGACCCGCGCGGCGTCGGCGCTGCGCAGGCGATAGTAATCGCCCAGGTCGGCGCCCTCGATCCAGGCCGCCGCGGTGGCGCAGCCGTCGCAACAGAAGGCGCGCGGCCCGTCGGCGTGTTCGGTCCGCGCCGGCACGCGCGGCAGGGGTTCGCCGCAGTGGAAACAGGTGCCGGTGCCGATCTGCGTCATTCGGGAGCGATCATTCGGCCAGCGCCGGCGACAGCCGCGCGGCCCGCTGCCGCGCCGGCAGGCGGCCGACCAGCCGCCACTGCGCATCGTCCGGGCCCAACTCCAGGCGCCAGTCGTGGCCGCCGTCGAGCGCGTGCGGCGCACGCCAGCCGCGTGCGGTCGGGGTCAGCATCATGCCGCGATCGCCTGCCGCGACCGTCGGGTGGCGCAGCCGCAGCCGCAGCGGCGCGGTGCGGTCGATGGCGCCGGAGAGCGGCAGCACTTCCAGCGCGTCGCCGTCCACCCGCAGCAGCACCGCCAGACCGAGCGCCTGCGCGCGGGCATCGGGATCCAGATCGGCGACCTGGATCTGGGCGGTGCGGCGCACGTCGTCGGGCAGGGCGTCGTCGCCGCCTGCGCGCACGGCGATGACCAATGTCGAGATGCCCGCCACCAGCACCGCGGCCGGCAGTGCGGTCACCAGCCAGACCATGGGTTCGCGCCACGCCGGCCGGTGCGGTGCGGGGGGCGGGGTGAGGGGCGTCGGAGCTGGAGGTGTCGGGACAGGGATGTGCACTGCGTTCATGGCGAAGGACCGAAGAATGTCGAGTCGACTTCGACCCGGGTGCCGTCGCCGGCCACGATGATGAAACGTACGTTCCTGCGGCCGGTCACCGGCCCGCCGGATGCGGCGGTGATCGGCATCGAGACCATCTGTTCCGCGTCCGCGCGCACTTCGACCGGCGCGCCGCGCAGGGCGATGCCGTCCGGGGCGACCAGTGCGACGCGGTAGCGCTGCGGCTGCAGGGTCTTGTTGGCGATCTTCATCAGGTAATCGTTCTCGACGCTGTCCGCGGTCTCGCGATACAGCGCATTGCGATCGCGCAGCACCTCGGCGATCAGCGTCGACCGATGGCTCACGCCCCACGCGAATCCGCCCAACAGCGTCAGCAGCAGCGCGGCGTACAGCACGATGCGTGGACGCAGCACGCGGGTCGGTTTGCCGTCGAAGGCATTCTGGCTGGCGTAGCGGATCAGGCCGCGCGGATAACCGATCTTGTCCATCACGCCGTCGCAGGCGTCGATGCAGGCGCCGCAGGCGATGCACTCGTATTGCAGCCCGTCGCGGATGTCGATGCCGGTGGGGCAGACCTGCACGCAGAGGGTGCAATCGATGCAGTCGCCCAGTTCCTCGGGTGCGTGGCGCGTCCGCAGCGGCGCGGGATCAGCGTCCGGCGCGCGTTCGCGCCGCACCGCGTCCGTCACCCAGGCGTCGGCCACGGCCTTGGGCAGCAGGCCGCGCGCGCGCGCCAGCACGCTGTCCAGACCGCGCCTGCGCGGGCCGCGCGGCTCGCCGCGCAGAGGATCGTAGGCGATGATCAGGGTGTCGCGGTCGAACATCGCGCTCTGGAAGCGCGCGTACGGGCACATGTATTTGCAGACCTGCTCGCGCAGGAAACCGGCATTGCCCCACGTCGCGATGGCGTAGAACAGCAGCCAGAAGGTCTCCCAGCCGCTCCAGCCCAGCGGGCCCTCGGCCGTCAGCGTGCGGATCGGCGTGAAGAAGCCGACGAAAGCGAAGCCGGTCCACAGCGCGAACACGATCCACAGCGCATGCCGCGTGCCGCGACGCATGATCTTGCGCCGGTTCCACGGCGAGGCGTCGAGCTTGAGGCGGCTGTTGCGGTCGCCTTCGGTCCACTGCTCGATCCACACGAACACTTCGGTCCACACCGTCTGCGGGCAGGCGTAGCCGCACCACAGGCGGCCGGCCAGCGCGGTGAAGAAGAACAGGGTCATGCCGGCGATGATCAGCAGCATCGACAGGAACACGAAATCCTGCGGCCAGAAATTCAGTCCGAACACATAGAACTTGCGCGCCGGCAGGTCGAACAGCACCGCCTGGCGGCCATCCCAGCGCAGCCACGGGAAGGCGTAGAACATGCCCAGCAGCACCCAGACCGCCAGTTTGCGAAGGCGCTGGAAGCGTCCGTCGACGGCGCGCATCTGGATGTGCGCCTCGCTCACGTAGAGCGCGTTGCCTGCTTCGACCAGCTCGGCGGGAATGCGTTTGTCCACGTCAGCCACCCGGCGTCTGGTTGGAGCGGGGGTGGTTGGAGCGGGGCTGGTTGGAGTGAGGCTGATTGAACCTGCTGGCCGGCCGCAGCAGCAGCCACGTGAACAGGCTCGACGCGGCGGTGGCCATCCAGAACAGGAAGAAGCCGAGCGTGTAGCCGGCTTCGCGTCCGATCTCCAGACCCGGGAACGTCAGGTCGCGCAGCGCCAACGGATCGATATGCGCGAAGCAGACCATCGTGGCGACCCCGGCCGAGAAGAAGCTCGGCCAGAGGATCGCGCCGAGCCGCTGCACGAGCGGCCGCGGCGGGTGATCGAAGGCCGGCGGGCGGGTCATGGCGCGCCCGCCGCCTTTGCGTTCGCCGGTCCGGCTGGCGTGACGCCCGCAATTGCTTTCGGCGACGGATGCGACAGCGACCAGACATAGGCCGCGGCCAGCCGCACGCGGGTTTCGCCGATCAGCTCGCGGTGCGCCGGCATCATGCCCTGACGGCCTTTTGCGATGCTTGCGGTGATCGCCTCGGTGCTGGAGCCGTAGAGCCAGTAATCGTCGGTCAGATCCGGCGCGCCCAGCGACTGGTTGCCCTTGCCGTCGATGCCGTGGCAGGCAGCGCAGACGCTCTCGAACAGGGGCTGGCCCTGCGCCGCGAAGTAATCGCCGCGGTGACTGCCTCCGGACAGCGAGCGCGTATAGGCCATCGCCGACAGCACGGCGTTCTCGCCGCCGATGCCGGTCAACGCCGTTTCCCATGCCGGCATCGCCGCGGTGCGCCCTTCCAGCACTGTGGTCAGGATCTCGTCGGGCGTGCCGCCCCACTGCCAGATGTCGTCGGTGAGGTTGGGATAGCCCACTGCGCCCCTGGCCGAGGAGCCGTGGCAGGTCGCGCAGTTGTTGGCGAAGATAGAACGGCCCAGCGCGACCGCCTTCGGATCGCGCGCGATGGCGTCGATCGGCTGCTTGTCGAAGCGCGCGAAAGTCGCGGCGAGGCGGCGGTCTTCAAGGGCTTTCTCGGTGCGGTGTTCGCCGCCGGAGCTCCATTTCCCGGCGCCGATGAATCCGCCCAGACCCGGGAACCACGCCAGATACGCCAGACCGAACACGATGGTGATGTAGAAGAGGTTGATCCACCACCGCGGCATCGGCTTGTTGTATTCGGTCAGATCGTCGTCCCAGACATGACTGGTGTCGGTGGGGGCCGGATCGCCCGGACGGCGGCGCCCGGTCCACCAGATCAGCCATACGCAGCCCAGGATGTTCAGCGCGACCAGCGCGATGACGTACCACGTCCAGCCAGCGGTCATCGCGGCGTCTCCGTGCGGTTGGCGAGGTCGGTGTCGATGGCGGCCTCCGTTTCCTGCAGCGGAATCCGCGACGCCTGCTCGAACACGCGTTTGTGCTTCGGGCTCCAGGCCCAGATGCAGCCGCCGACGAACAGCGCCAGCAGCAGTGCCGTGATGATTCCGGACAACATGTCAGTTCCCCTTCGGGGCATGGCGCCCCAGTGCCTGCAGATAGGCGACCAGCGCGTCGAGCTCGGTGTGCTCGCCGATGGCCTCCGGTGCGCCGTCGATATCGGCCTGGCTGTAGGGGTCGCCCAGGCGCCGCAGCGCGATCATCTTCCGCTTGACCAGTTGGCCGTCGACCCGCGCATCGGCCAGCCACGGGAACCGCGGCATGTTCGATTCGGGCACCACCGCGCGCGGATCGATCAGATGCTCGCGGTGCCAGTCGTCCGAATAGCGGCCGCCCACGCGCGCCAGATCCGGCCCGGTGCGCTTGCTGCCCCACTGGAACGGACGGTCGTACACGGATTCGCCGGCCAGCGAATAGTGGCCGTAGCGTTCGGTCTCGAAGCGCAGGGTGCGGATCATCTGCGAATGGCAGTTGTAGCAGCCCTCGCGGATATAGACGTCGCGGCCGGCCAGCTGCAGCGCGGGGTAGGGCACGACGCCCGGCAGCGGCTCGATGGCTTCGGCCTGGAACATCAGCGGCACGATCTGCGCCAGGCCGCCGAAGGACACCGCCACGGCGATCAGGATCGCCATCAGGCCGACGTTCTTTTCGATCTTTTCGTGTGAATGGCTCATGCGGGGACACCGGGTATGAAGAAGGATGCGGTGCGGCTCATGCGCGGGCCTCGGACAGGTGCGGGGCTTTCACCGGCTGGCGCGCCAGGGCGCCCGCGGTCTGCCAGGTGCGGACCATGTTGATGGCCATCAGCACCATGCCCACGATCACCAGCAGCCCGCCGATCAGCCGGCCGAGGTAGTAGGGATAGGTCGCGTTGAGCGCTTCGACGAAGCTGTAGGTCAGCGTTCCGTCCGCGTTGGTCGCGCGCCACATCAGACCCTGCATCACCCCGGCGATCCACATCGAGGCGATGTAGAACACCACGCCCAGGGTGTGCAGCCAGAAGTGGAGATCGATCAGACGGATCGACCACATCCGCTTCGCGCCGACCAGGCTGGGCATCAGCGCGTAGATCGAACCGATCGAGATCATCGCCACCCAGCCCAGCGCGCCGGAGTGCACGTGGCCGATGGTCCAGTCGGTGTAGTGGCTCAGCGAGTTGACCGTCTTGATCGACATCATCGGCCCCTCGAACGTACTCATCATGTAGAAACTGATGGCAACGATGAGGAACTTGAGGATCGGATCGGTACGCAGCTTGTGCCACGCGCCGGACAGCGTCATCACGCCGTTGATCGCGCCGCCCCACGAGGGCGCCAGCAGGATCAGCGAGAACACCATGCCCAGACTCTGCGCCCAGTCCGGCAGCGCGGTGTACTGCAGGTGATGCGGGCCGGCCCACATGTAGATGGCGATCAGCGCCCAGAAGTGCACGATCGACAAGCGATAGGAGTAGACCGGGCGGCCCGCCTGCTTGGGCACGAAGTAATACATCATTCCCAGGAAGCCGGCGGTCAGGAAGAAGCCCACCGCGTTGTGCCCGTACCACCACTGCACCATCGCATCGACCGCGCCGCTGTAGATGGGATAGGACTTGGTCAGGCCGACCGGGATCGCCAGATTGTTGACGATATGCAGCAGCGTCACGGTGATGATGAACGCCGCGTAGAACCAGTTGGCCACGTAGATGTGCTGGACGCGGCGCTTGGCGATGGTGCCCAGGAACAGCACCGCGTAGGCCACCCAGACCATCGCGATCAGCAGGTCGATCGGCCACTCCAGTTCGGCGTATTCCTTGCCCTGGGTGATGCCCAGCGGCAAAGTGACCGCGGCAGCCACGATCACCGCCTGCCAGCCCCAGAACACGAACGCCGCCAGACGGTCGGAGATCAGGCGCACATGGCAGGTGCGCTGCACCACGTGCAGGCTGGTGGCCATCAGCGCGCATCCGCCGAACGCGAAGATCACCGCATTGGTATGCAGCGGTCGCAGCCGGCCGAAGGACAGCCACGGCAGATCGAAGTTGAGCGCCGGCCAGTAGAGCTGCGCGGCGATCAGCACCCCGACCAGCATGCCGACAAGACCCCATACGACGGTCATGGCCGCGAACTGCAGCACCACCTTGTCGTTGTAGGTATCGGCCTCCTGCCCGGGGGGCGCGGAAGGTGAAAGAGTCGCGGGGAGAGCCTGCATGGCGGCATCCGAATCGGGGATGCCCGCATTTTCGGCAGCGGGGCCGGAGTCGCCTTGATCCAGATCAAATGCGCTCGCGACCATGGTCGCAGCGGGCTGGAACGACGCGGTCGCCGAAAAAAAAGCAAGCCACAAGCGAATGCCAGTCAGTCAACGCTGCTGCGTATGTTCGACGGCGCGATGATGTGGCCTCCTCCCCCGCGTGCGGGGGAGGATTGAGGTGGGGGCGCGCGACACAGGTGCAGAGCGCCCCCATCCCGGCCTTTCCCCGCACGCGGGGGAAGGAGAAAACAGCCGCATGAGAGGGGCAATTCGTGTTGACCGACCGGCATTAAGGAGACGGGTGGCGCTCAGCCGCCCGTGCAACCTGCGCGCTCAGTGTTCTGCGTGCTCAGTCTTCCTCATGCCTGGGCTTGTACGCGTCGATCAGTTTCGCCTGCACCTGCGCCGGAACCGGCTCGTAGTGGCTGAAATCCAGCGAATACCGCCCGCGGCCCGCGGTCACCGACTTGAGTTCGGCAGCATAGCCTTCCAGTTCCGACAGCGGCACCTGCGCCTTCACCACGATCTCGCCGCCGCGCACCGAATCGGTCCCGTTGATGCGCGCGCGTTTCGACGACAGCCCGCCGCTGATGTCGCCCATGTGCGACTCGGGCGCGGCCACTTCCAGATCGACGATCGGTTCCAGCACCTGCGGCCGCGCCTTCGCGATCGCATCCAGGAACGCTTTCTTGCCGGCGGCCACGAAGGCCACTTCCTTGCTGTCCACCGGATGATGCTTGCCGTCGTAGACGATCACCCGCACGTCCTGGATCGGATAACCGGCGACGGCGCCGCTGGCCAGCACCTGGCGCACGCCTTTCTCCACCGCCGGCATGAACTGTCCGGGGATGGTGCCGCCTTTGACTTCATCGAGGAATTCGAAGCCGCCGCCGCGCGGCAGCGGTTCGATGCGCAGGAACACCTCGCCGAACTGGCCGGCGCCGCCGGTCTGTTTTTTGTGGCGGCTGTGGCCTTCGGCGTTTGCGCCGACGGTTTCGCGATAGGCGATGCGCGGCGGCCGGCTGGTCACGTCCACGCCGTAGCGGTCCTTCAACCGCTGCAGATTGATGCGCAGGTGCAGGTCGGACAGCCCGCGCACCACGGTCTCGTTGGTTTCCACCTCATGCTCGACGTGGAAGCAGGGATCCTCCTCGGACAGTTTGTGCAGGGCGATCGACAGTTTCTGTTCGTGGCCCTTGCTCGCCGCGTCCACCGCCAGGCCGAACATCGGTTTCGGGAAATCCAGCGGCGCGAGATGGATCTGGTCCTCGTCGTGGCTGTCGTGCAGCACCGCGTCGAAATGGAGCTCGTCGATCTTGGCCACCGCGGCAATGTCGCCCGGAATCGCTTGTGCGATCTCCACATGGTCCTTGCCCTTGAGCTTGAACAGGTGGGCAACCTTGAACGATTTCCTGCCGTCGTCGACGAACAGCTGCGTGTCCTTCTTCACCGTGCCCTGGTAGACCCGGAAGATGCCGAGCTTGCCGACGAAGGGATCGTTGATGATCTTGAACACGTCGGCGATGACGTGCGCCTGCGCATCCGGGCTCGAAGTGATTGGCTGCGCGTCATCGCCGTTGCCCTTCACGAACGGCGGCGGGTTGGCCTCGCCCGGATGCGGGAGCAGGCGTTCGGCGACATCCAGCAGCTCGCGCACCCCGGCTCCACTGCGCGCGGAGACGAAGCACACCGGCACCAGGTGGCCTTCGCGCAGGCACTGCTCGAAGGCATCGTGCAGTTCCGCGCCTGAAAGCCCGCCCTCGCCGAGGTCGAGGTAATGGTCCATGACCGTTTCGTTGATCTCGACCACCTGGTCGATGATCTTCTGGTG
>JBKJTC010000226.1:0-12837 GCA_046590925.1 Lysobacteraceae bacterium | reverse complement strand
AACGCTGACTGGCTTTTTTATATTCGCGGGATTCTCTTTTTGTAGAGCGGCCTTCAGGCCGCTGATCGCTCCGGGCAAAGCTTCAGCGGCCTGAAGGCCGCTCTACGGACGGCAGATATGGCTTAACTGGCCGGCATTGGGCCCTGGCCGCGATGATGGCCCTGTCGGCAGGCCTGGGCATGTCGGTGTCCACCACCACCGAAGCCGCCGGCAACCAGTGCATCAGATCGTGTCAACAGGAGTACACCGCCTGCTGGTACTCGTGCACGCCGGGGCAGGGCTGGTGCTACGACCTGTGCCGCACCAACTATTACGACTGCGAAGCAGGCTGCTGATCCGCACGGGTCGGTAACCCGAAAAACGCCGTCGCCGTCGCCGTGGTCGCCGCGGCGACGGTTTCCACCGGCTCGCCGCGGTCGCGGGCCAGTTCTTCGACGATGTGCGCGAGGTACATCGGTTCGTTGCGCCGGTGCGAAGGCTGCGGCTTCACGGTGCGCGGCAGCAGATACGGCGCGTCGGTTTCGATCATCAGCCGGTTCGCCGGAATATGCTTCACCAGTTCGCGCAGATGCAGGCCGCGGCGTTCGTCGCAGAGCCAGCCGGTGATTCCGATGTGCCAGTCCCGGTCCAAGCAGTCGAACAACTCCTTGCGGGTGCCGGTGAAGCAATGCACCACCGCCGGGCCCAGGCGACCGTCGAAATTATTCATCATCGCCACGAAATCGTCGTGCGCATCGCGCTGGTGCAGGAAAAGTGGTTTTCCATTCTCGGAGGCCAGCTGCAGCTGGCGCTCGAAGGCCCTGCGCTGCGCCGGGCGAGGCGAGAAATCGCGGTTGTAGTCCAGCCCGCATTCGCCCACCGCCACCACTTCCGGATGCGCATGCAGTTCGCGCATCTCGGCGTCGCACTCGTCGGTGTACTCCAGCGCCTGATGCGGATGCACGCCGGCGGTGGCGAACAGTTCGCCCGGATACCTGCGCGCCAGGATCAGTGCTTTCTGCGAGTGCTCGCGGCAGGCGCCGGTGATCACCATCTTCGTCACGCCGGCGGCGCGCGCGCGCTGCAGCACCGCCTCGCGGTCGTGGTCGAAACTGCCGTGGGTGAGATTGGCGCCGATGTCGATCAAGTTCATGCGGAAGACACGGAATGCGGAGTCGCCATTGTACGGAAGCCGCAAGCCTGCTCCCGACACGGCCGGAAACAACCCCGGACACAACTCGTTACAACTTCGCAGGATCCGTACCGCCGCCAGCGTCAACGGCGCTCGGCGCGTCGGCGTTCACGCCCCTACCCACCACCACGGAAGATCCACCATGTTGCGCACCCTGATGACCACCTTCGGCCTGACCGTGCTGCTCGGCGCCGCCGGCACCGCACGCGCGGTACCGATCTACGATTTCTCCCCCGTCACCGCGGAAATGCAGACCTTCGTGACCGCTAACAACCTCGACGGCGCGTCGCTGCGCGTCAACAAGCATGGCAGCGTGGTCTATCGCCGCGCCTTCGGCGGCTACACCCTGGGCACCCGCGTGCGTATCGCCTCGGCCAGCAAGTGGCTGTCGGCGCTGACCCTCGCGCGCCTGGTCGACAAGGGCCAGATGCGCTGGACCGATACCGTCGGCCAGTATTTCCCCAACATCGAAGCCGCCAAGCGCCCGATCACGCTGGCGAAGCTGTTCTCGCACACCAGCGCGCTGCCGGGCGGCGACGACAGCTGCATGTCCAATCCGCTCTACACGCTCGCCAGCTGCGCCAACCGCATCCTGCAGGAACCGTTGATCGGCACGCCGGGCACGGTGTTTTCCTACGGCGGCAATTCGATGCAGGTCGCCGGGCGGATGGCCGAACTGGCCACCGGCAAGGCCTGGGACGACATCTTCATCGACGAAATGGTGACGCCGCTGGGCTTGAACGCCACCGACTTCGCCACCGCCTCCACCGCTCCGGGTTACGTGCGCAATACCAATCCGCGCATCGCAGGCGGCGTGCGCAGCACGCTGGAGAATTACGGCAAGGTCGTCGACATGGTGCTGGCCTACGGCTGCCTCGACAACAGCACGACCCAGTTCTGTCTGCCGGGGCGCCGCTTTCTCAACCGCACCACCATCGAAGCGATGGCCAACGACCGCACCGTCGGTACCGTCGACATCTCGCGCCCGCCGACCTCCATCGGCTCCGGCTACGGCATCGGCCAGTGGATCGACCCCACGTCGCCGCTCATCGTGTCCAGCCCCGGCGCGTTCGGCTTCACGCCGTGGGTCGATCGCGTGAACCAGGTGGCCGGCGTGTTCCTGGTCGACGATCTCAACACCCGCGTGGTCGACGACATCAACGACATCCGCGCGATGGTGAATGTGGTCACCGCCGAAGGCCAGGGCCGGCGCGTGGCGCCGGTGTTGCCGGCGGCTCCCGCAGTGCAGCAGCCGAAGACGAATGCGATGCCCAATGGCGTGCGTCTACCGGATCGCGACGCGTCCAAGCGGCGCTGAGCGATCCACGAAACGCGTTCGTTCATCGCGACCCGTAGCCCGGTCCGCGCAACGCGCGGACCCGGGATGACGCAAGGACGTTGTTTCCGGAGATCCCCGGCTGCGGCCCCTGGCCGCAACCGGGCGACCACGTTACTGAGCTTTTTCCCCGAATCTCACCCGGTCGCAGCAGGCAACCCGGCGAGATAAGTCAGGCCGGAGATGCTCGGGAAGAAGCAGTACACCCCGCCGCGCGTGGTGATGGTGCGGCCGAAGCCGGTCACCGTGGTGTTGCCCGAGCCGTTCGCGCCCGCGCCGGGGAAGGTGAACGCACTCGATGACGGATCGTTCACGCCGAGGAACACGTCCTCGCCGCTGATGTTGAACAGCGCATTGCCTGCGGGCGTGCCACCCGGCGCGGTAGCCGATTTCACGAACGAAAACGTCATGCTCCACTGGCTGGTCAGGAACTCGAACTGGTTCTGGATGCTGGCGTTGATGAAGTAGCCGACCAGACCGCGCGTCGCCGAATCCGGCTTGTCCGGATCGTACGGCGGACCATACGGCATCGCGCGGCGGACGATGCGGTGGTTCGAGCTGGTGCCGCCGCCGACCACGGCCTCGTTGCGCGGATTGTTGCGACGGATGTGCGACCCGATCGGGCACACCAGGCCCAGCGTATCGTCGGTCTGGGCCGGCGGCGCGACATAGGTGAAGTTGTTGAGCCGATCGCGCGGCAGCAGGGGATCCTGCTGCGTCGGCGACAGCGACAGCGGATTGCCGTTGCGCCAGCGTCCGCAGATCTTCGCCGCCGACATTTCAGTGTCGACACCGGCCTTGTCGGCGAAGGTCTGCACCAATGCATCGTAGCCGGCCACATCTTGTTCCAGTATACGGAACGCGGCATAGCTGCCGTTCAACGACAGCTGCGACGGCGATACGCGGTAGCTACCACCGATCTCGTTGGTGTAGCCCAGCAGGAACTCGCCCGTCGCGACCACCGGCTGGTCGTCCGGCGCGTGCTTGGTGGGCGGCGCGCCGAGCACGGTCGGCTGCGAGATGCTGTCCCGATAGCCGAAATGCACCTTGTTGTCAGGCAAGGCGTTGGCGTCCTGTTCCAGCAGGATGGTCGCTGCACCGTTGAAGGCGGACCGCAGCTGCGCGGACACGGATTCGAGCACCTCGGTCGAGTCGCGCACCCACAGGCTGACCAGCATGTGCACCTGCGCACCGTCGCCGAGCCCGCCGATCCAGTGCCCGGGCGCGCTGCTGCCCACATCGCCTACATTCCTGGCCACGCCGGCATTGCTTGCGCCAAGCTGGAACGAACCATCGAAGGTCGCCAGGTCGGCGGCCGACACGCCCATCGCGGCGAGCCCGGTACAGGTGAAGCTGACATTGAGGAAACAGGCAGGGCGAACGCCGGTGCGCTGCGCGGAGGTGATCTTCGGCAGGCCGTTGCTGCCGTTCACCAGGTCCGTCAGCAGCGTTCCTGCCGCAACGGGATCGGTGATCGAAAGAATGAAATGTCGCGCGAAATCGACGCGATAACCGCGCAGGATCGTGCCCTGCACATCCGCATAATCGATCGCTGTGGTGTCGGCGGGCATCGTGGTCATCCTGACCTCCTGCAAGAGAATGAAGAAACGCGCAGGCAAGCCCCGGCAGAGCCGTGATGTTGCCGATGCGCGTACGAACGACACCGGACCGGCAGACGCCGGCCCGGATACCTCATGCGGTCACTTGGCGGGCGGGAACGCGGCCAGGATCATCTGCACGGTCTGCGGATATGCCGCATAGATACCGACGTTGTTGGGCAGGTGCTGCGAGGCATCGTTCGCGGCCACGAAGGCCTCGAACGCGGCCAGGTTGCTCTGCACCGGCGACACCGCCGCCCCGCCGACCACGAAGGCCAGCAAGGCATTGAACACATCGCCGAGCTGGTTCACGAAATCGCTGATGTAGGCGCTGAAGCTGCCGTCGTATTCGGTGATCACGCTGATCACCAGCGTGTCGGACGGCGTATCGATCTGGCTCATGTCGGGCTGCAGGTTCGGCTTCGACGTATCGAACAGCACGAAGCGCGCGAAATGTACGGTGCCGATCGACTGCAATGCGGCATGGATCGCGGCATTGTTGCTCGCCAGTGTCTCCACGATGGTCAAGAGCTTGGTGCCCGGCAACACGGGCATCATCAGGGTCAGTCCGGTGGTCATGTGTGCGTCCTCTGCGGTGGGTGGAACAATGTTTCCGTGGGGCCGGCCGGGCCGGCAGTGTAGGTGCCGTGTCGGCTTCAAGCGAACAGCGACTGCGCGGGAAAGATAGCAACCGTGACCGTGTGTCACAACGGCGTTTCTGGTGCGCTTCGCTTAACCTGGCGACGTCGCTGCTTGTCGATCCGGCCAATGGCGAACAAGCGCAGTCGCGTAGCCCGGGTCCGTGCAACGCGCGGACCCGGGGCGAATCAAGGGATTTCTCTCCGAAGAGCCCGGTTACTGCCTTCGATCGTAGACGGGCTGCTTCGCTGTGTAACTCGCAGCGGCGCAGCTACGTAGGATGGGTTGAGCGTAGCGATACCCATCAAAAGCAACTGCAGAGCTTCCGCGCTGACGCGCGGGTCACTTTCTTTGTCGCAAAGAAAGTAACCAAAGAAAACTCTTTGGTGCCGAGGCAAATCTGCCGTCTGTGACTTGGCCGGGATTTTTCGATGCGGCATCCTGCCGCGTCGAAAAACGGCGCACATCCTGTGCACCGCCCTCTGGGTCTATAAAGGAATTTCAGCACCACTGTGACTTGCATTTCGATGGGACGATAACCTATGTATTAATCAAGCGATCGACTGCTTGAAGCTTTCCAAAATTAACCTGGCCCTTGTTTCCTTACGGCTTTTGGTGGTTGGATTCACCCCGCAACTGTTCGTAAGCTACAAGCCACGCACGCGGCATGCGACGAGCAATAGACCGAAGCCAATGATCCAAGACCAAGTGGCGAACGGCTCAGGAATCTTGGCGAGGCCAAAGTGAGCCACAAGCGCGACCAGGAACAGGACGAGCGATATCACCCACACTGCCATGGTTGGGGCCTTACCGGAATTGCGCATTGCGAATCCTTATTGTTGTTGAAGCAACGAACACTGGAACGTCGGCTGACGCGGTATAACGTCTTATGTCTTCCATGATCCATAGTCTAAGCGTTGACAGCCCGGTGCGCGCGCCCGATAACGCCTCGGTGTAAACGGCACCGCAACTCAGCCGGGGCCGCGCACCGGCGCTCACCTTTTACGCCCGAACAGTTGTACGAGGTTTCCCTCACACCGATAAGCGCGGGCTGAAAGCGAGCCGCTCTCGACCATCCTACCTAGCGAGGTAGGATGGGTTGAGCGTAGCGATACCCATCAAAAAGCAACTGCAGAGCTTCCGCGCTTGCGCGTCACACTTTCTTTGTCGCACTGCGCCGCTTGCGGCGCGAACGGCGAAGCCGGCCCGAAGGGCGAGCGCCGCAGGTGCGAGTCAAGAAAGTAACCAAAGAAAACTCTTTAATGCCGAGGCAAATCTGCCGTCTGGGACGTGGCCGGGATTTTTCGATGCGGCATCCTGCCGCGTCGAAAAACGGCGCACTTCCTGTGCGCCGCCCTTCGGGTATGCAGAAGAATATCAGCAACATCATGACGGGCATTTCGATGGGACGACAGCCTATGTATCGATCAATAGCGTAGGGCGCATAAGCCGAAGGCGTCATGCGCCATCGAATGCTGCCGGCGCGGCGCGATGACAGAAAGGTGCATGACGCTTCGCTTATGCAGCCTACGCGGCTATATGCGCCTTACGGCCTTGCGTCAATGCGCAACTCGTAGCTACGCAGCTACGTAGGATGGGTTGAGCGTAGCGATACCCATCAAAAAGCAACTGCAGAGCTTCCGCGCTGACGCGCGGGTCACTTTCTTTGTCGCAAAGAAAGTAACCAAAGAAAACTCCTTAATGCCGAGGCAAATCTGCCATCTGACACGTGGCCGGGATTTTTCGATGCGGCATCCTGCCGCGTCGAAAAACGGCGCACGTCCTGTGCGCCGCCCTTTGGGTCTGCAAAGGAATATCAGCAACACGGTGACGGGTATTTCGATGGGACGATAAACTTTGCATACTTCAGCGGAATCGACTACTCGAAGCTCTGCACAATTCAACCTGACCCTTTTTCGCCTTCTTAGTAGCGTAGGGCGCATAAGGCGAAGGCGTACTGCGCCATCGAATACTGCCGGCGCGGCGTGGCGACAGAAAGATGCATGACCCGAATGGCACTTACTTAAGCACTGCATCCAGATTTTCGGCATTCCCGCGTAAGCGGGAATCCAGTGACTTCAGGCCTTCTTGAACAAGCAAAGGCGCTGAATCCCCGCCTACGCGGGGATGACGGGGCTTAAGTAAGTGCCATTCGTGCATGACCCTTAGCTTATGCACCCTACGCGGCTATATGCGCCTTACGGCCTTGGGCAGCGTACTCAAGAACATACCAAAGTGTTTCCTGTCTGCGAGAGAATCTAGAATTGAGGCTAACTGGCTGATGTTCTGAGGCGATACAAATGCTCGAAGCGACGTTACCACCTGTTCGATCTGGTCCAGTTTGGAATCAAGGCCGCCAGTGGCTTTGTCTAGATGCCGAGCTTCCTTGTCTGCTAGCTTGCTTACGTCGCATTCCTGTAGACGATTGAGTGCTGGTTCAAGCTCCATAATCGTTGTACGAATGGTTTCTGACGCTTGCAGCGCACCTAAGTTGCTTAGGCGACCTATCGTTTCAGTAACGTAGTACGGCATGCCCGGCCTAGCAGCACCTGATTCAAGGGCAATCTCTTGTTCTTGCTTAGTTCCTTTTCTGTTCTTGGTAATAGCACCATCACCACTGCGCACCATTCGCTTGATGGCATCAGCGATTGATTGAGGAACGCCTGTACCCCGCAAGTTCATTGCAGCCTTATACAGAGGCTTAGCCTCGTCTCTCAAATCTTGGAAGCGCGCGACAATGGTTGGCAATCGGCTCTGAAGCACCTCAAGTCTTTCTCGGCGCTCTTTGGCCTGAAGATCTTTGTCGAATATTTTCCGAAGATTGGTAAAAGCAACAGAGAAAGCTCGATTGCCGCAGACGTTCCCGAGGTTGGTAACGTTTCCATCGGTTGTTGTTACTACGTAGCCATTGCCGTGAGGTTGCCTGCAGTTCTTTAGACCGCACGGCTCTCGGGTTCCGAAAGAGTAGACACCGATAATCTCCTTGATCTGAACTGCCTTAGGATCAAGTGCTCGGACAAAGCCAGGTGTCTCATAGAGCTCTTCCCACGAGGTGAGACGAACGAGGCCCCTCTCCACGCTAATAGTAATCATCAACCAGCACCTAACGCGTGAATTAAGTCGCCCTGATGTGGGATCGGCTTGAATGAATTGTTAGGCCTAAACATAAGCTGACCAAACGCGCGAGCCTAGCAGCGCAAGAAAGCCAATGAGCAGGAGCCAGTTGCGGAATTTGTATGTCCGCAAAGTTGTTGCTCCAACCTTGTCAATATCTCCACGAAACGATGGAATGATCTCAGCCAGGGCAGCAACCTTTGATACTACCTGTTGAGGTGTGTAGATCTCTCCGGTGCTGTGGTTGATCGCGGAACTGCCTAGTGTGGGTTTCAATGCACCTTTCTCTTCCTGCATCCGAAGGTACTGGCTGTTCATTCGCATAAGCTGGTTGGTGCTCTCAATGCGGCGGAATCCTGCGACAGCCGAACCGACGAAAAGCAGTAGTGCTGTTAGCTCCATCGTGCTGGGGTTCCAACCCAGAGGTGATGGCTCGAAGGATTGACCTACAAAGGCACACAGAGCGCCGACGATTCCAAGGACGAAGTAATCAAACTTGACCTGGGCGTCTCGGGACGCTTCGAATAGCTTGTCACTACGTTCAGTGGTCACGAACTCTCCATTTAGACCTAACGATTGATTGTCCCCGAAGCAGGGCGATAAAAAAATACTGCACCTCGCTGCTCTTCGATGTCAATCGGATTCTGGCTGTGAACCATAAGATCGCGCCTGCGGGAATAGCGGACAGCTCCGCACAATCTTCATCAAATCTCTCGCCAAAACTAGAACGCCGGCAGTCTCCTGCCGGCGTCTCAAACCATCACGCTATCTCAACGAATCAATTCAACTGACAACTCGCCGGCTTAGCCGAAGTGAACAACGCCGCCGTACCCCATTCCGGATGATCGATGAAGGGGTTGCGGTTGCCCTGGAAGCTGTAGATCACTTCGTTGCGCTCGCGCTCGGCGGCGGTCGGCGGGTCGGCCTGGTGCCAGGCGATCAGCGTGGACAGCAGGCCCATGTAGGCCGGCGAGCTGGAGGTGATGACGATCAGGCTGCGGTTGTCGGTGAGTTCCAGGTCCGGTTCGGACTGGCCGGTGGTGGGATGCGTGCCGCCTTCGTAGCGGATCGCCATGTACAGGATGGTGCGGGCCAGGTCGCCCTTGCGCTTGCCCCACACTTCGAACGAGCCGCCGTTGCCGTCGGGCGTCTTCACCCAGTTGGAATTGCCCGGATACGCGCCGCTGCCGCCGCCCTGGCCATTGTTCACTTCGGTGACGCGCTCGGTGCAGCCCGATGCCGCGGTGCAGTTGGCGTAGGGCTTGTTGCCGCGATCGGCGTTGTAGGCCGAGTCGGTGAGATACAGCATGTGGGTGTCGGTGTACGGCGCGTTGGGCAGGCCGAGGTTGCCGGTGGCGGAACCGAAGCCCAGCGAGTTCGGCCAGCTGTGCTCGCGGTTGTACTTCAGGCCGGTGCCGCTGCCCGCTCGATCGGTGATCTTGACGAAGCTGCGGTTGCGGTACGCGTCGAGGATGCGGCCGCTGTTGTTCGGATCCTCATCGGCGATTTCGAGGATCGACCAGGTGTTGGTGGTGCCGCCGCTGTACGGATACGCGGTGTGGCCCTTGATGGTCGCGTGCAGCGAGCAGCGCAGCTGCGACGAGCTGCTGGTGTTGACCTTGGAGTAGTAACCGGTGCCGCCGCCGCCGCTGGCGACGTTGAAGTTCACCACCGTGTTGGCTGCGGGACGCGCGTCGCCCGCATCGCGGATGTTGGCCGCGAACGCGGTGAACGTGCAGGCGACGCCCGCGGGGAGTGCGGTGCCGGTATCGATGCTGAAGCTGGTTGCGGCAGTAGTGGTGGGCCAGGTGATGTTGACGTCGCCGAAGGTGGCGCAGGCCAGGGTGAACGCGCCGGGGCCGGCGATGACCGCTTCGCTGAAGGTGATGCCCAGATTGCCGGCGGCCGGGAAATCGTTCGCACCGTTGACCGGTGTGGTGGAGGTGACGGTGGGCACCGGGTTCGGCGGCGTGGTGCCGGTGAAACTCTGGCTGTTGTTGCAGGTGCCGAAGGTCTGCGTGGCCGCGGCGCGCCAGGTGAAGTTGGCCTGGCCGCCGCTGCCGCCGAGCTGAAGCGAACGACCGGCGGGGTCGGAGCCGCTTTCCGACACCGGAATGTTGGTGCTGGTCATGCCCGCGGCAGGACCGTTGCTGGCGGTGATGCCGCCTTCGTAGCTGATGAACTGCACGACCTGGCCGCTGGGGTTCACCAGCGCGATGCCGTCGTTGGATCCGTTCTGGATGCCGTTGCTGGGGTAGCTCAGGGTCGCGATGCGCACCTGGCCGCCGCAGCTGACCAGACTGCCCGCTGGCACCAGGTCGTTGTCGTAGGTGACCGCAGACGACGGGGTGGAGCCGTTGTAGAGGTACACGCGGTAGCTGCTGAGCGTTTCGCCCGCGGTGGCGACGATTTCGATGCGCTCGCCGGTATCGCCGGCGGCGGTGGAGTCGTCGTAATGGAATTCGTTGATGAAGACATCCGCCTGGGCGGCGCCGCTCGCGAGAAGCAGGGCGCAGGCCAGGGGGCAGATCACATAGGTTGACAGCATGGAAAGCGCACGCGACATGGGGACATCCCTTCCGTTATGGAGGGCGCAATCTAGCCCGGCGTTATGACAACCGCCACCAAAAAGCCCGGGCGCCGGGCGCGCGCCGACGAACGGCGCCCAAAGGACGGCTCGGCTTCTCCACTTGCCATGGCTGTTAGCCTGATGCGATGACCCCGCATGACGCCTTTCCCATCGCCGAACTGCTGCCGGAGATCCGGCGGACGCTGAGCGCCGGCACGCGCCTGGTGCTGGAAGCGCCGCCCGGCGCCGGCAAGACCACCCAGGTGCCGCTGGCGCTGCTGGATGCCGAGTGGTTGGCCGGCCGCAGGATCGTGATGCTGGAACCGCGCCGCGTGGCCGCGCGTGCGGCGGCGCAGTTCATGGCGAAGCAGTTGGGCGAAGCCGTGGGCGAGACCGTCGGCTATCGCATCCGCTTCGAGAACAAGGTGTCCGCGAAGACCCGGATCGAAGTGGTGACCGAAGGCATCCTCACCCGGATGCTGCAGGACGACGCGATGCTGGAAGGCGTGGGCGCGATCCTGTTCGACGAATTCCACGAACGCCATCTTGCCGGCGACCTCGGTCTGGCCCTGGCGCTGGATGTGCAGGCGGGGCTGCGCGAAGACCTGCGGCTGCTGGTGATGTCGGCGACGCTGGACGGCGAGAAACTCGCCGCGTTTCTGGACGCACCGCGGCTGTCCAGCGCTGGCCGCAGTTATCCGGTGCGGGTTGCGCATTATCCGGCGCGGCGCGACGAGGCGATCGAGCATCAGGTCAAGCGCGCGGTGGAACATGCGCTGGCGGAACATCCGGGCGATGTGCTGGTGTTTTTGCCGGGGCAGCGGGAGATCGGGAAGGTGGAGGCGCTGTTGGCGCAACATGGCCCTTCTCCCATCGGGGCAGGCGTTGGGGAGAGGATCGGTCGACATCGCGATGGCATCGATCGCGGCATTGCTCCCGTACCCTCATCCGGCGCTTCGCGCCACCTTCTCCCGACGGGAGAAGGGAATAGCGAAAGCATCGAAATTCTTGCCCTACACGGAGAATTGCCGGTCGAACAACAGTCGCGCGTCCTGCAGCCTTCGCAGGAGGGCCGCCGTCGCGTGGTGCTGGCGACCAATGTCGCCGAATCCAGCGTGACCCTGCCGGGCGTTCGGGTGGTGATCGACAGCGGCCTGGCGCGCGAACCGCGCTACGACCCCAACAGCGGTTTTTCGCGACTCGACGTGGTGAACATCGCGCAGTCGTCCGCCGATCAGCGCGCCGGTCGCGCGGGCCGCGTCGCCGAGGGTTGGGCGTACAGGCTGTGGCCCGAATCGCAGCGCCTGGAGCCGCAGCGGCGGCCGGAGATCGCGCAGGTCGAGCTGGCGTCGCTGGCGCTGGAACTCGCGGCCTGGGGCAGCGACGCGCTGCGTTTCGTCGACGCACCGCCGACAGGTGCGCTCGCCGCGGCGCGCGATCTGCTGCAGCGCCTCGGCGCGCTGGACGCCGGCAATGCGATCACCGCGTCCGGAAAACGAATGCTGACGATCGGCACGCACCCGCGACTGGCGGCGATGCTGCTGTCCGCGCAGAACGATACCGAGACCGCACTGGCCTGCGATCTGGCGGCGCTGCTGGAAGCGCGCGATCCCCTGCGCGCCACGCCGGGGCAGGGCCGCAGCGATGCATTGGCCGCGCGCTGGCAGGCGCTGGCGGCGCATCGCCAGGGCCGCACGCCGCCGGACGCCGTGCGCTCGTCGCTGCAGGCGCTGGACGCCGCCGCGTCGCAGTGGCGCAAACGTCTGCGCTGCAATGCGAAGCCGCCGGCGAGCGTGCCGGCGCATGCGCTGGGCGATCTGCTGGCGCACGCGTTTCCCGATCGCATCGGCTACCGCCACGGCAGCGACCTGCGCCGTTATCCGCTGGCCAACGGGCGCATGGTGCACCTGTTCGACGACAGCGCGATGATCGGCGAACCGTGGATCGTCGCCTGCGATCTGCGCTTCGAGGCGAAAGACGCGAAAGTGCTGCGCGCCGCGCCCGTGGACGAAGCGCGGCTGCGTCGCGATTTCGCCGAACGCTTTTCCGATCGTGACGAAGTGCGCTGGGACGAGGCGCGGCGCGCGCTGGTCGCCGAACGCGTGCAGCGTTTCGACGGCATCGTTCTGGATGCGCGGCCTGCGGGCCGCGTCGATCCGGCGCAGGCTGCGCAGGCGCTGACCAACGCAGTGCGCACGCTCGGCATCGATGCGCTGCCGTGGCGGGAATCGCTCGCGCAATGGCGCGCGCGCGTGCGCTGCCTGCGCGAGTGGATGCCGGAGCTGGCGTTGCCTGATCTCTCCGACGGCGCCTTGCTCGAAAATCTGGATACGTGGCTGCGACCGGCGTTCATCGGCAAGACCCGGCTCGATGCGTTGAGCGAAGACGAACTCAGTGAAGCCTTGAAATC
>JBKJTC010000117.1:0-47410 GCA_046590925.1 Lysobacteraceae bacterium | reverse complement strand
GAAGCAGCTCTACACCCGCGAGTTCTTCGCCGAACGCGCCGGCTGCGGCGACCCCGCGCCCGATCCGATCTTCATCGTCGGCCTGCCGCGTTCCGGTTCGACGTTGATCGAACAGATCCTCTCCAGCCATTCCGCGGTGGAAGGCACCATGGAATTGCCGGAGATCATCGCGATGACCCGCGCGCTGCGTCGTGGCGCCGAGGCCTCCACCAGCTATCACGACGTGCTGGCCGCGCTGCCGGCGGACACCTTCGCCGAGCTTGGCCGGCAGTATCTCGAACGCACCCGCGTGCAGCGCAAGACCGGCGCGCCGCTGTTCATCGACAAGATGCCGAACAACTTTCTGCATCTTGGCCTGATTCAACTCATGTTGCCCAACGCGAAGATCGTCGATGCGCGCCGGCATCCGCTGGCCTGCTGTTTTTCGGGCTTCAAACAGCATTTCGCGCGCGGCCAGAATTTCAGCTACAGCCTCGACGATCTTGGCCGCTACTACCGCGACTACGTCGAACTGATGGCGCACTTCGACGATGCCTTGCCCGGCCGCGTCCATCGCGTGGTCTACGAACGCATGGTCGACGACACCGAGACCGAGATCCGTCGCCTGCTGGACTACTGCGGACTGCCGTTCGAGGACGGCTGCCTGCGCTTCTTCGAGAACGATCGGCCGGTGCGCACCGCCAGCTCCGAACAGGTGCGCCGTCCGATCAATCGCGACGGTATCGACCAGTGGCGTCATTACGAGCCGTGGCTCGATCCGCTCAAATCCGCACTGGGGGCAGTGCTGGAGGTGTATCCCGCCGTACCCGAGTTCAGCGCCGGCGCATGAAGCGCCGGAGATCGCAAAGCGTTCGTTCCAACCTTGTTCGTTGCAATCCTGTTCGATCCGCATGCAGTCATCCATATGCAGTCATCCATATGTAGTCATCCACCGCACCGATACACCACGACCTGGGGAGAGAGTCATGCGCCAGACACACCGAGTAGCAACCCGAAACACCGCAATCCGCCGAACGCCCGGGCTGGCGAGGATGCCGCTGACCGCCGCGATCTATGTCGCGTTCGGCAGCATGGCGTTTGCGGGTGCCGCCATCGCACAGGACGCCGAAGACACCACGCCTTCGCTGGAAACCATCACCGTCACTTCGCAGAAGCGCACCGAGAACGCGCAGGACGTGCCGATCAGCCTCAACGTCATCGGCGCGCAGCAGCTCGACGAACTGCAGGTCAACGATTTCGAGGATTTCGCCAAGCTGCTGCCCAGCGTGTCGATCACGCCCAGCGGCCCGGGCTTCGGCCAGGTCTACATGCGCGGCGTCGCCAGCGGCGGCGACGGCAACCATTCCGGCCCGCTGCCCAGCGTGGGCATCTATCTCGACGAGCAGCCGATCACCACCATCCAGGGCGCCCTGGACCTGCACGTCTACGACATCGAGCGCATCGAAGCGCTGTCCGGCCCGCAGGGCACGCTGTACGGCGCCAGCTCCGAAGCCGGCACCCTGCGCCTGATCACCCGCAAGCCCGATACCGCCGGTTTCGCCGCAGGATACGGCCTTGAAGTCAACGCCGTCGACGGCGGCGGCATGGGTCACGTCGCCGAAGGTTTCGTCAACATCCCGGTCTCGGACAACACCGCGATCCGTCTGGTGGGTTGGCAGAAGAAGGACGCCGGCTGGATCGACAACGTCTACGGCGAGCGCACCTATCCGACCTCCGGCATCACCCAGAACAACGCTGATCGCGTCGAAGACAATTACAACGATGTCGACACCGTCGGCGCGCGCCTCGCGCTGAAGATCGATCTCAACGACAACTGGACGATCACCCCGACGGTCATGGGCCAGCGCCAGAAGGTCAACGGCAGCTTCGGTTACGACAACACCATCGGCGAAGGCAAGATCAGCCACGCCTATCCCGAGTTCGGCGAAGACCGTTGGGCGCAGGCGGCGCTGACCGTGCAGGGCAAGATCGGCAACTTCGATCTGACCTACGCGTTCGCCCATCTCAAGCGCGACGTCGACACCGACAGCGACTACAGCGATTACGGCTTCTGGTACGACACGCTGTTCGGCTACGGCGCCTATTTCTACGACGACAACGGCGATCTGGTGAACCCAGCGCAGTACATCCAGGCGCAGGACGGCTACAAGAAGACCAGCCACGAGCTGCGTATCGCTTCATCGCAGGAAAATCGCCTGCGCTTCGTCGCCGGTCTGTTCTGGATGGACCAGTCGCACGACATCGAACAGCGCTATCGCATCGACAATCTGGCGTCCAGCCTGTCCGTGCGCGGCTGGGAAGACACGATCTGGTTGACCCAGCAGGAGCGCAAGGACCACGACGAAGCGATCTTCGGCGAACTCGCGTTCGACTTCACCGACAAGCTCACCGGCACCGTCGGTTTCCGCCATTTCCGCGCCGACAATGCGCTGGCGGGTTTCTTCGGCTTCGCGAACGGTTATTCGTCGCAGAGCAGCCAGTTGCCGCAGAATCGCTACGGCGAAGCGGCTTGCATCGTGCAGTTCGGGCCGGATCCGGCGAACTGGCCGTCGTTCAACGGCGCGCCCTGCAAGGTGTTCGACAAGGACGTGCAGGAAAAGGACACGCTGGGCAAGGCGAATCTGTCGTACAAGTTCGCGCCGGGCAAGATGATGTACCTCACCTGGTCGGAAGGGTATCGCCCGGGCGGCATCAACCGCCGCGGTACGCTGCCGCCGTACATCACCGAGTTCCTGACCAATTACGAAATCGGCTGGAAAACCTCCTGGCTCGACAACCGCCTGACCTTCAACGGCGCGGCGTTCCACCAGATCTGGGACGACTTCCAGTTCTCGGTGCTTGGGCAGAACGGCCTCACGGAGATTCGCAACGCCAACCAGGCGCGCATCCAGGGTCTGGAAATGGACCTGAACTGGGCCGCGACCTACAACCTGCGCTTGTCGGGAGGCGTGGGCTTCTACGATGCCGAACTGACCGAGAACTACTGCGGCGAGATCGATCCGAACGGCAATCCGATCACCGTATGCGCGGACCCATCGGGGCCGGATGGCACCCGTCTGCCGGTTACCGCGGACTATAAGGGCAACCTGACCGCGCGCTACACGTTCGACATCGCCGATTACGAAGCCTACTGGCAGAGCTCGGTGGTGCATGAAGGCCGCCGCACGTCCGACCTGCGGATCACCGAACGCAACATCCTCGGCGATCTGCCTTCGTACACGCTTGTCGATTTCGCCATCGGTGCGCGCAAGAACAACTGGTCGGTGGATTTCTACATCAAGAATCTGCTCGACGAGAACGCGCAGTACGGCCGCAACGTGCAGTGCCCGGAACAGGTCTGCGCGGCGCAGGTGTATTCCGTGGCAGGCCAGCCGCGGACATTCGGCATCAAGTTCAGTCAGGAGTTCTGACCGGACGCCAGAGCGTCGTGCAACGTAAAAGAAAAAGGCCGCCTTCGGGCGGCCTTTTTCTTGGTGGCTTCAACCGCGGTCTCAACGCTTCGGCTTCGCCGCAGACTCCGGCGCCGTCCGCACCGGCAGCGGCACATTGCACAGGTCGATGTGGCCGGCGGGGCGCTTGTAGAAATCGTCGCGGCGGTTGCGGCGGGCTTCCACCAGCGCGGTGAACAGCGGCGTGTCGGTGCGCAGCACCTGCAGTTTCAGGCGCTCGGCGGGCTTGAGGTCGGCGGCGAGGCGGATCGACTGGATCGCGACCCGCTGCTCGGGCGTCTCGTAGAAACCCAGCGGCCCGGTGCCGCGCGGCAGCACGCTCAGCAGCTCCATGCCCTGCACGACGCGGCCGACGCTGGTGATGTTGCGGTCGAGCTGGCGCGGCGACTGGCCGGTGACCACATACAGTTCGGCGCCGGTGCTGGAGTCGGCCGGCGTGTCGCGGCCGGCGCCGACCATGCCGTAGCAGTGGGCCAGCCAGGCGGTGCTGTCGGTGGTGTCCAGACCGATCGGGAAGCCGTCGCTGAAACCGACCTGCCGCGCCCAGCCGTCGACATCCGGCAGCGGCGTGAACGGGATGTTCCTGCTGCTGCGGGTGAATTCGGCCGGCAGCTTCGCTTTCGCGGTTTTCGGCAGCGGTTTGCGCGTGCTGTCGTCTGCGGCCGGATCGCCCCATTGCACGACGAAGTTGTCCTGCGACCGATTGATGCTCAGCCCGTTCCAGTAGCCGGCCTTGGCCATCGCGCGGATGTTGGCGACGTGGGCCGGTGCGAATTCGGGTGCCAGTTCGATCACCACGCGACCGCTGGCGAGATCCATGTACAGCGTCCGCGCGGGATCGAGGTTGCGCCAGTCGCTGGACTTCGAAGCGTCCAGCAGTTCCTGCATCGATCTGGTCTTGTTGGCGGATTCGGCCTGCGGCGGGTTCTGTGCGGAAGCGGCGACGGCGGCGGCCAGGAGGGCGGCGGCCAATGGGATACGGAACAGATTCACGGTGACGATTCTCCTTTCGAATGGCTTCGATTCTGGCCGAGAAGCCGGCCTGCGGCCACCCGTCCTTTCCGCCGGGGCGCGCCGGTCGGGCCAGAAGGATCCCGGCGTGACCTCTGGCACGTCCACTATGCGTAAGTTATACATAGAGTGATCTCCACGATATCCAGCAGGTCGCCGCAGGCGGTCTCATGAGGGGCACCGGGATGAGCACGGCACAGATCAGCGATGAAGCCACCGAGGCGCTGTTGCGGAAGTTCCAGAAGGAACTCTCGGCCGGCACCGTCTCCTTGGCGCTGCTGGCGGTATTGGGCGCCGCTGCGGAGCCGATGTACGGCTACCAGATCGCCAAGACCCTGGAACGACAGGGCGATGGCGTATTGAGCGGCAAGCAGAGCGCGCTGTATCCGGTGCTGCGCAACCTCGAAGGCGCGGGGCTGCTGGAAAGCCTGGTGGAACCGTCCATCAGCGGTCCGCCGCGCCGTTACTACAACATCACCCCGCATGGCCGCACAGTGCTGGAGGCATGGACCTCCGCCTGGGGCGCCACCCGGGATTCCGTCGATTCCGTCCTGAAGGGGAGCCAGCAATGAACACCACCGCGCAGTCCGCCGCCGCGCAGCCGTCGCTGCCGACCAACATCCCCGATTACCTCGAACACCTGCGGCGTTCGCTGGCCGGCGCCGATCCGGCGCTGATCCAGGACGCGCTGTACGACGCCGAGGAATACCTGCGCTCGGAAATGGCCGAGAACCCCAGCATGAGCGAAGCGGCGGTGATCGCGCAGGTAGCGTCGAGTTACGGCGCGCCCGATGAAGTCGCGGACATCTATCGCGATACCGAAGTGAAGGTGCAGGCCGCGCTGCGCACGCCGCCGACGCGTCCGCGCCGTTCGCTGGCCGGGCGTTTCTTCGGCGTGATCGCGGAGCCGCGCACCTACGCCGCGCTGTTCTACATGCTGCTGTCGTTGGCTACCGGCATCTTCTATTTCGCCTGGGTGGTCACCGGTCTGTCGCTGTCGGTGTGTCTGGCGATCCTGATCGTCGGCATCCCGTTCGCGATCCTGTTCTTCGGTTCGGTGCGCATGCTCTCGTTGCTGGAGGGACGCATCGTCGAAGTGCTCCTGGGCGAACGCATGCCGCGCCGGCCGCTGTATACCAGCCACGGCAAACCGTGGATGGCGCGCATCGGCGAGATGTTCGTCGACCCGCGCACGTGGACGACGCTGCTCTACATGCTGCTGAGGCTGCCGCTGGGCGCCTTCTACTTCATGATCACGATCTCGCTGCTGAGCATGTCGCTGGGCTTGATCGTCGCGCCGTTGGCCGTGCTGCTCGGATGGGCGAAAGCGAACGCCGATTACAGCGGCTGGATCTTACTTGGCGTGGAGAACGGCGTCGTCGGCACGTCGATGGACTACATGGCGCTGCCGCTGGTGTTCGCGACCGGGGTCGTCCTGTTGTTCGCGACCCTGCACCTGGTTCGCGGCATCGGTTATCTGCACGGCCAGTTCGCCAAGCATCTGCTGGTGAAGACGTCGCAATACGCTTGAGATCCGGATGCCGTCCGATTCCGGGATGCTGAAGGCTGGGTAGTCCGCAAAAAACAGATGCCAGTCGGTTTGACCGACTGGCATCAGGGCATCGACCGGATCTTTCGGATCCGGTCGCGATCACGCCATCATCGGGCCCTTGCGCTGGAGCTGTTCGACTTCCTGATTCTGATTGACGGGCGCGTTCGGGGCCTGCGCCAGCCGTTGCAGCCCGGTGTCGAGCGGTTGTTCCTGCGCCGCACGCACGTTGACGTTGACCATTTTCGCGGAAGGGTCGTCCGGACTGCGACCTTGTATGCCGAATGCCGTTTCGCCGTTCTGGGACAGCGCAGCGTAATTGATATTCAAACCCTTCTCATTCGCGGCACCGGCCAACGCAACCACCACTTTGGGGTCGACCTTGTCGCCATCCACGCCGCTGCGGTTGAACGCCTGCAGCGTTTGCTGAACAGCGGGATTGGACGCGTACTGCTGCATGTCCGAACCGCTGTCGAGGCTGCTGCTGCGAAACGGGTTCATTTTGTTGAGTCGATCACCCACATCGCGCACGCCATCCATGAACGAATCTTTCATCTTGTCGTAAGTATCGCCGACAGAGTTCAACCCGCGTCCGACGGCGTCCTTGAATTCGTTCGCGAACTCCTTCGACGTGTGATACGCGTCCGCCAAGCCTTTGCCGACCACTCCCAGCGTTTCGCGAACGAAACGCACGTCGTCGCGGTATTTGTCGGCCATCGGATCGTATTGCTGCGCCAGCTGGCGGCCTTCCTGCGTCAACGTTGGCGGATTGCCGCCTTCGGTGCGGATAAAGGCGCCCATGCTGTGCGCCGAGAGCGCGAAACTGGCGGCGACACTGAAGGGCTCGCGTACGTCGATGCCGCCGCGGTTGTTGTTGTAGCCGCCGTATTGCGACAACACCTCGATATCCTTGGGCGTCGCCAGCGGTATCGACTCGCCGTAGTGCTTGCCGCCGGTGCCGACCGGATCGGTGATGCGATAGTAGGCTTTGAAATCGCTGGCGTTCTGGCCTTCGCGCATCCCGGGCGTGATCTCGACTGCGCCGTAGCCGTTGAACGAACGACCACCGATGTCTTTATGAAAGGCGGTGTATTCGGCCAATGAGCCGCCGAGCGAATGACCTGTCGTGGCCACTTCAGGGCGATTGCCGGTCTGCTGGCGCTCGCGCTCCGCGAACTGGTTCGCCGCATCCACCAGACGCAGCGCATCCGGCCCCTGGTTGTTGACGCGGTGGGTCACCATCTGCACGTCCGTGAACGCATCCTTCGCGTCGTTCGTGCCGCGGTGGGCCACGACGATCTGACGGCTGCTGACATCCTGATAGATCGTGCCGGCGTAGCCGTTCTGATCGTTGCTGACGTGTTTGAGGATCTTGTACTGGTTGTCGCCCAGGGTCAGCGTCGCGCCTTCGCGGCGATTCTGGTAGGCATCTTCTGCCAGCTCGGCGTAATTCTTTTCGGTCATTCTGCTCATTGGGACGCCTCACTGGGGGTCAGGGTGACGGTAAATCGCGGTCCGGCTTCCGCAGTGAAAAGATCGGTTTCTTCGCCAAAAACGATGCTCGACGGTTCCGGTGCCCGTTCGTAGTCGCTGACCAGATAGTGCAGCACGACAGGTGTGCCGGACTCGATCCGGTCGATCGCGATGGCGCCGACGAACTCGGTGGTTGCGGAGCGGAAACGCACCGTCGCCCACTGCATCGACCAATGACACACGCCCATGCCGAAATAATCCTCGTCCCGCAATGCATCCGCATGGAGGGTCAAGCCATGGCGGTTGGTATCGATCGACTGCGGATGCAGCTCCAGACTGTGTTCCGGGCGAAGGCGCGCACCGGACAACAACAACGGCGGTACGCATTCGACATTGTCGACGGCGTAATCGGCGGTGGCCCGTACATCCGTGATCGGGCCTGGAAGCCCGCCGAACGCGACCACGATCGCGTACTCGTTGCGGGCGGACGCGTTGGCGCGGACTTCGTATTCCGGCATGGCAGCCACGGAGATGGCCGCCAAGGGATCAGGCGTCGGCCCGGTCTGTGGGGTTTGGGTCTGGTCGTTCATGGTGGCGATCGTCATCCAGGAGGTGGACAGCAGGAAAATGCTCAAAACGCGGACGTATGCGGGAATGGCGAGCGTGGATCGGAGCATCGTCAGACTTCCGTGAAGGTTGCCCGCTGGGGTGCGGCGGACGGGAATGCGGGCAAGCGGTCATGAGCCCGATAGTGCCGGGTGCACTGCATGCCTTGTACTACACATGTCCGGAGCGGGCAATCCGAGCGTCAGGAGCGGTCGTCCCGATCGCGAGCGGTCACGTGCCCGGCGATGAAATCGCGCACCTGCGGATACACCTGATCGCGCCAGCGCCGCCCACTGAAGATGCCGTAATGACCGGCGCCCTGCACGGTGAAATGCACGCGGTCGGCGTCCGGAATGCCCGTGCACAGCTTGTGCGCCGCGCGGGTCTGGCCGAGGCCGGAAATGTCGTCGAGTTCGCCTTCGATGGTCATCAGCGCGGTGTTGCGGATCGCCGAAGGCGTCACGCGTTCGCCGGCGACGTCCCAGAGGCCGCGCGGCAGCAGGTGTTCCTGGAACACGGTGCGCACGGTGTCGAGGTAATACTCGGCGGGCATGTCCAGCACCGCGTTGTACTCGTCGTAGAAACGCCGATGCGCGTCGGCATCGTCCAGATCGCCCTTGAGCAGGTCCTGGTAGAAATCCCAGTGCGACTTGACGTGGCGCTCGGGATTCATCGCGAGGAAACCCATGTGCTGCAGGAAGCCGGGATACACGCGGCGGCCGCGGCCCGGATAGTTCGCCGGCACGATGTGGATGAGGTTCTGCTCGAACCAGCCGATCGGTTTTTCGGTGGCGAGATTGTTCACCGCGGTCGGCGATTCGCGGGTGTCGATCGGCCCGCCCATCATCACCAGCGAACGCGGCGTGGTTTCGCCGCGCGCGGCCATCAGCGAGACCGCGGCCAGCACCGGCACCGTCGGCTGGCAGACGCTGATGACGTGCAGGCTGTCCGCGCCGATATGGCGGATGAACTGCTGGATGGTGGCGACATAATCGTCGAGCGTGAACGCGCCCGCGTCCTTGGGGACCATGCGTGCGTCGACCCAGTCGGTGATGTACACCTTGTGATCGCGCAGCAGGGTTTTCACGGTGTCGCGCAGCAACGTGGAGTGATGGCCGGACAGCGGCGCCACCACCAGCACAGGCGGGTCGTCCTTCAGGTCGACGATGCCGTCGGCTTCGTCCGAGAAACGCTTGAACCGCAGCAGGCGGCAGAACGGCGTGCGCAGCACTTCGCGTTCGACGACGGGATAGGTGATTTCGGAGCCGTCGCGCCCGTTGCTGGCGACGCTGTGGATGCCGAACTTCGGCTTTTCGTAATCCTTGCCGATGCGATACAAGAGTTCGTAGCCGGCGGCGGCGCGCTGCGCGTGCGGCAGGCCGGACAGCCAGCTGCCGGGCGCGGAGAACATCCGTGCGTTGGCTTCCGCCCAATACGTCATCGGCGCCATCCAGGCGCGGCCCAGCTCGTGCATCTGATAGAACAACATCGGCGAACCCCTGTTGTGTGACCACGTGTAATGCTGCGACGCAGCATACCCGATCGCTGGTTGGCGAGTGAGACGGCTGCCGCATTCCCGCCGCTGCGGTAGGCTGGTCGCATGACCTCAAGAGACGAAGACATCGCCTGGCTGTGCGAATTGCTCGCGCCGCTGGGCCGGATCGCCGCCCGGCGCATGTTCGGGGGCGCTGGGCTGTACGCCGACGGTCTGATCGTGGGTCTGGAAGTGGGTGGCGCCCTGTATCTGAAGACCGACGAGGCCAGCCGCCAGGTCTTCGCAGATGCGGGCGGTCATCCCTTCGTCTACGACGGCAAGGGCAGACCGATCACGATGAGTGACTGGACGCCGCCGGAAGAGGCGATGGATTCGCCCGAAGCGATGCGGCCCTGGGCGCGGCTGGCACTGGAGGCGGCGCTGCGCAGCGCGGCGAAGAAGCCGAAACGCCGAGTCGAGGCTTTGTAGAGCGGACTTCAGTCCGCTGCATTGGCTTCGATCAAAGGCAGCGGCCTGAAGGCCGCTCTACAACAGGATCATGCGATTTCGAGCGCGGCCGCATCGCCGGCCAATGCCGGCGACAACCAGCAGTGCGCACCGGCGAAGCGGAAGCCGGCCGCTTCGAAGCGACCGCGATAGAACTTCGGCGGACGGCCGACGAAGCCGAGATCGTCGCCTTCGGTTTCGTCCGCCGACGTGAACAGTTCGAGGAACGCCACGCCGACGCACAGTTCGGCCAGGCCGGGCAGGCCGCGGTCGAGTTCGCGGGTCGGCAGGTAATGCAGCACATCGCTGCAGATCAGCAGATCCACCGGCGGGCAGGGACGCAGGCATTCGAAATCGCCGAACCGCGCGAAATGCAGATTGCGGCGCGGGCCGTAGCGGCGGATCGCGTATTCGCTGCTGTCGAAGCCCAGATAGCGCAGTTTCGGCCGCAGTTTCAGCAGCGGCGCGCGCCACACGCCTTCGCCGCAGCCGATGTCCAGCACACTGCGGATCGGGCGTTCGAGATGGTATTCGGCGTTCGCGACCGCCAGCGCGACCTTGCGCTGCAGGCGTTGGCGTCCGCCGATGCCGGCATCGCGATACCAGCGGTCGAAATAGCCGCGGTCGTAGGTCTTGTCGGGAGCGTTCATGCGGTACCGATGATGAGCGACGTCATCGACAGCGAGCCGATCACATCGTCGTTGAAGAATTGCAGCGCATCGCCTTCGCGCGCGAGCGCCAGTGCGTAGAGCAGCGGGATGTAGTGTTCGGGCGTGGGAATCGACAGTGCCGCATCATCGCCCAGCGCCGGCCAATCGGCCAGCGCCGCGAGGTTGCCTTCCACGATCAGCGCGTTGACGCGGTCGCGGAAGCGCGAGGCCCACGGCAGCGGCGCGAACGCGCGGAAATCGAAGAGGCGCAGGTTGTGGACGATATCGCCGCTCGCGACCACCAGTACGTCTTCGTCGCGCAGCGGTGCGAGGCGTTGCGCCAGCGCGACGTGCCACGCACCGGGACGTCTTGAATCGATACCGAGTTGCACCACCGGGATATCGGCCTCGGGATACATCGGTTTCAATACGCCCCAGGCGCCATGATCCAGGCCGCGTTCGGGATCGATGCGCGCCTGGGCATCGCCCAGCAGATCGACCACGCGCTGCGCCAGCGCCGGATCTCCGGGCGCGGGATATCGTGCATCGAACAGCGCCCGCGGGAAGCCGCCGAAATCGTGGATGGTCGGTGGCGCGGCGCTGCCGGTGACCCACGGCCCCTGCGTTTCCCAGTGCGCGGACACGCACAGGATCGCGCGCGGCCGCGGCAGGCGCGCGCCCAGCGCACGCCATGCGCGCGACCAGACGGTGTCTTCGATCGCGTTCATCGGCGAACCATGGCCGAGGAACAGCACCGGCAGTGTTTGCGTGGGAGCGCTGTGCATGATTTTTTCCGTGTGGGTGCCCGGACGTTCGCGTCGTGGGCGCCGCGAACGTTACGAACGGCGGCGGCCGGGCCGATGCCGGCGAGGCGTCAAGTATGGTGCGCGGAATGCCGCTGCCATACCCAGCGCGCGGCACGCACCGTATTGGCATTGAGTCGGGCGACGCGGTCTGCGCCCTGATAGCCGCCGGCCACCACGAACAGGATCGGAATACCGCGCTGTCGCGCGATCCGGAACACGGCGACATCGCGTTCGAACAACTGCGAAGTGGTCAGGCCCGTGAGGCTCTTGGGGTCGTCCTCATGACAATCCGCCCCCGCTTGGTACACCAGCAGATCGGGGCGGTGCGTATCGACGAGCGTTTCCGCTTCGCGCAGGGCATCGAGATAGCGTTCGAAGCCTTCGCTCCGTGCCCGCACCATGAACGCCCATGAGCGCGTCCCGCCGCGGCATCCGAAGCGCGTGCCGAACACCGAGATGTTGTAGAGATTGGGCAGGCGCGCGGCGAATTCCTCGGTGCCGTTGCCGCCGTGCTCGTCGCAGTCGATCACCATCACCTTGCGCTGCGGCCAGGCGTGCGCGAGCAGCGCGAGCCCGTTCAGGGGACAGAATCCGCTGCCCGACGCATGCACGGCATGGTGGAAACCGCGGGCGATGTTCATCGCGATGCCGGTGCGCAGCGCTTCTTCGGCGCCACTCAGTTGACCGCCCAGCATCGCCAGCGTCGCATCGCGGATGCGTGGCGACCAGCGGATGCCCTGGCGCGAGGCCATGGGTTCTTCGCCGCTCAGGAATGCGTCCAGATAAGCGTCGTCGTGCAGTCCGCGCAGCAGCGGCATCGGCAATGCCGCGGGCGCCCTGAGGTCCACCAGTCCGAGACGCTCCAGTTTCGATGCCGTGGTGCCCAGCCGCGCGAACAAGGGCTCTTCGGCTGGCGCGTAACGATCATCGAAATAAGCGGCGATCCGCATGGTCATCCGCCGCGGAGTTGGGCGGATGCGAACGCGTGCAGATCTTCGATCGTCGTCGTCCGCGGCGACAACATGTCGCCGCGGACTTGCGCATCGAGTTGCGCGGTGAATGCGCGCTGCCGTACTTCGGGCGAAACCGTCAGCGATGTCAGCCGCAGGAAACGCGCCTGCACGATCGCATCCAGTCCGATGGCATGCCCGCAGGCGAGTGCGCGCAAGGGGGCAGCATCGTCCGGATACGCCAGCGCGAACAGCGCGCCCGGAGGCAGGGCGACGCCGCAGATCGAGACCGGCGCCACCGCCATCGCCGAATGCGACTCGCCCAGGCCGATCTTTTCCACCAGCAGCGGCCGGTCGTCGCTGTCCACGAATAGATTGACGCGTCCGCCGCGACGGATGCGGCCGTGGGCGATTTCGAGAAAGAATTCCTCGGCCTGCGAACAGCTGCCGATTTCGGGCTTTTCCGGCATCGCGGGGATGCTCGGACTGCCGTACTCATCTGGAACATCGGGTTCGATGATGTCGCGGATCAAGCGCAGCAGCAGCCGGCTTTCCTCGCGCTGCATTCGGGTTTCGATGTCGGCGAGCTGTGCCGGCAGCGACGCCAGGGTTCCGGCCAATGCGGAAGGCGCCAGGCGCTGAAACGCATCCGGCTCCGCCTGATGCAATCCCCGCCACCCCAGCGGCCATCCTGCGGCGATCGCCTGGCGTGCGAGGGATTCGGTCTGATGCTTCGGCCAATCGGCGAAAATCCCCAGATCGGAGGCTTCATCCGCGGCGCGCGGCCGGTTGATGTAGGTCGACAGGAAACGGGTCGCCTGCGTGTAGCCGCAGCCGCGACGTTCGGTACGGTGCGTGGGATGCTCATCGAGCATCTCGCACAAGGTCTTGTGCAGGCCCAGACCCGCCTGCTCGAATGCGACCACCACTTCGTGGCTTTGCGCGTCCACGTGCGCTTTCAATCCAGGGTCAGCAGCAGCGCACGCACCAGATGCGTCGTCTGCTCGCGATCGCGCGCGTCGAACGTGAATACCGGGATCGGCGGCCCGCAGCGACGGACCGCTTGACGGATATTGTCCATCCGGAAACCGCGCGACAGATCGGTCCTGGTGATACCGATCACCAGCCCCGCATTCTGGGTGATGCTGCGGATCGAACGGATCCATTCTTCGCATTCGTCCGAGATCCGTTCGCTATCCCCAGGAAGGACCACGATCACGCCCATGGCACCTTCGAGCACGATCGGACGCATATGCGAGAAATGTTCCTGGCCGGGCAAACCGTAAAGATGCAGGGGTGTGCCGTCGTCGAGCAGTATCGGTGAAAAATCCAGTGCCACCGTCGTTGTGGTCTTTTCGCCCATCGGGCCGTCGCTCATGGGCATCTCGGTAGAGACCGGGGCGACGTCGGACAGCGACCGGATTGCGGTGGTCTTTCCCGCGCCGACCGGACCTGCGAATACGAGTTTTGCGCTGTCGAATGACACTTGATCTCTCGTTTTTTATCTGATGGGGGGAGCTGGATGCTTGGTCGGGCAGGTTCGCGCTGCGCCTGCGGAGCGAAAATTCAATGTCTGGTCAGCCCGAAATGGCTGGCAATACGGGAGAGTATTCCGGAGAAGCGTCCGGTCGGCGGCGGCGTTGCTTCGGCATCGATGCTGTTGCAGGTGGACAGCAGATTTGAAGCTCGATAGGCCCACAGACTCGCGTTGACTTCATCTTCGCCCAACATGCAGGCCTGCTGCAGTTCGCTCGCGCTTGCCGGGGCTCGCAGCAGCGATCTGGCCACTTTCAGCGCGCCGATGAATTCGGGTGCGGTGCCCACGTCGGGCCAATCTTTCATTTCGTAGCGCCCTTTAGGGAAAGACGGCAGATGGTCGCGGCCATGCAGTGTCGCCTGAAGCAGGAACGCTTCAAGGCTGCGACTGGCGCCCTCCGCCAGATGGTTTGGATCCGAAGCGGTGGAAATCCGCAGCTCGCATGCGGCGCTGGCGAATGAATCGCGTGCGGAAAGCAGATCGCTGAGGGTGGCCGCGTAGACGCGGCCGGTTTCGGGCCGGATGTGGATCGCCCGGCCATTGCATACGGCATCGACGGGGCGGCCGCGGTATTCGGGCTCGGCCAGTCTGCAAAGGGCGGACAGCGCGCCGCCGACGACAGGCTCGGCAGGCTCGCAGATCTCGCCGTGCGTCAGCAGATCGCGCATATGCTTGGCGAGCAACGGCGCCGGACTGCTCGCCGGCACAGTGTCGTAACGCAGATCGATTCCCGGGGGGCTAACGCCGATCGCCAGTACCGGGGTGCCGCGTCTTTCCGCCACCGCGAAGGCTCGCTGCCCGTAGGCATCGGAAAGGTCGACGATGAGCAGATCGCAGCGGGTACCGTCCCATGCTCTGACTTGGGCATTGATGGGCCTGACGGTGGTGTCGACGCGAGTCGTCAGCAGCAGCGAAGCCGCAATGCGGATACGCTGCTCCACCTGGTCGTTCAGCGCGGCTGTGGCGATATCGGCGCGAGTCATACCGGAATCGATGATGATCGGAAGATGATGATCGGAGACAGGCAGGGCCGGCCTTGCGGCCAACCCTGTACGGCGTACTGAAGTGTGGAGATCAGGAGAAGTCGATGCTCTTCTCGAACGTGCGCAGTTCGTGACGGGCCATGGCGAGGTTCGCCTTGGAGCGGTCCAGCACCACGTACATGAAGAGCTTCTGGTTCGTTTCCAGCGGGCGGATGATGTGATACTGCTTGGTCAGATTGATCAAGATGTCTTCGATCGTGTCGTTGAGCTTCAGGCTGTTGGCGACTTTGCGCTTGGCACGCACGACTTCGGAGTTGCCGGCGGCGGCGACTTCCAGGTTTACGCCGGTTCCGTCGCCGGCCAGCAGCATGCCGCTTTCGCAGTCCACAAGGGCAGAGGCGATGTAACCGTCGATGTTGCGCAGGGGTTCGAGCGAAATCTTTGCCATCGTTGCATTTCCTTGATTTTGGGGTGGGGTGGTTGCGTCTGGTGTAGATCTTTTTACGCTATTTACTTAAGCCCCGTCATCCCCGCGGAGGCGGGGATCCAGCGCCTTTGCTCGGTCAAGAAAGCATGAAGTCAATGGATTCCCGCCTACGCGGGAATGACGAAAATCTGGAGGCGGCGCTTAAGTAACTGCCATTCGACTCAGACCGGGCTGTCGATCAGTTCCGCCAGGAGTGTGGCGGTATCGAGCGATGTCCGCAGCGTCATCGCCACGTTTTCGCTCATGTCCGTGCAGAGGCACAGTGTGTGCATTCTCGCGGCGGAAGGCACTCTTACGAGGATGATGGAGCCGTGTTCCGTAGCCGTGATGTTGTACAAAGTATTGCTTTTCAAAGTTTCCCGGCTGAAGGATTCGATCAGCCCGAGCAGCGAACTCATCAGCGCAGCGGATCGCTGCGGATCAGCTTCATGAGTGACTGCGTTGGCGTGGGCGAAGCTGCGTCCGTCTACTGTTGCCAAGGATGCGAACTGCACCGCGGGCGAATGCTCGATCAGTGTCGAAAGCGCGGTCTGACATGTCCTCCGCATATGGATGCTCGCAGTTGGAGTTGAGGCAATTGGATCTGGATTCGGCTTCATGACGGCTGACATGTTGGGCACTCTCAGGAGTTTGCTACGAAGAGGGGCTCTAGCATATTTCATGCCAACGTTTGCAGGGGCCCCTGAAGCTCTGGGTATCCCGAACAATGGGTTCTTCTGGGGGCGTTATCACCACGCCGAACCAATGTTTAATAACTCCGGCTTATTGGGCGTGTCAATTTATCAAGAAGCTCGTTCTTCTTGCGTCGAAAATATTCAACAGTTTGCGGATTTTTGATGATGGTTGTCACAAACGCAGTCGCTGGTGGTGAGGATTGCGCTAGTTGGCACTGTTAGTCAGTCTTGTCCGGTTCGGAGACGGGATAGGAGTTGTTCCCGCACAGAAAGTGACCCCATACGGCACGCAATGGTGCAGTAGTTGCCTGCACGGGGCACTGTGGGACATCTGCTATCGTACTCGACTCCTTTATATGGCACGACATCCTTCATGACCGTTTTTTTATGGACCAAGACCGCGCATCTTGTGTTCGTGATCGCCTGGATGGCGTCCGTGTTCTATCTGCCGCGGATCCTGGTCAATATCGCCGAAGTCGGGGATGCGCCGGCGGTGCGCGAGCGGCTGGTGTTGATGGGGCGCAGGCTGTATCGCTTCGGCCACATCATGTTCGGCATCGCGCTGCTGTTCGGTCTGGCGCTGTGGCTGCACTTCGATATCGGCGGCGGCTGGATGCACGCGAAGCTGACGCTGGTGCTGCTGTTGCTGGCGTACTTCATCGTCTGCGGCCGCTGGTTGAAGGGCGTCGACAAGGGCCGCGCGCTGCCGTCCGCGAAGGCGATGCGCTGGATCAACGAGCTTCCCGTGTTCGTGCTGGTCGCGATCGTCTATCTGGTACTTGCGAAGCCGTTCTGAGAGCCGGTTCGAATGCCCGGCGCGCTCGTGATAGCAGCCACCGGAAAACAGTTCCGTCTCCCGGCAGGCGGCCTTCAGGCCGCTGCTTCCAATACGAAACCGTTTCGTTTTCGCCGGCCGTGGGCACGGCCCTGATGTCGTTGCCGACCGGGTTCTGTCTGGGCCGGCTTGGAGACCCGTCTACCGTTTGAATGCTTCCGGATCCGGCAACGTCACCGGCACGCCGTCGGCGTTGCAGAGCTTCGCCGCGCACAGGCGTTCGCGCAGCGCGGGGGTGGCCTGCAGCAGGATGTGGAAGATCGCGTTCTGCTCCAGCGAGCCGCGCACCGCCTCCGCGCCGGGGCCGCGCGCCCAGATGCCGACATCGTCGCCGCCGTGGCTTTCGTTCGACATCGGCACGGTGGATTCCTGCATGTAATCCGGATGTGCGGTATCGACATCCGTCAGATCCGGCCGCCCATCCTTCGCCTCCTGGTAGCCGCTGACTTCATGCAGGAAGGTTTTCGGGCCTTCGGGCTGCTGGTCGGTGGCGCCGACATGGCCGGGGCCGTTCGCATAGCTCAAGGTGGTGTACGGCAGGCCGGTAGCATCGGAAGCGAAGTTGCCGGGGCTGCCGCCTTCGCCGCTGCTGCCCCTGACCTTGCCGAGGATGGGATTGCCGCGGACCGGATAGCCGGCGAAGGTCATCGTGTGCGCGTGATCGGCGGTGACCAGGATCAGGGTGTCGTCGGCCGAGGTCATCTGTGCGGCCATCGCGACCGCTTCGCTCATCGCGATGGTGTCGGTCAGCGCGCGGTAGGCGTTGCCGGAATGGTGGGCGTGATCGATGCGGCCGCCTTCGACCAGCAGCACGAAGCCCTGCGGGTTGCCGCGCAGGCGTTCGATGGCGCCGCGGGTCATCTCCGCCAGCGACGGCTCGCCGGCCTTGTCCGTCGGCCGATCATGTTCGTACTGCATGTGGCTGGGCTCGAACAGCGCCAGCAGCGGCGCGTCCTTCGGCGCGGCGGCGAACTCCGCAGCGTTCCAGACGTAATGGCCATCGGGGCGGCGGCGTTTCCATTCGGCGACCAGATCGCGGCCGTCCAGGCGCAGGCCGACCTTGTCGTCGTACTCGGGGTCGCGCTCGGTCGCCGGGAAGAAATTGCTGCGACCGCCGCCCATCAATACGTCGGGACCGTTGCCATAGTTCGATTCGATCAACTGCCGCGCGATGTCGGTGCATCCGGTGTCGGCGGCGTCCTGCGGCATCTCCGCGTCGTTCTCCCAGTTGCGGTGGGGCGTATGGCTGAAGGTTGCGCCCGGGGTGGCGTGGGTGACGCGGGTGGTGGTGACCACGCCGGTGGCCAGCCCGGTGCCGGCCGCCAGTTCCCACAGACTCAGGATCGGCGAACGCAGCGCCCCGGCGCAGTCGCCCAGCATGGGTTGCTGACCGATGCCGAGCACGCCGGCGCGGGTCTTCACGCCGGCGGCCATCGCGGTCATCGTGCCGGCGGAGTCGGGCGTCTGGGTGTCGGTGTTGTAGGTCTTGCTCAATGCGGTGTGCGGGAAGCGCTCCCAGCCCAGTGCGTTCTCTTCGCCGGGGCCGCCCTTGCGTTGGCCGTCCAGGATGCGCGCCGCGGCCACCGTGGGCAGGCTCATGCCGTCGCCCACGAACAGGATCACGTTCTTCGCCCTGCCCGACATCGCGCCGCGTTCGGCGGCCTGCGCGGCGCCCGCGCGGAACCACCAGGCGGGGGTCTCGCCATCGGGACGGCGGATCTGCGGGACATCGATGGCCGCGACCGGCCGTACGCCAGTACCCGGGGTGGCGTCCGTGGTCGAGCGCGGCGCGGTGGCGCAGCCGCTGGCCGCGAGCGTACAGGCGAAGGCGAGCAGTGCGTGTTGAAGAGGCATCTGGCGAAGGGACATATAAGCGCGCGTTCGTGCGGAAATCTCGATTATGCCCGGCCGACGTTTCAATCGTGGAATGCGGTCGTGTCGCGCGGGCGCTCGCCCGGGCTGCCGCGCTCGGCTATCGTGCGTCATCGTCATGTAGGCGCAGCGCGCCGGAGACCGTTCATGCGCCTGATCTCGGCCTGGTTCCGCATTCCGTTCTGGCAGCGCGTGCTCGCCGGCTTCGTCCTGGGCGGTCTCGCCGGCTGGCTGATGGGCCCAGCGGCCGAGACCTGGTTCGGCCCGCTCGGCGATCTTTACGTGACCCTGATCAAGATGATCGCGGTGCCGCTGGTGTTCTTCGCGGTGATCAACGCGGTGGCCTCGCTGCACGGGCAGAAATCGATGGCGGCGCTGGGCGGACGCACTTTCCTGTGGTTCGCGATCACTGCGGTGCTGGCGGTCTGCGTCGGACTGGCGGTCGGCACGATCATGCAGCCGGGCCTGGTGCAGATTCCGCTGGCGGTCGATCCGAACTATGTGCAGAAGGATATTCCGAGCGTCGTGCAGGTGCTGTTGAACGTGGTGCCGGCGAATCCGTTCCACGCCTTGACCGGCATCGGCGAAGCGAAGAACGCGGCCGGCGAAACCGTATTGCGGGCGGGCAGGGGCTCGATCCTGCCGGTGATCTTCTTCGCCGGGCTGATCGGTTTCGCGATGGTGAAACTCGGCGAAAAGGTCGCGCTGGCGCGCAAGCTGGTGGGCGAAGCCGCCGAGATCTCGATCCAGCTCACGCGTTTCGTACTGGAAATGACCCCGATCGGCACCTTCGGCCTGATCGCCGCGCTGGTCGGCGCCTACGGTTTCGACAAGCTGCTGCCGCTGGGCAACTTCGTGCTGGCGCTGTACGTCGCCTGCGCGATCCACATCATCGTCGTCTACAGCGGCCTGTTGATGGCGCACGGCCTCAACCCGCTGAAATTCTTCCGCGGCTCCGCACCGGGCATGCAGGTGGCGTTCGTCAGCTCGTCGAGTTTCGCCTCGCTGCCGTCGTCGCTGCGCAGCGTCACCCACAACCTCGGCGTGAACAAGGACTACGCCGCGTTCGCGGTGCCGCTGGGCGCCAGCATCAAGATGGACGGTTGCGGCGCGATCTACCCGGCGCTGTGCGCGGTGTTCATCGCCCAATACACCGGCACCCCGCTCACGCCCGAGCAATACCTGATCGTGCTGATCGCCTCGGTGCTCGGCAGCTTCGGCACCGCCGGCGTGCCCGGCACCGCGGTGGTGATGGCGACCGTGGTATTGAGCGCCGCCGGCCTGCCGCTGGAAGTGATCGGTTACCTCTACGCCATCGACCGCATCCTCGACATGATGCGCACGATGACCAACGTCACCGGACAGATGCTGGTGCCGGTGCTCGTGGCGAAGGAAACGGGACTGCTCGATCGCGAGATTTACGAGCGTGCGTCGAGCAATGTGGGGATCGAGGAAGAAGCTGTCTGACGGTGTGCTGTCGCACCCGCTGTTGTAGCCGGGTGCGATGGTTTGCCGTTCGTTTATGCGGCGTCCGGTTTACGCCGGAAGCGTCTTTTCCCGTCTGCCCGCCAACCTGGCCGCCACCAACGCCACCGGAATCGGCAGCACCAGTCCAAGTACGGCGACCCACTTCGGATGGTCGGGAACCTTGACGATCATGCCAGCGACGCCGGCCATCACCACCAGTGCGACGAAGATGGCAGCCGCGCGCGCGTGGCGGGCGATACGGGCGCCGACCCAGCCGCCGACGAAGGCGCCGGCGGTCCAGCCGAATACCAGCATGGCCATGGCGCCGGCAGGTGCGACGGCGACGATCATCTGCAGGTGATCGGGGTTCCTGGGGTCCAGGCCGGCAGGCGGCGGATACAGCAGGTGGCCGATGGATTCGATGGCGTAAATGGTGACCATCATCGTCAACACGCCCAACAGCATGCCCAGGATCGTGCGGCCCATCGTCGTTGCCCCCTCGTCGATAAACGGTCGACGAAGCATGTGCCTGACGGGGCGGGGCCGCAAGCGGTCGGGCCTTCAGAAGCGAAAGGCTGCTTTCGCGGAGATGTGCCTTCAAAAGCCAACCTCATCAGCGACGAAACTCGATTGGCGGCAATCACTCCCTCCCTTTCGCCGTAGGCGAAGGGGAGGGTTGGGGAGGGGTTCGCCCAGTGCCGGTGTTGCCGGGCTACGGAAGCAACCCCCTCCCAGCCGTCCGGCCTGCCGGCTTCGCCGGCAGGCGCTCATCGCGGCGCGAGCCGGTGGCTCGCAGGCACCGCGCTTCGCCCCCCTGCGCTATGCGCAAGGGGAGGGGCAGATCGTCGCTTAGTCGTTGTTCGGCGCTGATCAGGAAGGCAAAAGGCCGCTTTCGCTGAGGCGTACCTCTGAAAGCCAACCTCATCAGCTTCGAAACTCGATTGGCGGCAATCACTCCCTCCCTTTCGCCGTAGGCGAAGGGGAGGGTTGGGGAGGGGTTCGCCGAGTGCCGGTGTTGCTGGGCTACGGAGGCAACCCCCTCCCAGCCTCCCCCTGCGCTATGCGCAAGGGGAGGGACAGATCGTCGCTTAGTCGTTGTTCGGCGCTGATCAGGAAGGCAAAGACCGTTTTTGCTGAGGCGTGCCTCCGAAAGCCAACCTCATCAGCGTCGAAACTCGATTGGCGGTAATCACTCCCTCCCTTTCGCTATAGGCGAAGGGGAGGGTTGGGGAGGGGTTCGCCGAGTGCCGGTGTTGCCGGGCTACGGGAGCAACCCCCTCCCAGCCTCCCCCTGCGCTATGCGCAAGGGGAGGGGCAGATCGTCGCTTAGTCGTTGTTCGGCGCTGATCAGGAAAGCAAAAGGCCGCTTTCGCGGCCTTTGCGGAAACAGCTGACGGCTGTCGCGGCTTACTGGGTCGCGACGCGGCGGGCCTGGAAGAACTTCTGGCTCCAGTAGCCGGTGATCAGGTTGGCGACTTCCACGTCCTTGCCGGTGCGCGGAGCGTGGACGAACTGGCCATTGCCGATATAGATGCCGACGTGGTCGACATGCTTGCCGCGGCGGCTGAAGAACACCAGGTCGCCTTCGACCAGTGCCTTGGGGTCGCGGATCAGTTCGCCGACGGTGGCCATGTCGCGCGAGATACGCGGCAGTTCGATACCGAGGGTGTTGCGGAAGACGTACCCGACCAGACCGCTGCAGTCGAAGCCGCCCTCGGGGCTGGTGCCGCCCCAGCGGTACGGGGTGCCCAGCAGCGCGAGGGCGCGCTTCAGCATGGTCTTGATGCGGCCTTCGCCTTGAGCCGGAACTTGAGAGCCGACGCTCACCGCGACCGGGGAAGCATCGAAGATGCTGCGGATGTCCTTGGCGAACATGACGCTGCGGCCGGGCAGGGTCAGCGGGCCGTGGAGCATGGCATCGCCGGCCGGGAACATGTCCGCGGACAGCAGGCCCGCCGAGAATTCGAGGGGATCCTGCGGGGTCGGAGCTTCAATGCGCTGCTGTGCGAAGGCCGGGAGGCTGCCGAGGGCGAGCAGGCAGGTGAGCATGAATCGGGGGCTGCCAAGCGTGGAGCGGTGGATGGCAGTGGGGCGGCCGGAGCCTTGGGCTGGGGTCGTCACGCGTCATGCACTTTGCAGAAGGAGGATGGATAGTGCACGACGACGGCCGGCGGCGGGTTCACATTTCGTTAGGCCCGGGGCCGAAAAGGTGACTCGAGTCGCGAAACGGGGCATCCACCACCCCCCAGCCCTCACTTCAGGACGCGCTTGGCCCCGGTGTAATGGTTCCGCCAGTACGTGCCGTCCAGGTGATCGAGGCGGACCGTTCCGCCGGTACTGGGGGCATGCACGAAGCGGCCTTCGCCGACGTAGATACCCACATGGCTGACGTTGCCGCCGCTGCCGAAGAACACCAGATCCGCCGTGGCCAGCCGGTTGGGCGCGATCTTCGGCCCCTGGATCGCGGCCAGTTCCCGCGAGGTCCGCGGCAGCCGCAGGTCTAGCATGTCGCGGAACACGTAATTCACCAGGCCGCTGCAGTCGAAGCCGCCGTCCGGGGTGTTGCCGCCATATCGATAAGGTGTGCCGACCAGGCCGATCGCCCGCATCAGTACGGCATTGGCGGCGGCCGGATCGTTGGGCGCGGTTCCGGACCAGTCGCGGGATGGCGGCGGTGGCGGTGGGGTGCCCCGCACGGTCTCCGGGCCGCCGCAGCCGGCCAGCGCGAGGCCCAGCAGCGCGGCAGCGCAGACCGCCGTGCGCGATGCCCATCCGGCCGTGGCCGATGGCGCCGGGGCGGCGGAGTGCGGATAATGCGCGGCCGTGTTTTGCGTCATATTTGCGTCACGTACTTCACGGCGGCCATCTTGGCCGCATCGCCGGGTGGCGATCAAGCCGCCCCCTGCCGCCACGCCGCGGCCCAGACCCGAACCAGATCGAGCCAGACCCATGAAAATCGAGAAAGACCGCGCTGTCCGTTTCCACTACACCGTCGGCGAAGTCGGCCAGCCCGCCACCGAAAGCTCCCAGGGCGGCGAGCCGCTGGCGATCCTGATCGGTCACGGCAACATCATTCCGGGCCTCGAGAAGGCGATGGAAGGCCGCGAAGCCGGCGAGACCTTCGCCGTCGACGTGGCTCCCGCCGAGGCCTACGGCGAGCGCCGCGATGGCCTGACCCAGCGCATCGCGAAGAAGCATTTCGGCGACCAGCGCCTGACCCCGGGCATGCAGGTGGTGCTGGAAACTGCCTACGGCCCGCGCCCGGTCACCATCGAGAAAGTCGGCCTGAGCGTGGTTGATGTCGACCTCAATCACCCGATGGCCGGCAAGTCGCTGCATTTCGACATCGAAGTGGTGGACGTGCGCGAAGCCAGCGCCGAAGAGATCGAGCACGGCCACGTGCACGGCGACGGCGGTCACCACCACTGAGCGTCCGCACCACTCTCGATCGATTCACCTGACGGTCCGCTTCGGCGGACCGTCGTCGTATGGGGTCATGACGTTTTCAAACTGCCTTCGTGGGTAAGATCGCGGTATCGCCCGAACGCAGCCTATCGCCATGCCCCCACCGACCGAACCGCGCCCGATCGCCGCCGGCGAACGCATCGAGGCGATGGATGTGCTGCGCGGCTTCGCGCTGCTGGGCATCCTGCTGATGAACATCGAAGCCTTCGTCGGCCCGCTGGTCGCGTCGCTGGATGGCCTGAATCCGACGCTGACCGGCGCCGACAGGATCGTCGATGCCGCGATCTACATTCTGGTGCAGGGCAAGTTCTATCTGCTGTTCTCGCTGCTGTTCGGCATGGGCTTCGGGGTGATGATGCAGCGCGCCGACGCCCGCGGGCATGGGTTCGGCGCGCTGTATCTGCGTCGCACGCTGGCGCTGCTGGTGATCGGTCTGATCCATCTGCTGCTGATCTGGTCCGGCGACATCCTGACCGTTTACGCGTTGATCGCGCTGCCGCTGCTGGTGATTTTCCGGCATGTGCCGACCGGGCAATTGCCGTATTGGGCGCTGGGATTGTTCGGGCTGACCCTGTTGATGGTGGCGGGATTCAGCGCGATGGGCGCGCTGGCGCAGCTGGATCCGGCGGTCGGCGCGCTCATGCAGGAAGAACTGCAGAAACAGGCTGCCGACATGGCGCGGCTCATGGCCGACGAACGCGCCGCCTACGGGAGTGGTACCTATGCGCAAGCGGTGTGGCAGCGCGTGCTGGACGCAGCGGTGATGCTGCCGTACACGCTGCTGATGGGCGGGCAGATCCTGGCGATGTTCGTGCTGGGGTCGTGGTTCGTGCGCAGCGGCGCGATCGTGCAGCGGCAGGCGTGGCCGCGGCTTTACGCTGCACTGCTGTGGGTGGCGCTGCCGTTGGGACTCGGCATGATGCTGTTTTCGTTCTGGATGGTGCCCACCGTCGCCTTCGACAGGCTGGATCTGGTCAGCGGCACCGCTGCCGTCCTGATGTTGATGGGGTCGCAGGCGATGAGTCTGGGCTATCTCGCGTGGATCCTCCGCATGCTGGATGCCGGTGCGCGATGGTTGCGCTGGATGGCGCCGGCGGGGCGCATGGCGCTGACGAATTATCTGGGCCAATCGGTGGTCTGCACGCTGGTGTTCTACGGCTACGGCCTGGGGTATTTCGAGCAGTTGCCGCGCGCGTGGCAGGTGCCGTTCGTGTTCGTGCTGTTCGCGCTGCAGGTGCTGTTAAGCCGCTGGTGGCTGGCGCGCTATCGATACGGCCCGGCCGAATGGGTGTGGCGCGCCGTCACCTATCTGCGCGTGCCGGCGATGCGGATCTCCGCTGCGGATTGATCCCCGTATTGATCTCTGCCCGAAGCGGACATCGACCGGCCGGCGCGGACCAAGCGACGGCATAATGCGGTTCCTCCCTTCGCCGCGCAGACGATGCCGCAGACCGGAACAACAGCAGCCACAGTGGACGTCCTCATCGTCGGCGGCGGCGTGAGCGGTCTGGCCGCCGCGCTCGCGCTGCTGGAAACAGGTCGCGGCGTGCGCGTGCTCGAAGCCAACGCCATCGGCAGCGGCGCCTCGCACGGCAACTGCGGCACCATCACGCCGAGTCATGCGCCACCGCTGGCCGCGCCGGGCACGGTGGCGACCGCGCTGAAGTGGATGTTCACGCCGGATGCGCCGCTGTACATTCCGCCGCGTTTCGATCCGCTGCTGTGGCGCTGGCTGCTGGGTCTCGCTGGACGCTGCAACCCGCGCGACTGGGAAGCCAGCGCGCGCGGCAAGTACGCGCTGCTCGACGACTCGCGTCGCCGGCTCGCCGACTGGGTGCAGCGTTACGACCTGCAGTGCGAATTCGTCGAATCCGGCGAAGACTACGTCTACCGCAACGCCCGCGCCTTCGCCCATGGCCAGCACGAACTGCCGCTGCTGCGCGAACTGGGCGTGGCGGTGGAGGCGATCGACGGCGCCGCATACGAAGCGCAGGAGCCGGCGCTGAAAGCCGGCGTGGCCGGTGCGCTGCGTTTCAGCGGCGACGCCGCGCTGCGGCCGGATCGCTATCTCGCCGAACTCGCGCGCGCGGTCCGCGAACGCGGCGGCGAGATCGTCGAACACTGCGCCCTGCACGGACTGCGCGAAGACCGCGAGGGCGTGCTTGCCCACACCGATCACGGCGTGCTGCGCGCGCGCAACGCGGTGCTGGCGCTGGGCGCCTGGTCGGCGAAATCGGCCGACGCGCTGGGCATGCCGTGGATGAAGAAAATCATCCAGCCCGGCAAGGGTTATTCGATCACCTATCGCGCGCCCGGCCGCGTGCCGAAACGGCCGCTGGTGCTGCGCGAGCGTTCGGTGTGCGTCACTGCGTGGAACGACGGTTACCGTTTGGGCAGCACGATGGAATTCTCCGGCTTCGACGAGAGCCTCAACGCGCGCCGGCTGGGCGCGCTGGAGCGCGGCGCGCGCGAGTATCTGCACGAACCGGTCGGCCCGGAGGTGCGCGAACGCTGGTACGGCTGGCGGCCGATGAGTCGCGACGACATGCCGCTGATCGGTCGCGCGCCCGGCGCGCGCCGCACCTGGCTTAACACGGGTCACGGCATGATGGGCGTGGGCATGAGCGCCGGCAGCGCGCAGTTGCTCGCCGACATGATGGCCGGGCGCGCGCCGGCCATCGATCCCGCACCCTACCGCCCGGAGCGATTCGCATGAACGCCAGTACGGAAACGCACTACGACCTGATCGTGATCGGTGGCGGTTCCGGTGGTTTGGCCGCGGCGTTCCGCGCAGCCGAACATGGCGCGCGCGTCGCGCTGTGCGAGCCGGACGCACTCGGCGGCACCTGCGTCAATGTCGGCTGCGTGCCGAAAAAAGCGATGTGGCTGGCGGCCGACATGGGCGCGAAGATCGAACTGGCGCGGGCGCTCGGCTTCGATCTGCCTGCGGCCGAACTGGACTGGCCGACGTTCATCGTCCATCGCCAGCGCTACATTCACAACATCCACGAAAGTTATCGCCGCCGGCTCGACGAGGCCGGCATCGTGGTGTCGGCCAGCCGCGTGCGGTTGCGCGATGCGCACACCGTGGTTTGCGCCAACGGCATCGCGATGCGCGGCGAACGCCTCCTGATCGCCACCGGCGGCCGACCGCAGCGCCCCGACGTGCCGGGCGCCGCACTCGGCGGCGTGTCCGACGACTTCTTCCACTGGACCGCGCCGCCGCCGCGGGTGGCGATCGTCGGCGCCGGTTACATTGCGGTCGAACTGGCCGGCGTGCTGCAGGCGCTGGGCAGCCGGGTGGAGGTGTTCGGCCGCGGCGACCGCCTGCTCGCCGGATTCGATGCCGAAGTCGCCGCGCAGCTGGCCGAGGATTACCGCCAGGCCGGCGTGCGACTGCATTTCGGTTACGGACTGGAATCGGTGGAACGCGACGCGGACGGCGAAGGCCTGCGTCTGCGCGATGTGGCCGGCGGCGTGAGCGAGCGCTTCGACGCGCTGCTGTTCGCGACCGGGCGGCGCGCGAACACCGACGATCTTGGTCTGGAAACGGCGGGCGTCGCGCTCGACGACAAGGGTCGCATCGTCGTGGACGCGGCCAACGCGACCAATATCGACAGCGTGTATGCGGTCGGCGACGTCACCACCGATCCCGCGCTGACCCCGGTCGCGATCGCCGCCGCGCGTCGCCTGATGGACCGGCTGTACGCCGGCGCCACGGCGTTGCTCGATCGCAAGGACATTCCGACCGTGGTGTTCTCGCATCCGCCGCTGGCCAGCGTGGGCCTGACCGAAGAGGATGCGCGCGCGGAGCACGGCGATGCGGTGCGGGCCTATCGCGCCGGGTTCCGGCCGATGCTGCATGGGCTGGCGGATTCGCCGCAGCGCAGCCTGTTCAAGCTGGTCTGCGTGGGCGACGAGCGCCGCGTCGTCGGCATCCACCTGCTGGGCGAGGGCGCCGACGAGATCCTGCAGGGCTTCGCGGTGGCGCTGAAGCGCGGTATCACCCTCGACGATCTGCGCGACACGGTGGCGATCCATCCGACCAGCGCCGAAGAGGTGGTGCTGATGCGCTGAGCGGCATCGAATCCTTATCGAATTCCGCTCGAATCCCAATCGAATCCCGACGAACGCACCGATGGCTCACGACATGCAGACCGCCAAAGCGACAGCGCCGATCTTCCGGCTCCACCAGGGCACCGCGCCGCTGCTGATCAGCCTGCCGCACGACGGCAGCGCGATTCCCGAAGTGTTGTCCGCGCGGATGACGCCCGAGGCGCGGCGCGCGCCGGACACCGACTGGCACGTGTCGCGGTTGTATGCATTCGCGCGCGAACTCGGCGCCTCGATCATCGCGCCGCAGCATTCGCGTTATGTCATCGACCTCAATCGTCCGCCGGACGATGTGTCGCTGTATCCGGGCCAGAACACCACCGGGCTGTGCCCGATCGTGCGCTTCTCCGCCGATCCGGTGTATCTGCCGGGCGAGGCGCCGACGCCGGACGAGATCGACGTGCGCATCGAAACCTGCTGGCGGCCGTACCACGACGCGCTGCGCGGCGAACTCGACCGTCTGCGCGCGCAGCACGACCGCGTGCTGCTGTGGGAAGGCCATTCGATCCGCGGCGAATGCCCGTTCCTGTTCGACGGACGCCTGCCGGATCTCAATCTCGGAACCGCATCCGGTACCAGTTGCGCGCCGGAGCGGCAGGCGCGCATCGAAGCGGCGCTGCAGGCGCAGACCGGCTACGACTGGGTGCTCAACGGCCGTTTCAAGGGCGGTTTCATCACCCGTCACTACGGCGATCCGGCGAACGGCATCGACGCAGTGCAACTCGAAATTGCACAGCGTATTTATATGAATGAAGACACGTTCGACTATGTCGAAACGAGGGCGGCGAACGCGCAGCGCGCGATCCGCGCGTTGATCGAAGCGGCTTTGGCGTAGCCGCGCGATCAACCTTGCCTGTAGAGCGGCCTTCAGGCCGGCCCAGGACGAACCAGAAGCGCCACACTATCGAAGCCGCGCCTGCGGGCGACGACAATGAATCGGCGGTTTTTGAAATGCCCTTGAATACCCAAAAGCAGCGGCCTGAAGGCCGCTCTACGAATCGTTTTTTTGTAAGCTTTTTTTCGCGGGATGTCGCACGCGATACCGCGATCAACGCGGCCGCTGTGCGCCGATCTCCACCGATGCGTCGCCGCGCACGTCCACCTGCACACGCCGCCGCGCGCGCTCGTCGTCGATCGACCACGGCAGCGGCAGATTGTCCGCGATCGCTTCGATATCGTGCGCGCCCACTGCGACCCGCTCGAAGACGAAACGGCCCTGGTCGTCGGTGCGGACGCTGTAGCGATCGTCGAGGACGATGGTGATGTTCGCCGCGGGCTGTTCGGACGCCGAACGCACGCCGTCCGCGTTCTCGTCCAGGAAGACGCTGCCGGTGATGCGGCCGCTGGCCGCGCCGGGCGCGCCGCCCAGCACCTGTCGCGCGCGGCCCGCGCTGTAGTCGTAGCGCAGGCTGAGGTACACCGCGCGATCGTGGGGCAGGGTGCCGAACACCGGCTGGTTGGTCAGCGGATCCAGCGCGAACGGCGAGCGGCGCGAACCGCGGCTTTCGCTGAGATTGCCGAGCAGCGTCCAGCGCGAGGCGATCCGCCAGCGCCAGCCGAGATTCAGATCGAGTCCGCTGGCGTCGGCGCTGGTCGAGCCGGCGCCGATCGAGGCGTCGTCGCCTTCGCTGCGGCTCCAGCGGAGGGTGCCGTCGAGCGAGAAATCGTCGGTCAGGTCGAAGCCGCCGTAGGTCGCCAGCGTCATCGTCCGGCGGGCGGCGGACGGCCCGTCGGCCAGCTCACCGATGCCGGCCGACACCGACAGTCGCGAGCCCTCTCGCAGGCGCAATGCGTGATCGAGCAGGAACTGCCAACTGTCCGCATCGCGTTCGGCGCGGGCGAGGTCGAACTGCAGCCGCGTCTGCCCCAGGCGGGTGCCGGTGTCGACGAACAACTGCAGCGCCTGCGCCCCGCTGTCCGCGCTGCCGCTGCTGTCGCGCGCCGACAACCCGCCGCCGTAGCCCAGCCGCGGACTGGACTGGTAACGCACGAACGCATTGCCGTACCAGCCGTTGAAGCCTGTGCCGGAAATCGAGCCGATCCGATCGATGCCAGCATTCCAGCTCCAGCGCGCACGATTGAAATCGACTCGGTAGTAACCCCCGCGCACATCGTTGTTGATCGGCCATGCGCCCCAGGCCAGGTCCGGCTGCAGATGGAAGGCGCCGTAGCGGTGACTGAAACGGCCGCGGTCGGCGCGGGCATCGAGCCACACGCCCGCGGCCTGCGCGCCATCGCTGTCGCTGGCCTGCAGATTCACGGCGACGCTGTCGCGCGCGCCCTGCCAGCGGTTGCCGAACACCAGCGCGCGGGTCTGGCCGTTCTGGAACGCGGGCAGTCCTTGATCGTCGGGCACGATCCGGCCATCGGTGACCAGCAGCGAGGCCGCGCCGGTCCATTGCTTCGACCATGCCCACTGCGCGCCGATGGTGGCGACCGTGCCGTCGCCCGGTTCGAAACCGTTGATGCGCGCGCCGTTGTAGGTGCCGCCGCGACCGATGGCGGCCTGCAACTGCAGCCCGCGGGTGCGCTGGATCCATTCGCTGCTGGCGCCGAGCATCGGCACGCTGGGCAGGGAAAAACGATATTGCTCGCGCAGCAGACCGGGCATCGGCGTGTTCAGCACGCCCAGCCCGTTGTTGACCGACCAGCCGCCCGGCATCGCCAGGCCGCGCTGCCACAGCGTGGCGCTGCCGCGCCAACGGTCGCCGCCGTCGCGCTCGCGGTCGCTCCGGAACAGCAGCGCGTCGGCGGAAATCGCGCCGAAACCGTCGGTGTCCCAGAAGCCTCCGAACGCGGCGCCCAGTTCGACGCTGCGCTCGCCGGCGAAGCGGCTGCGGTGCGCGATCAATTCGAGATGCACGGCGCGCGGCGGACCGGACGCGGTGCCCTCTTCGTCCTCGTCGGCGGGCAGGGGCGCGAGCCGCTCCGGCGCGATGATCCGGTCGCGATAGGCCTGGGCGCCATCGTCGCTGTCGGCGGCGACGCCGAGTTCCGAGAACGGGTCGTAATTCGCGTCGGCGGAGGATTCAGTGGACGAGGATGCGGAACCGGACGAGTCTGCGCTCCACGCAGGCGCCAGCGCCGACATCAACGCCAGCGCCAAAGCCGTCCGTGCGAGCCCACAACCCGTCGACGGCATCCGCATGCGGTTCATCGATCCAGCGTGGTGTCGATATCCAGACGCTGACCGCCTGCATCCAGCCTGCCCTTGATCCGCAGCGGATAGACGATGGCAGGCGGCTGCGCGCCGCGGTCTTCAGGCTGCGGGTAGAGCGGGATATCGCGGGTGGCGCCGACCAGCAGCGGACTGCTGTCCGGGACCAGCACGATCTTCGTCCCCTTGGCGTCGACGCCGCCCAGATAACCGTCCAGGCGGGCATGCATGTCGCCGCGGTTGCGCACGCGAAGCACGGGCAGCGTCTGCCCCTGCACATCGACGCTGCGGGTTTCCAGCACGTCCACTACCGGCGCGGCATCGCCGATCGCCAGATATACGATGATGCCGATCCGGCCGCTCACCGGCAGCGCGACATTCCCCTGGATGATCTGCGGTTCGCCTTCGATCATGATCGCGAACCGGCATTCGCCGCGCGGCGCGGTGGCCGGCACCGCTACTTCGAAACGATAGCGGCGCTTGCCGTTGGCCTTCACCGAAATCTCCGCCGCTTCCACGCCTACCCACGGCCGGCAGCTGTTCTCGACCAGCGCTTGGGTGAACACCGGCGCGCCCTGCGCGTCCAGCGTCCAGTCCGCGGTCTGCACGGTGTAGCGTGCGGTTTTAGATGAGGTGTTGTTGATCTCGATGACGTTGCGGTAGACCGCGCCGGCTTTCGTGCGGTCCTCGAAGCGCGGCGGCGTGACCACCACGGCGAATTCCTGTGCGGATACCGCGGCCGACAACAGCAGGGCGGCCAGCGCGAGCGCGCGGCGCAGGCGGACTGAAGTCATCCGGGCGGAAGTCATCCGGGCGGAAGTCATCCCGGTAGAAGTCATCCGGGTGGAACTCATCATGGGGACTCCAGTTCGATCTCGAACGAAAACACCAGGTCCTGCGGACGCAGCACGCGCTCGCCATCGGCCTGGATCGTCATGCGGAAGGTGTCTTCGAGCCGGTTCGATGCGATCGGACCGCTATAGACCAGGGTGCGCTCGCCGTCGCGCAGCGTGCCGGGCAGCAGCGGGCCGTTCGCGCTCCAGCGCACGGTGACCGGGCCGGAAGGCAGCGCCGGAAGCTTGTGATAGATGCGGCCGCGCCGTCCGCGCCAGGGCGAGACGTCCAGACGCACCTGCACCACCACGTCGCCGCTCATGGTTGCGGTCTGGCCGGGACGCGGCACCAGCGAATCCCAGCGCATCTTCAGCGGCGCGGACTGCAGCACCTGGCTGGCGCTGTCGTCCACGGGAAAGGTCTGCGCAGCCGCCGTCGTCGGCATCGCGCAGGCGATCACGAAGAGCAGTGTCGCCAGGTTCCGGATCATGGCGTCGCCAGCGTGTAGGTCGCACGCGCGTTGTACGTGCCCGCGGCGGCGATGGCCGCGTTGGCGTAACGGAAGCTGTGGCAGCTTTCCGCCCAGGTGTTGCGCAGCAGCGTGGCCAGCGTCTGCGTGCCGCCGGTGAACGCGCCTGCCGGGAATGGCTGGGCGCCTGCGTCGCCGTTGCCGCTGCTGGTCCAGCTGATCTCGGTAATCGGGATGGTGTCGCCGCCGGCGCTGGTCAGGTTCGCGGGCGTGGTGACGCGCAGGGTCGCGCTCTGGTTGGGATTGGTGGGCAGCCGGAAAAAGGCGCCGATATAGACCTGGCCCGCGTTGCAGAACGCGAAGCCGTCGAAATCGCTGGTCAGGCGGCCGGTGCCGGTCATGTTCTGCACGGTCGCGTCGCCGACGGCGGCGGCCGGTACGGTCACGCTGACCAGATTGACCGTGGTGTTGGCGATGGGCGTGCCGCCGCCGTTGTAGTTCCCGCCGGTGATGGTGCCGTCGCCGATCCGCAGATACGCGGCTTTCGTGCCGGTGCCGATGGTGACGGTATAGGCGGAGGCGTTGCCGATACCGAACATTGAGGCGAACAGCAGCGCAATGATCGGCAGCGCAATGTCCAGCAGCGGCCGCGATGCGCAACGCGAAGCCGTGACATGGGCGGGACGCGATTCCATGGCGTATTCCTCTGGAAAAAAGGGGCTGCCTCGAAAGACAGCCCCTTCGCCGAAACAGTTCGAGGCTGTCGTCGATTACGGCAAGGAAGCAGTATAGGTGACGCGGCCGTTGTTGATATTCACGCCGCCGTAGCTGCCGGCCGCGACGAAGTTGGTGTTGCTGTAGGCGTACGACCAGTTGGCGGTCCGGTTCACGACCTGGGTGCCGACGTTCGGCGTGACCGTGATGGCTGCGCTGGCGGCGCCATCGACGAGGGTCGGTACGTTCAATGCGGCATTCGAACTGGTGGACAGGATTTCCGCGTAGGAAATGTTCTGGCCGGCGCCGTTGTTCAGCGGGCCCAGGGTGGTGCCGATGAGGCTGATGTTGCCGGCGTTGCCCTGCAACAGCACCGGTACGGCACCGCCGTTGGTGCGGGCGATATCGGTGCCATCGCCGACGTTCGCGGCCGGGACGGTGAATTCGGCCAGATCGATGACGTTGCCGGCGCTGCCGACCTGGAAGCGGATGAACTTCGGAATGACCACGCGGAAATCGAGGCGGGCATTGGCGTTGAGCGCCCCTGCGCCGGTCTGGAAATCGGATTCTGCGGAGGCGGGAAGCGCGACCGCCATGGCCAGGCACAGCAGGCTGGCGGCGCTGGAAATCTTGCGGTTGTTCGACATGTTTGACATGACCTTTGGGATGGATGGGTATGGAATCGCAGCACCCGGACCGGGTTAGGCGCGGGGCGCCGGTTGTCAGGCAAACTCTATGCAAGCACGTTCCATGCCAGCCAGCCGCCGGATTTGCGCATCGAAAAGCGTGATGTCGCCCCGTGGAAAAACCGGTTCGACAAATGGGTCGGGGCGAAAAATGCCGCATTTTGTCCGGGGTTGCGCCGCCTGCGTCGGCATCCGTGACCGCCTCCGTGTCGACGTGCGTCGTTCGAGGGAGGCGGGTTATGGTGAAACCGTGACGGGGTTCGCGCCAGCCTCCGGATTCCGTACACTCGCGCTCGGTGGCCTTTGCGGCCACGGGGGAGGATGGGGAATGAATCTAATGCTGATACTCGTCGTTATCGCGGCGACCCTGGTCGGGTGCGTGGTCTTGCTGTGGCTGTTGCTGCGGTTCGCGCTGCCCTGGTGGCTGCGCCGGAAAATCGCGTCGATGGCGGGCATGGATCAGAACGCCGGCATCGCCGCCCGCATCACCCTGGTGCCCGCCGCGCAGGCATGGCAGCAGCCCGGCACAGCGAGCCTGATCGACGACATGCTGGCGCTGGGGTTCGACGAAATCGGCCGTTTCGCGGTGCCGGAAATGCCGACGATGCAGCTCTGGGCAGGCAGCCACCCGCAGGACGGGGTGGCCGCGGCGGTGTACGACCACGGCACGATGCCGCTGTTCTTCGATCTGCTGCGGGTCTACGACGATCACGCCACCTGCACCGTTACCACCAATCCCATCCACGACCCCGGGAACGTGCCGCCGGGCAGCCGCTGCTTCGCCGATCCTGCGATGCAGCCGCGGACCGCGCTGGAAACGCTGCGCGCGCAGCCCGTGGCGGGAAACCCGCTGCCGCTGGACGCCGGCAACTTCGAGCCGGTCTTCATCGAGCTGTACGCGCGCTCGATCGATCACATCCTGTCGAAGCAGATGCCCGATGCCGACAAGATGCGCACCGTCGGCGCGCGCGTCTCCGAGGCGACCGGCGTGCCTGCGCCGGAACTCGACGACAGGCAGATGCAGCTCGCGGTCGACATGCAGCGCAGCACGCGCCTGGCCGCGCTGCAGGAAGCGATCGTCGACCGCTACCTGCAATCCGGGCAGATCGGCGCGCGCGAATGGGAGCGCGTGCGCGACCGGCTGGCGATCGTGCACGACCTGCTCGATCGCGAAGACGCGGCCGAGCTTGCGCGCAGCAACTGCGACTATGCAGCCATCGGACCGATGGTCGAGCGGGTGCTGGCGCAGGAACTGTCGCCGTTGGACACCTTCGAGAAAATCACTGCGGCATTGCCCGAAACGCAGCGTCTGCGGCTGCTGGGGGAAGTGGACCATCCGCTTTACGCGCAGTTGTATTTAACGTCGGTGTAAGCCTCCGTCCGAAATCTGCCGATCACGTTCGTAGAGCGGTCTTCAGGCCGCTGCTTCCGATACGCAACCGTTGCGTTTTCGTCGGCCGTGGGCACGGCCCTGATGTCGTCGCCGGTCGGGTGCTGCCTGGGCCGGCCTGAGGCCGCTCCACGGATCCGATCTGCAGATTCGAGACAAGCGCTCAGCGCAGTTCGATCCTGAGCTGACCGCCGCGCCAGGCCAGCACAGCGCCGTCGCGGGTGATCCGTTCGATCACCAGTTCGCCGAGCAGATCGCCTTCCCGCAGCCGCTGTCCATCGAGGATCACGAACCGCTGCGCCGGCGTTTCGTTCCACAGGTGCATGCTGAGCTTCAGCGGCGGCAGCAGCTTGCGCGTGGCCGGATCCAGATCGGCCAGAGAAACGACGCTGCCTGTGGAGGGCAGGGCCAGCGGCAGGATCGGCGCCGCAGCAGGTGCGACTTCCGGCGTGGGGGCGGGCGGTTCGCGCGGCGGCGATGGAGGCGGCGTGGCGGGCGGCGGCGTGGCGGCAGATGGCGATGTCGCTGCGGCGGCCGGCGCCGGCGCCTGGTCCACCGGCGGCCGTACCTGTGGTGGTGTCGGTTCTGTGATCGATTCGGGAGCCGGTGCGGTGACTGCGGCGTCGTCCATCGCTGCCGTTTCCATGGACGCATCGACCGCCGGCGATACAGTCGCCGCTTCCGGCGCGCGCTGTGCGAGCAGCCACAGCACCACAAGCAGCGAGATCGCCGCAACGGCGCCGAGCAGCCACAGCGGCCAGTTCGGACGCGCGCGCAACGGCTCGGGCGTGGCGGGCATCGCCGCGAACAGATCCGGCGTTTCGCTGCGGCGGCGGGCGGCTTCGGATTTGCGCAGCGCGTCGAGGATGAAGGACATGGCTCAGGGTTCCTGCGCGCGGAGGCGCGGGCCGGCATCGCGGCGCGACAGTGCGAAGACGGTGTCGGCGTTCAGCGCGCCGTCGCTGCGCAGGCCCATGCGCGCCTGGAATGCGGGCAGCGCGACGGGCAGATCGCTGCCGTTGTCGCCCTCTGCAAGCAGACGGCGACGCACCCAGTCGACGGCGGCGGCATCGCCGGCCGCGAACTTGGCTTCCAGCGCATCCGGCGCCGACCACACCGCGAGAAATTCGCCATTCCACACGCCGGCCAGCGCCACCCGGTCGACATCGATCGCGTTGCCGTCCAGCGAGATGCGCACGCTGCCGGTGTCTGCGCCGAGCAGCGACGCCCAGACCGCCTGCGGTTCGGCGCGCAGGCGCAGCAGGACCGGACGGCCGATCCGCAGCAGTGGATCGAGCTGCGCGCGGCTGCGCAGGCAACGCCAGCCGGGCGACAGCGTGGGCGGGCAGGCATCGGGCGACGCTTTGCCCAGCGCGGTCGGCGCTTTCCAGGCCGCGACCAGCGCCTGCCATTCGCGCAGGGAGCGGGGCGGGGTCTGCCGCACGCGCTGCAGCAGCGCCGCGCCGTCCAGCGCGGGGCGGTCGGCTGCGGGGCGGTTGGGTGCAGTCGAAATCGGCATCGATGCATCGGCTACGGATGTCGTCGCGGCGGCCGGATCATCGACCGCCTGCGCATCGCCCGGCGATGTCCGCGACAGCACGAACGCGATGACGATCGCGGCCAACGCGAGCGCGCCCGCCGCGATGAGCGAAGCGCGGTCGCGCTGTGGATGCGCGGTCGACGACGGCGCCAGCGCTTCCCCGGCGGCGCGGTCGACGGTCTTCGCGTCGATGCTCAGCAGGTCGTGCGCATAACCGCCGAGCAGCGCGCGTTCGGCGATCACGTTGATCAGCCGCGGCACGCCGCCGCTGCGCTGGTGGATGCGGCGCACCGCGTCCTGCGCGAACGGAAAGCGTTTGGCGCCGGCGGTGGTCAGCCGATGGCGCAGATAGGCGGCGGTGCCGGCTTCGTCGAGCGGCCGCAGGTGATAGCGCGCGGTGATGCGCTGCGCGAGCTGGCGCAGTTCCGGCCGCGCCAATGTGTCGCGCAGCTCCGGCTGGCCGATCAGGATGATCTGCAGCAGCTTCTGGGTTTCGGTTTCGAGATTGGTGAGCAGCCGCACCTGCTCCAGCGCCTCGGTGGAGAGGTTCTGCGCCTCGTCGATGATCAGCACCACCCGGTCGCCCCTGGCGTAGGCCTCCAGCAGATAGGCGCCCAGCGCATCGAACATCGCCTTGCCGCCGGGTTTGGCGCGGCTGCGGCCGGGCGCGGCGGTTTTGCCGCCCTTGCGTTTGCCGCTGGGCGCCGCAGCCGGATTTGCGGCTGGCGTTGCCGTCCCGCCGGCCGGCAGACGCAGTTCCTCGCAGATCGTCTGCAGCAGTTCCGCCGGTTCCAGTCGCGGATTCAGCACCAGCGCGGCGTGAGTGTTCTCCGGCAGTTGATTCAACAGCAGCCGGCTGAGCGTGGTCTTGCCGGTGCCCACTTCGCCGGTGAGCTGCACGAAACCGCCGCCGCCGCCCTGGCGGATGCCGTAGAGCAGATGCGCCAGCGCGTCCCGGTGGTGTTCGCTGAGGAACACGTAATGCGGGTCGGGCGTGATCGAGAACGGCGCCTGTTCTAGGCCGTAGTACTCCAGATACATGCGGGGCTGCTGTCGGCCGGCGGGAGCGGGGTGCCTAGACTGCCACAGCGGCGCCGGGTGCGGCCGCTGCGGCAGGCGTTCAGTCGCCCACGACCTTGGATTCGCCGGTGGCCAGGATTTCCGGATGTTCGATCTTCTTCGGCCGCACCAGCAGCGGGTAGATCAGCACCGCGCCGAGGATGATCGCCACGCCCAGATAGAACCGCGGCGTGAGTTCGCGCTGTTCGCCCAGCAGCAGCATCGCCAGCGCGATCGCGTACACCGGCTCCAGATTCACCGCGAGCTGGGTGCCGAACGCGCTGAGGTGGCGCAGCGCCAGCAGCGACAGCACGAACGGCACGAGGGTGCAGGCGACCGCGAGCAACACCAGATAGGCGCCGTCGCGCGGATCGGGCAGCAGGAACGGATTGCCGCCGAAGGCCGGCGACAGCATGCCGGACAGCGGTGCGATCAGCGTGATCGCCGCGACGCCCGCGGCCATTTCCAGCGCGGTGACCGACAGCGCGTCGCCGTGTTCCACCAGCCGTTTGTTCAGCGAGTTGAAGAACGCCACCAATAGCGCCGAGATCGTGCCGACCACCACGCCGATGATCATGCCGTCGGGAATGCCGTCGACCACCAGCGCCACGCCGGGCAGCACCGTGAGGCCCAGCGCGAACTCGCGTTTGGACAGGCGCTTGCCGGTGAGCCAGGGTTCGATCAGCGCGGTGAATACCGTGCCCAGCGCCATGCAGGTGACGCCGACCGACGCGTTCGAGAGCTTGATCGCCGCATAGAACGTCAGCCAGTGCAGCGCGACCAGCACGCCCACGCCGGCATAGCTCCAGAGCAGCCGCGCGGGCATCGCGCGCAGACCGCGCCAGACGCGCGGCAGCAGCAACAGCAGCACGGCCACCAGCAGCATGCGCCACCACACCAGCGGCAGCGCCGGCATGCTGATCAACTTGCCGAGGATCGCGGTGAAGCCCCACAGGATCACGCAGAAGTGGATCTGCAGCCAGGCGGTGCGGGTGGCGGCGGCGGTCGTCGCGGCGCTGGTCATCGGGTGGCTGCTGCGGAAGGTCGCGCATTATCGCCGGCCGCCCCGATCGCCGGGGCCGCGTGGCCGCGTTCTCCGGCGCTTGTAGCCAGCAGCCAGTCGACGAAGATCTGCGCGGCCGGGCGCAGGCGGCGATGCGAAGGGTGGACGATGAAGTAACGCCAGCGGGTCGGCAGCAGCGGTCCCGGCAGGCGCTGCAGGCGGCCGTCGGCCAGCCACGGCCGGGCGATCTTCTCGCGCGCCAGCACCGCGCCCAGGCCGTGCGCCGCGGCTTCCAGCGCGTCGGTGCTGTCGCTGAAGGTGAAGCGCACGTCGAGCTGCGCGCCGTGCACGTCGGCGGCGCGGAACCAGTCGTGCCAGCCCTGGCGGGCGAGGTCGGCCACCAGCGGCAATCCGGCGATGTCGGCAGGCACCGATGCCCGCGCCGCCAGCCCGGCGCAGGCCATCGGGAACAGCGCATCGTCCATCAGATGATGCGCGTTGAGCCCGGGCCAGTGGCCGGGGCCATGGCGGATGCCCAGATCGGGGCCGCCGTCGTCGAACCGGGTCAGGCCGACGCTGCTGTCGAACACCAGCCGGATCTGCGGATGCAGCGCGGCGAAGGCGGGCAGGCGCGGCAGCAGCCATGCGTAGATCAGCGAATGCACGGTGGTGATGCGCACCCGGTCGCGGTCGTCGCGCATGGCGTGCAGGCCGCGCAGCACCCCGTCGAGGTCGGTCAGCGCGCTGCCGGCGGCGTCGGCCAGCAGCCGGCCCTCGGCGGTGAGCGCGACGCCGCGCGCGTGGCGCTGGAACAGGACCACCCCGAGCCGCTGTTCGAGTTTGCGCACGTGATGGCTGATCGCGCTGGCGGTGAGGTGCAGCTCTTCCGCGGCGTGGGCGAAGTTCTGGTGGCGGGCGGCGGCCTCGAACGCGGCCAGCGCGGGCAACAGTTCCGGTCGAATGGTCATGCGAGCCTCAAATTTCGCTGTTGTCTGGCCACGAAAGTATGCGCTTGTGGCCGCGCGGCCGGAAACCATAATGAGCGGCACCGCCTCCTCCACGCCAGGCCCCGCGATGCCGACCCTGCTGCGCTATGCCGCTTTCACCGACACGCCGCTGGGCGGCAATCCCGCAGGCGTGATGCTGGACGCGGACGGGCTGACCGACGCGCGGATGCAGGCGATCGCCGCCGACGTCGGCTATTCCGAAACCGCGTTCCTGACCGCGATCGGCCCTGGCCGTTACCGGGTGCGCTATTTCAGCCCGCGCGCCGAAGTGCCGTTCTGCGGACACGCCACGATCGCCAGCGCGATCGCCCTGTTTCACAGCACCGGCGAGACTTCGCTGCTGCTCGAAACGCCGGTCGGCGAGGTACCGGTGACGATCTCGATGGATGCCGACGGCCCGCTCGCGACCCTGACCAGCGTTGCGCCGCGGGTCGAGGCCGCCGACCCTGCATTGGTCGGCGCAGTGCTCGCCGCACTGGGCTGGCGCGAAGACGAACTCGATCCGGCCTTGCCGCCGCGGGTAGCTTTCGCCGGCGCGCGGCATCTGGTGCTCGCGGCGGCGACGCGCGCCCGGCTCGCCGATCTCGCCTACGACTTCGACGCCCTCGAACGCATCCAGCGCGAACACGATCTGACCACGGTCGATCTGGTCTGGCGCGAGACGCAAATTTCGTTTCATGCGCGGAATCCGTTTCCGGTCGGCGGTGTGGTCGAAGACCCGGCGACCGGCGCCGCCGCGGCGGCGTTCGGCGGCTATCTGCGTGCGCTCGGTCTGGTGGACACGCCGGCCACGGTCGACATCCGTCAGGGCGACGACATGGGCCGGCCCAGCCGGCTGCGGGTCGGGATCGACCCGGAAGGCGGTATCCGCGTCAGCGGGCATGCGGTGCGAATCGATGACGCCGCCGATGACCCCGCCGATGGCCGGGACAGCCGTTTGCGGATAGCCGGCACTCACGTTTCCCATCAGGATCTCCGCGCATGAACACCTCCAACACATTGCAGACCCTACTTCCGGTCGTGGAAACGCCCAAGGCCTGGCTCACGCCGCTGGAACTGTGCGTGCTCGGCGCGATCTGGGGCGCATCTTTCATGTTCATGCGGGTGGCGGCGCCCGAATTCGGCGCGGCGCCGCTGGTGGCGATCCGGCTGGGCCTGGGCGCGCTGATCCTGCTGCCGTTCCTGTGGATCGAGCGACATGCGTTCCAACGTGCGCTGTGGCCGCGCCTGGCGCTGATCGGCGCGATCAATTCGGCGATTCCCTTCACCCTGTTCGCCTGGGCCGCGCAGCGCGCACCGGCGGGCGTGGGCGCGATCACCAATGCCATGGCGGTGCTGTTCACCGCGCTGGTGGCCTTCCTGTTCTACGGCGAACGCATCGGCGGGCGCCGCACCATTGCCCTGATCGCGGGTTTCGCGGGGGTGATCGTGCTCGCCAGCGGCAAGGTCGCCGGCGCCAGCATCGGTCTGCCGGTGGCGGCCGGTACGTTCGCCGCGTTCCTGTACGGGATCGGCGGCAACCTGGTGAAGCGGCACCTCGCCGGCTTGCCGGCGACGGCGGTCGCCGCGGCCACACTGAGCTGCGCGACGCTGCTCAGCGCGCCGTTCGCCATCGCGCAGTGGCCGCAGCATGCGGTCTCGGCGAAGTCCTGGGTCGCGGTGACGCTGCTCGGCGTGCTGTGCACCGGCATCGCGTTCGTCATGTACTACCGGTTGATCGCACGCATCGGCGCCAGCCGCGCCGCCACCACGACCTATCTGGTGCCGCTGTTCGGCGTGGGCTGGGCGTGGCTGCTGCTGGACGAACCGCTGACGGTCGCGATGGGTGTCGCGGGCGCCTTGATCCTCGGCAGCGTGCTGCTCAGTCGGCCGGCCCAGGCAGAATCCGGAACGCGACGATCTCCGGGCCGTGCCCACGGCTGAGGAAACGAAATGCCGCGGTTTCAAGCAGTCTTGATCTTGATCCACCGGATATATTGGACGCGAGGGGCTTCGCATATCCCGTAGGCTGGGCTGAGCGCAGCGAAGCCCAGCACCGCATCGGACCAGTCGCAGTTGCCCCCCCCCACACACAAATACAAATACACACAGGCTGGGCCTCGCTGCGCTCAGCCCAGCCTATGAATGCTGTTCGACATCACAAGTGGCTGTACAACGAATCCAGGAACCCGCGCACCGCCGGATCGAAGCGCGCGATGTCCACCAGGAACGCGTCGTGGCCCTGCGGCGATTCCAGCGCCAGGCAGCGTGCGTCGACGCCGCCGGCGAGCAGGCCGGCGGCGATTTCCTGCTGCTGCTGGATCGGGAAGAGGATGTCGGTATGCACGCCGATGGCCAGGGCGCGGTCCACGCGCAGCTTCGACAGACCGTCCTCGCAACTGCCGTGGCAGGATTCGCCCAGATCGAACCAGTCCACCGAGCGGCCGAGGTAGAGATAGCAGTTGGGGTCGAAGCGGCGGACGAAACGGCGGGCATGGCCTTCGAGATAGCTTTCGACCCCGAATTCCAGGCCGAACGGGTCGTCGCCCAGGCGCCGGTCGGAATCCAGGCGCACGCGGCCGAAGCGGCCGTCCCATTCCAGCGCCGAACGGTAGGTGATCACGCCGAGTTTGCGCGCCATGCGCATGCCGGCTTCGGGATAGGTCTCGTCGCTGTAGTCGCCGTTGTTCCAGTTCGGATCGAGGCGGATCGCTTCGCGCTGCAGCGAGCGGATCGCGATCGAGAACGGCAGCGCGCGCGCGGCGCCGGAAATGTTGATATGGCTGTGAGCCATGCCCGGGAAACGCTGCAGCAGCGCCAGCGCGACCATGCCGCCCATGGAGTTGCCGATCACGCAGGCCAGACGTTCGATACCCAGGCTGCGCACCACGCCCATCGCGGCGTCGGCGCAGTCTTCCACCGAGAGCTCGGGAAAACGCAGGCGGTAGGGCGCGCCGGTTGCGATTTCCATCGACGCCGGGCCGGTCGAACCCTTGCAACTGCCCAGCGCATTGACGCAGATCACGAACCAGCGGTCGCTGTCGATGGCCTTGCCCGGCCCCAGCATCGGCTCCCACCAGCCCGGCTCGGGGTTGCCGGTGTTGCTGGCGGCGTGCGCATCGGGCGAAAGCCCGGTCAGGATCAGCACGACGTTGTCGGCCGCGGGGCTGAGCGTGCCCCAGGTTTCATAGGCCATGCGCGCGCCGTGCAGGGCGCCGCCGCGTTTCATCGGGAAGGGCGAGGGCAACGCGGCGAAGCGGGTGCCGGGGGGTATGAATTCAGTCATCCGTGAAGTCTAGCGATCCTGAGCGACAGGACGAGAGGGTACGCGATGGACCGCGGTTTTCCGAGTCTGGCCGGTCCGCGGTCAGTCAGGGCGGTTGCGGTCGTCTGCCCAGTGCAGCGCGACCCGGACCGGCAGGTGGTCGGAGCCGATGTCCGGCCCGCGCGAGGACGCTCCACGCCGCCAGTGGCCGCTGGCGAGCACGTGATCGATGGGGATGCCGATCGCACCCCGTCCCGAACTTGGCCAGGTAGGCGCGAAGCCGGTGGTGCGCAGCAGCCCGTGACGCCCGGCGTCGATCAGCGCGGTCGACCACGGCGTGGCGTTGAGATCGCCGGCGACGATGAGCGGCAGCGGACCGGCCTGTTCGGCGATGGAGGTCAGCAAGGCGTCGCGCTTGTCGTGCCACTCGGGCGCAAGCGGTGGCATCGGATGCGCGGCGACGATGCGTGCCGGCCGGCCGGCGATGTCGATATCCGCGAGCAACGTCTGCACGCCGTCCGCATCGTCGATGAGCGCGGCATTGCGCAACGGCAGCCGCGACACGATGCCGATCCCGAACGGCGACTGCCGCGGACGCAGTTCGCGATAGCGGTAGTCGTCGCCCAGCGCATGCGAGAGGGCTTGGGCGTATTCCGGCGTGAGTTCGGACATCACCACCACATCCGCCGGCTGCGCGCGCAGCCACGCGAGCAGCGGACCCGGATCGCGATTGCCCACATGCACGTTCGCCGCGACGATCACCAGCGTCGGTGCGCCGCCGTCGCTGACCGGCAGACGCGCGCTCGCGCTCCACAGCGGCAGCAGCGCGAACGGCGCCAGCAGCAGCCAGCGTCGTGCTCGCACCGCGCACAGCAGACACAGCGCGAGCCAGATCGGTGCGTAGAGCATTTGCCAGTGCGCGGCGAGATCGATCAGCCATGCGAATGTGTTCGCCGATGGCGGCAGCAGGCGGTCGAGCAGCGGCAGAGCCAGGCCCAGGCCGCAGGGCAACAGCCACCAGCGTGCGTGGCCGGCGAGGCGCTGGATGCGGGATGGATGCTCCGCGCCTGTCTTCACTCCGCGCCTAGCACCAGCTTCACCGGCTTGTCGGCCGGCAGCGTCACCCGCACCGGCTTCGATTCGAGGTCGCCGTCCTGACGCATGGCGTTGCCGCTTTCCGAGATGCGCGCGATTACTTCCACATCCTTCAGCGCGGACAGTTTGGCGGTGGGCATCGGGCCGTCGGCATCGTCGAGGGTCACGCGCAGCGGCAGATCGGCGAGGGTGTGCTTTTCCACTGCGACCGGCATCGGCGGGCCGTTCGGCGCACGCGCGATCACGAATACGGTGGCGTCGCCGCGCAGGCGCACGCGCGCGGCGAAGGCGGGATCGAGCGCGACTTCAACGACCAGGCCGTTTGCGGCGGGCGCATCGGTTGCGCTCGCTGCGGGCGGCTTTAGTGCGGGCAGGCCAGCGTCCACGCGCGCAGCGTCGATCTCGGCGCGCAGCGTGTCCGCGTTTGCGGCGTCGACCGTCGCGAGCAGCGGTTCCCAGACGGCCGCGGCTTCCGCCGCTTTGTTCTGCTGGCGCAGCGCGATGCCCAGGAAAAAGCGCGCGCGCTGGTGCTCGGGTGTGTTCTTCAGCGCATGGCGCAGGTATTCGACCGCTTTCGCATCGAAGCGGCGCTGCGGATGCACCTGCGCCCGCGCTTCCGCGGCTGCGGCGAGGAAATTGGCGTCGTCCGGCGCGCGCTTCAACACTTCTTCCCAGGCGTCGCGCGCCTGCTCGGGTTTGCCGACGCGGGCGTAGGCGGTGGCGAGCATCACCCAGCCTTCGTGATCGGGGAAGCGGTCGCGGCTGCGTTCCAGCTGCGACAGCGCCTCTTCGATGGAGTCCGGGCGCTTGACCATCGCGGCGTCCAGCGCGATAGGGCTGCCGATGAGTTGATACAGGCCCGCCGAGGCGAGGGTCAGCCCGGCGATGACGATCGCGGCCGAACGCGGTTTGGCGCGCCACAGCGGCCGCATCACCACCGCGAACGCGATCAGCGACGCGGCGGCGGCGATCAGGGCGAAGATCGGCGAAGTCATGACAGGGATTCTCCGGACATCACCACTCCTGGGTTTCGTCGTCGCCCGGCGGCGGTGCGTTGCGGCCGCGGCGCAGCAGGCGCCAGACCACGACGCCGCCGCCCAGCGCGAACAGCAGCGGCCCGAACCACAGCAGCCAGGTGGTGCCGCTCACGCGCGGGCGGTAAAGCACGAATTCGCCGTACCGCGCGACCAGGAAGTCGCGCACTTCAGGGTCGCTGCGGCCTTCGCGCATCAGATCCAGCACTTCGCGGCGCAGATCCACCGCGATCTGTGCGTTGGAATCGGCCAGCGACTGGTTCTGGCACATCACGCAGCGCAGTTCGGACACCAGGTCGTGGAAGCGCGTTTCCTCGGCGGTGTCGTTGAACTGCAGCGGTGCGGGGTCGGTGGTCTTCTGTGCGAACGCGGGGACTGCGAGCATGCTCAACAGCAGGAAAAGCGCAAGGCAAATCCCCCTCGGTCCCCCTTTTTCAAAGGGGGAAGACAAGCAGAGCAGACCTTCATGCACAAAGGCCTTCGCGGTTGGGGTGTCGAGAAAGCCGTCGCTGCCCCGCTCGCTGGAAAAAGCTGTGCTGTTCCCCCCTTTGGAAAAGGGGGGCAGGGGGGATTTGCTCTTGTTGCTCGAGAAGCCGATCACCGCTTTCCAGCCTCCGCCGCGTCCAGCACCGGCAGCAGTTCATCGCGGACGATGGCATCGGTCATCGCGCCCACATGCTTCCAGCGCACGATGCCTTCGGCGTCGACCAGAAACGTTTCCGGCGCGCCGTAGATGCCGAAATCGATCGCGGTACCGCCTTCGATGTCCGCCAGCACCAGCCAGTACGGGTTGTTGAAGCGTTCCAGCCACGCCAGCGCGTCGGCGGGTTCGTCCTTCCAGTTGTAGCCGATCACGCGCACGCGCTTGGTCGCGGCGAAACGGCTGATCACCGGATGCTCGACCTGACATTCCGGGCACCAGCTACCCCAGACGTTCAGCAGGTATGGCTGGCCGCGCAGTTCTTTCGAGGTCACGGTGCGCGTGGGTTCGTGCAGCACCGGCAGCGCGAATTCCGGCGCGGGTTTGCCGATCAGCGGCGACGGCAGCGCCTCGCGGTTTGGATTGCGACTGAGCCACACACCGACGGCGAGCAAAACTGCAAGGCAACCAAATCCAATAAACGGCAGCCATCGTTTTGCTGTTCCGAATGCGACATCGGACTGAGATCGAAGACTTCCGAATCCGAATAGGATTGCTCCAACTAGCGCCAGCATCGATCCGAAAATCAAATGATTTGAGCGATCTGCAAGCAGACCGACGTTGTGAACAGAAGTATCTCCTACGGACACGGACGTATTCATGCTTAGCGCTACGATTGCCCAAATTGCGCCAAGAACTAGCAGCGCGAGTCCCGTAATCCTCATGAGCTTGCCTTTCTAGCTGTTGAACGGAACCGCCGATCCAGCGCCGTCACGAACCCGCCCAGCGCCATCAGCCCCGCGCCGAACCAGATCCATCGAATGAACGGTTTGATGTGCACGCGCACCGCCCAGGCGTTGTTGCCCAGCGGTTCGCCCAGCGCCACGAACACGTCGCGGCTCACGCCCGGGCGGATGGCGGCTTCGGTCATCACCTGGCCGCCGCTGGCGTATTCGCGTTTTTCGGGATGCAGCGTGGTCACGCGGCGGTCGTCGCGGAACACTTGCACGGTGCCGCGGCTGGCGGTGTAGTTCGGCCCCGCAAGACGCTGCACGCCATCGAAGCGGAAACTGTCGCGACCGAGGGTGAGCGTCTGTCCCGGCTTCATCGCGATCTCGCGTTGCTGCAGCTGCGCTTCCACCAGCAGCGCGCCGATCAGGAACACCGCGAGTCCGCCGTGCGCCAGCACCATGCCGCACATTTCGGCGGTCAGCGCGCCGCGCTGCGTGCGCAAACGTTGCCAGACGAAGCGCGCGGTGCCCAGCGCGATCCAGACCGCACCGGCGACGCCGGCCGCAGTCTTCCACGGACCGTTCGGCGCCTGGAAGTAAGCGATGCCGCCGGCGACCAGCGCCAGCAGCGCCCACGGCAGCAGCATGCGCAGCGGGCGGGCATATTCGTCGCGCTGCCAGCGGATCAGCGGGCCCAGCGGCAGCAGCAGCACGATCGGCGCCATCAGCACGATGAACAGCAGCGAGAAATACGGCGGCCCGACCGAAATCTTGCCGAGTTCCAGCGCATCGGCCAGCAGCGGGTAGAGGGTTCCGATCAGCACCATCGCGCAGGCGGCGGTCAGGAACACGTTGTTGAGCAGCAGCAGCGCCTCGCGCGATGCGCCGGTGAACGGTTT
>JBKJTC010000076.1:0-2978 GCA_046590925.1 Lysobacteraceae bacterium | reverse complement strand
GAAGCAGCTCTACACCCGCGAGTTCTTCGCCGAACGCGCCGGCTGCGGCGACCCCGCGCCCGATCCGATCTTCATCGTCGGCCTGCCGCGTTCCGGTTCGACGTTGATCGAACAGATGCTCTCCAGCCATTCCGGGGTGGAAGGCACCATGGAATTGCCGGAGATCATCGCGATGACCCGCGCGCTGGTGTCGCCGGCGCGGTAGGGCATGGTCTTCAGACGCAGGGCGTTGCCGGCGGCGTAGTGCGCGAACGAATCGGCGTAGTCGGCGCGATCCTCCAGCGCCTTGCCCAGCGCGAAATCGAAATGAAAGCGATGTTCGACGTCGAGATCGGTGCGGATGAGCTGCGCGCGCATCGCCGCGATCTCGTCGTCGCCGAAGCGGAAAGTCTTGAGGTTGGCCAGGCTCCAATACGCCTCGCCGAAGCCGGGATCGAGCGCGATGCTGCGCCGGTAGGCGGCGATGGCTTCGTCCTGGCGCCCGGCGGTCTTCAGCGCGTGGCCGTGGCTCATCCACACCCGCGGGTTGTTCGGGTATTCGCCGAGGATCGCTTCGTACAGCGCGATGCCGGCGTCGTACTCGCCGAGACGGCAGAGGATCGCTGCCTTCAGCGTGCGGCAGCCGGGATTGCGCGGATCGTCGGCGAGCAGGGTTTCCAGCTGCGACAGCGCGGGCTGCGACTGCTGTTCGCGATGCAGCACCAGCGCATAGTGCTGGCGCGCTTCGCGGAACCCGGGCGCGAGTTCGAGACAGCGTTCGAGCAGATGCAGCGCCTCTTCGCTGCGCCCGACCCGCACCGCGAGCTCGGCGAGCATGCGGATCGCGGCGACATCGGTCGGGTGTTGCTTCAGCCAGTCGCGCAGCAGCGCTTCGGCATCGGGCAGGCGGTTGTCGGCCAGGGCTTCGGCCGCCTGCAACACACGCGGGTCGCGCGCCGAATGACGGACGTAGGCCACGTATGCGGCGTCGGCGCCTTCGGCATCGCCGATGCCGCGCAGATGATCGGCCAGGGCCAACCAGGCCTGCGGCAATGCGGGATTCAGCGCGAGCGCGCGGCGCAGCGCCGCGAGGGCTTCATCGCCGCGACCGCTGCGGCCAAGCGCGAGCCCGAATTCGCAGTGCACCTGCGCCGCGCGCGGCTGCTGTCTAGAAAGCGGTTCCAGGATCGCCAGCGCCTCGTCCACGCGACCGCGGAGGCGATGCGACGCCGCCAGCACCAGCAGCGCGGCCGGGTGCTGCGCGACCACGCGCAGGATCTCGACGGCCTGCTGCCCGGCCAGTTCGGGGTCGCTGCCGAGCAGGCGCGAAGCGTGATTGAGGGCGAGATCGAGACTGGTGGTGGCGTCAGACAAGAACGGTCCTGCTTCGTCGGGTCCGGGCAAACGCTTCGGGGAAGGCGCCGCGGGGCAAGCGCCGCGGACGGATGCCGCAGGCAAAGGGGATCGGGCCAAGGACGCATGCCGCCATCCCCGCCCACAACCGAAAGGACAATCTACGCCGCGGGCGTTCGCGGCGTCCAGCGCAAAGCGCCGCCAGCGATCACCTGCGCTAGCATGCCCGGATGGCAGAGCAACGCGACAACGACGCCCCGATCCGGCCCTACGACAAGCCCGCCGGCGGCTGGGATGCGCTGAAATCCTCCTGGCAGGCGCTCCGCCAACAGGATGCGGTGCTGCGCGGCCCCGGCACCCTGCTGCGCACCAACCAGCCCACCGGCTTCGACTGCCCGGGCTGCGCCTGGCCCGACCGCAATCCGCATTCGACCTTCGAGTTCTGCGAAAACGGCGTCAAGGCGGTCGCCAACGAGGCGACTTCGAAGCGCGTGAATGCCGATTTCTTCGCCGAACACAGCGTCGCCTGGCTGGCGGGACAGAGCGACGAATTCCTCGAAGCCCAGGGCCGGTTGACCGAACCCATGGCCTACGATCAAGCCAGCGACCGCTACGTACCCATTGGCTGGAATGCGGCGTTCGCGCGGATCGCCGCGGCGCTGAACACCCTTGCCTCGCCCGACGAAGCGATCTTCTACACCTCGGGCCGAACCTCCAACGAGGCGGCGTTCCTGTATCAGCTGTTCGTGCGCGCCTACGGCACCAACAACCTGCCCGACTGTTCGAACATGTGCCACGAGCCCTCGGGCGTGGCGATGACCGAACAGATCGGCAGCGGCAAGGGCTCGGTCACGCTGGACGATTTCGAGCTGGCCGACGCGATCTTCGTGTTCGGCCAGAACCCCGGCACCAATCATCCGCGCATGCTGGGCGAACTGCGGCGCGCGGCGAAGCGCGGCTGTCGGATCGTCGCTTTCAATCCGCTGCGCGAGCGCGGGCTGGAACGCTTCACCGACCCGCAGTCGCCGGCCGAGATGCTGGGCGGCGGTTCCACCGAAATCGCCTCGCATTACTTCCAGCCGAAGATCGGCGGCGATCTCGCGGTGGCGACGGGCATCGCCAAGGTGGTAATCGAACGCGCCGATACGGAAGTAGATCCGCATGCGCTGGAGCTGGGCGCACTGGATCGCGCCTTCATCGCCGCCAACACCCATGGTTACGACGATTTCGCCGACTGCGTGCGCGACGCCGCGTGGCCGGACATCGAACGCGAATCCGGCCTGAGCCGCGCGCAGCTGGAACACGCGGCGCAGGTCTATCTCGACAGTCGCGCCACCATTTTCTGCTGGGGCATGGGCATCACCCAGCACCGGCGCAGCGTCGCCACCATCCAGATGCTGACCAACCTGCTGCTGGCGCGCGGCAATATCGGCAAGGCCGGCGCCGGCCCCTGCCCCGTGCGCGGCCATTCCAACGTGCAGGGCGACCGCACGATGGGCATCTACGAAAAACCGGCGCCCGCGTTTCTGGACCGGCTCGGCGCCGAATTCGCGTTCGATCCGCCGCGCGCGCACGGCTTCGACACCATCGACGCCATCGAAGCCATGCGCGACGGTCGCGGCAAGGTGTTCTTCGCGATGGGCGGC
>JBKJTC010000307.1:0-18928 GCA_046590925.1 Lysobacteraceae bacterium | reverse complement strand
ATCCCGGCACCAGGGTGCCGGGGATAACCAGGAATCAGAACCATGCGCCACCTGAAATCCGGACGCAAATTCAGCCGTACCAGCGCCCACCGCGAAGCGATGTTCCGCAACATGGCTGCCTCGCTGATCAAGCACGGCCTGATCCGCACCACGCTGCCGAAGGCGAAGGAACTTCGCCGCGTCGCCGAGCCGCTGATCACGTTGTCGAAGATCGACGGCGTCGCCAACCGCCGTCTCGCCTTCTCGCGTCTGCGCGACAAGGAAGCGGTGGGTACGTTGTTTACCACGCTCGGCCCGCGTTACCAGTCCCGTCCGGGCGGCTATCTGCGAATCCTGAAGTGTGGTTTCCGCGACGGCGACAACGCTCCGATGGCCTACGTCGAGCTGGTCGACCGCCCCGAAGCTGCGGCCTGATCGCGCCCCCACCGGCTGAGCGGTCGCACGGCCGGCGCAGCGCAGGCCATCACGTTCTGCGCAGCGGTCATGACGAAAACCCCGGCCCATGCCGGGGTTTTTGCTATGGTGGCAGCGGTCGTCGCGGAACTCGGGCGGTGTATCCGGGTCATTCCGTCACATCCTTTTCTGGCTGACGCGCACGCATGCAATCCAATCCTTTCCGCTGGTCGTACCGTTTCCAGTTCCTGCTGGGCCTCCTGCTGTGCGCGGGCCTGATCGGTTTCGCCCTGTTTTCGCAGTTCCAGTGGGGCCTGCTGCCATGTCCGCTGTGCATCTTCCAGCGGATCGCTTTCGCGGGCCTTGCCGTGGTGTTCCTGATCGGTGGCCTGCACGCGCCGAAGGGCGTCTGGGGCCGTCGGCTCTATGGCCTGCTGGCGCTGATTCCGGCCGGCATCGGTGCCGGCATCGCCGGCCGGCATGTCAGGCTGACCATGCTGCCGCCCGACAAGGTGCCCGAGTGCGGCCCGCCGCTGCAGTTCATGCTGGACACCAATCCGCTGACCGACGTGATCAGGAAAGTGCTGACTGGCTCGGGCGAATGCGCCAAGGTCGATTGGTCCTTTCTTGGTCTGTCGATGCCGGCCTGGAGCCTGGTCTGGTTCGTACTGCTGGCCGGCTGGGCCGCGTATGCGGCTTTCCGGTCGCGCTGAGCCTGACAGGGGCACGCTATCTTCACAGCGACCTCGACAGAACCACATTTATCCGATCGTCCCCCACGAATGAAGAACAACGCCATGACCCGCCCCGAACCGCTGCAAGCCGTCGTTCCGCCCCCCACCGGCTGGGCGCCCGCCAGTTGGCGCGAACGCCAGGCGCTGCAGCAGCCGACATATGCGGACGCGAACGAACTGGAAGGCGTGCTCGGCGAACTGCATGCCTTACCGCCGCTGGTGACCTCGCGCGAAGTGCTCAACCTCAAGCAGCAGCTCGCCGAGGCGCAGGAAGGCAAGCGCTTTCTGCTGCAGGGCGGCGACTGCGCCGAGATCTTCGACGACTGCACGCCCGAGGTGATCTCGAACCGCCTCAAAGTGCTGCTGCAGATGAGTCTGGTGCTGGTGCACGGGCTGCGGCTGCCGGTGGTGCGCGTGGGTCGCTTCGCCGGCCAGTACGCCAAGCCGCGTTCGACCGATACCGAAACCAAAGACGGCGTGACTCTGCCGAGCTACCGCGGCGATATGGTCAATGGCCCCGAATTCACGCCCGAAGCGCGTATCCCCGATCCGCGGCGCATGATCAAGGCGCATGCGCGTTCGGCGATGACGATGAACTTCATCCGCGCGCTGATCGACGACGGTTTTGCCGATCTGCACCACCCGGAATACTGGAACCTCGGCTGGGTCGGGCATTCGCCGCTCGCCGACGAATACCAGAAGATGGTCGCGGGCATCGGCGATGCCGTGCGCTTCATGGAAACGCTGTCCGGCGAGTCGCTGCACAACCTGCGCAGCGTCGAGTTCTACACCTCGCACGAAGCGCTGCTGCTGCCGTACGAGGAAGGCGTGACCCGGCAGGTGCCGCGTCAGGCCGGATGGTTCAATCTCGGCACGCATTTTCCGTGGATCGGTATGCGCACCGCCGCGGTGGATGGCGCGCATGCGGAATATTTCCGCGGCATCCGCAATCCGATCGCGATCAAGGTCGGCCCGTCGGTTACGCCGGACCAGCTGTTGCGGGTGATCGATATCCTGAATCCGAACGACGAGCCCGGCCGCCTCAGCCTGATCCATCGCATGAGCGCCGGCTCGATCGCCGAAAAACTGCCGCCGCTGCTGGAAGCGCTGAAGCGCGACGGCCGCCGCGTGCTGTGGATCTGCGATCCGATGCACGGCAACACCGAGTCGACCAGCAACGGCTACAAGACCCGCCGCTTCGTGAACATCCGCAGCGAATTGGAGCAGGCGTTCGAGCTGCACGCTGCGGCCGGCACCCGCCTGGGCGGCGTGCATCTGGAGCTGACCGGCGAGGACGTGACCGAATGCACCGGCGGCGCCCGCGACATCACCGATATCGATCTGGAGCGCGCCTACCGCACCACGGTCGATCCGCGCCTGAACTACGAGCAGGCCCTGGAGATCGCGATGTTGATCGTGCGCAAGCAGGCACAGATCAACGCGCCGACGTCGCTTTAGAACGCGTTCGGGCAAACAGCGTCGCCGTTCGCGGCGAGCCGCCAGCGCAGGCGCGTGCCGGCGCGAAACGGCACCAGCGTTCCGGCTTCGATCTCGATCTGCGCCGGTACCTCCCAGTTCGCGCGCTCCAGAGTCACCGTCTCCGCATTGCGTGGTACGCGGTAGAACGCAGGGCCATGCAGGCTGGCGAAGCCCTCCAGCCGCTCCAGCCTCCCGGCGTCTTCGAAGGCTTCGGCGTACAGCTCGATTGCAGCGTGCGCGGTGTAGATCCCGGCGCAACCGCAGGCCGATTCCTTGGCGTGACGTGGATGCGGTGCGCTGTCGGTGCCCAGGAAGAATTTCGGATCGCCGCTGGTGGCCGCTTCGATCAACGCCAGCCGGTGTTCTTCGCGCTTGAGTACCGGCAGGCAGTAGTGGTGTGGGCGCAGGCCGCCGGCGAACATGGCATTACGGTTGAGCAGAAGATGGTGCGCGGTGATGGTCGCGGCCACATTGGTCGGTGCTTCGGTCACGAACTGCGCTGCGTTGCGGGTGGTGATGTGCTCAAGCACGACGCGCAATTGCGGAAAATCGCGCACCAACGGCGTCAGATGACGCTCGATGAACACAGCCTCGCGATCGAACACATCGATCTCGCTGTCAGTGACTTCGCCGTGCATCAGCAGCGGCAGGTCGTGCCGCTGCATCGCCTCCAGTACTGCGCTGCAGTTGCGCAGTTCGCGCACGCCGTGATGGGCATTGGTGGTGGCGTTGGCCGGGTAGTATTTCACCGCATGCACCACGCCGCTGGCCTTGGCGCGGGCGATTTCCTCCGGCGCGGTCGTTTCGGTGAGATAGAGCGTCATCAACGGCTCGAAGCGCAGCTCCGGAGGCAGGGCTGCGAGGATGCGTTCGCGATAGGCGAGCGCCTGGGCGGTGGTGGTGACTGGCGGATCGAGATTGGGCATGACGATCGCGCGCGCGAAGCGGCGTGCGGTATCCGGTAGCGCATGACGCAGCATCGCGCCGTCGCGTAGATGCACATGCCAGTCGTCGGGCCGTGCGATCGTCAGATGCGCGGGGGATGGGGCAGCGTTGAGTTCGCTCATGCGGGTATTGTTCTGCAATGCGGCGTGGTGAAGAGCATGGCGGCCACCGCCGCGCCCAGCAAGATGTCGCCAACGATCTTCGGCGTTCGTGGGCGCACAGCGCTATGGGTTGCATCTGTCGCAGTGCGTCGGATCGCACTGGCGCAGGCCATCGCTGCGCGGAAGTCGCAGGCGTTCCGGGCATGCCGCGCAGCCATGGATCTCTGCGAGGACTGCGCCGGTCGGGTGCCCGCACCAGCCGCACGGTAGACCCGTCTCCACGTCGATCCGGCCGAAGCCGGGCGCCCGGCAGCGCGGGCAGCGGCAGCGCAGGCGTTCGACCAGGCGTTCGCCCAGCGCTGCGATCTGGTTCATCCGGGTCGGATTGAGGTGCGCGCGCATGTCGGTTTCGACGCGCGCCTGTCGCGTAGGTGAGCTCGCGATGCAGGCCGCGATCGCGGCATCCAGAGTAATGCGGTCCCGCAGCGACTTGACCACGTGGCCTTGAGGCTCTGCCCGCACGATCAGCGCGTGCGAGGGAAATCCCCAGCGCGCCAACCGCGTCGCGTCCAGTTCGGAGGCATGAGCGACCACGCGGCTGGCGAAATTGGTCTCATGGCTGTTGCGCCACTCGTAGACCACCTGGCCATGCAGATCGTCGACCAGCACCGCCAGTTCGCGGTGGATCGACACGAATCCGATCACCGGATCCGGGCCGAAGCTGCCTTCGGTCGCCAGACCAAGCGGCAATCCGGTCGCGACCATCGCCAGCCGGGCTTTGGCGATCGCGGTTTCGAGCGGCGGCTGCAGGCGCGGAATCTCGCCGCTGAAGGTGCCCAGCGCATCGGTGTCGATGCCCTCCGGCACCTTCAACGATGCACCCAGCGTGGCGAAGGCCGGCGCCAGGGCTTCGGCCTTGCCGTGCATCGTCGCCAGCGCGATGGCCGCGCCGGCGTAGGGATGAGATTCGGTCATCGCGGCGGTTATTCGCCCTGCGCCTGCGAGTAGCCGCGCACCCCGTCGAAGGTATAGAGGTTCTCGGTCTTGACCGCATCGAAGCCGGCTTCGGCCAGACGCAGCAGCAGTGCGGCGATGTCGTGCGAACGCGGCGCATACCCCTTGGCGGCCGGAAAGCGGCAGCGCCAATGGTCGGTGCACAGGGTCTGGGTCATGCCCTGCGGGTAGACCTTCACGCCGCGGTTGGTGACCAGCGCCAGTTCGAATTGCGGGCCGGCCAGCGTTTCGAGGCGCGCGTCCAGCGTGTGGGGGTCGCGACCGGACTCGTCCCAGTTCAGGAATACATCGACGCCGACCAGCGCTTTGGTCGCGGCGACGTGGGACGGAATCGACGTGTCCGGATGCACCAGCGTTTCCGGTTCGCGCTCCGGATAATCGATCGCCGCGATGCGCTGCGGCCGCTGGCCGAGCCGGGCGATCACGGCTTCGGCGAACGCGCGGGTGCCGACGCGCCGCAGGCTGCGGCTTTCGTGGAACATGTCGGCGGTGTGCACGCCGTCTTCCAGGGTTCGCAGCCAGGCGTTGTGGATGGCGGTGGCCGGGCCGCTGCGGCCCAGGTGCACCTGCATCATCACCGCAGACAGCAGCAGCCCGGACGGGTTGGCGATGTCCTGGCCGGCGATGTCGGGCGCCGAGCCGTGCACGGCCTCGAACATCGCGCAGGCGCGGCCGATGTTGGACGACGGCGCCATGCCGATCGAGCCGGCGACCTCCGCGGCCACATCGGACAGGATGTCGCCGTAGAGATTGGGCGTCACCACCACGTCGAAGCGTCCGGGTTGCACCGCCATCTTCGCGGTGCCGATGTCGATGATCATGTGTTCGTTGCCGATCTCCGGATACTCCAGCGCGATCTCGTCGAAGACCTTGTGGAACAGGCCATCGGTCATCTTCATGATGTTGTCCTTGGTCATGCAGGTGACCTTGCGCCGGCCGTGGGCGCGCGCGTACTCGAAGGCGTAGCGCACGATCCGCTCGCAGCCGGGACGGGTGATCAGCTTGAGGCACTGATAGACCTCATCGCTCTGCCGGTGCTCGATGCCGGCATACGTGTCTTCCTCGTTCTCGCGCACGATCACCACGTCCATGCCCGGATGGTGGGTCTCGATGAACGGGTGATAGGCCACACACGGGCGCAGGTTGGCGTACAGGCCGAGGCTTTTGCGCAGACTGACGTTGACGCTCTTGTAGCCGCCGCCCTGAGGCGTGGTGATCGGGCCTTTCAGGATGACGCCGTGCTCGGCGATCGCGGCCATCACTTCCGGGCCGAAGCCGGACATCGCGCCGGCCCGATAGGCTTCGAGGCCCACGGTCACGGGGTGGAAATCAAGCGCGGGATCGGCGGCGCGAAGGACCGATAGCACCGCTTCGGTGATCTCGGGGCCGATGCCGTCGCCGGCCGCGACGGGGATGGTGCGCGCCGCCGGAAGGCGGTCGTTGGCGGGCGAGGCAAGCGGCGACAGGGAGGCGACTTGAGGTGCGACCGACATTTCATGATCTCCAATGCATGAATTTAGTGTCATGTATTATTTGTCGCTAGAATGCCGCCGTCAAGCGGAGATCGTGAATGGCCGAAAAAGATGCCGGCGGAGCCACCTGGACCTTCCTCAGCAACCATACCCATGTGCTGGTCTGCCTGGCTGCCGATGGCGACCAGACCGTGCGCGATATCGCCCAGAAGGTGGGAATCACCGAGCGTGCGGTGCTGCGGATCGTGGCCGAGCTGGAGCAGGGTGGCGTGCTGGCGCGCGCGCGCGACGGCCGCAGGAACCGCTATGCGATCGATCCCGAAGCGCCGCTGCGCCACCCGCTGGAAGCGCATTGCCGGATCGGCGATCTGTTGGCGCTGGTGACGCCCAGAGCCGCCGGATCTTCCGCAGACGAGGCGACGACGGTCGCCCCGTGAGCGCGCCTCGCGTCGCAGCAAATCGCCGCGCAAAACAAAGCCCGCGGAGATCCGCGGGCTCGTTTCCGTAGCATGCCGTCGTCGCCGCGACGGCGCATTCCGGCTTATTGCGCCTGCTCTGCCTTCGCGCCGGCGGGGGCTGCGGCCTTCTTCACCAGCGCTTCGATCGCCGGCGGCAGCGCGAACAGCTTCGCGTCCTGCGGGCTTTCGTCGTAGGCGTCTATGCGTACGACCTGGGTCATGCCGGCGACCTTGACCGTGGTGACTTTCGCGGCCTTGCTCTTGCCGTAGGCGGTGTATTCGGAAAACTGGGTGACCTGCTTCAGGTCGCCCATCGGCGTGCTGGTGGTGGATTCGGTGGACAGCAGCAGGCCGTCTTCGGTGCCGTAGCAGTCGGCGGTGTCGGTGCCGGACTTCCATTTGATCTCGACGCGATAGCAGGCCCGGCCGTTGGAATCCGCCAGCGCGGTCGTCTTGGCGGTTTCGACCAGGCTGGCGTCGCGTATCGCGTACAGCGGGTCGAACTGCTCGACCATCTGCTGCCGCTCCTTGCCTTCCAGCACGCGCGGGCCGTTCATCGCGTCGATCGACCAGACCACGCTGCCGGTGCGGCCCATCTTCGTTTCGCCTATCGCAGGGAGGTTCATGCTGAACAGGCGGTCGTCGCCGCGGCTGTAGAGGTTGAGGTCGCCCTTCATACCGGCTTCGACGATTTCCATCGTCGATTTGATCGAGCCTTCACTGCCGCTGAGCATGGCTTCGCGGCCGCCGACGGCGGCGATGTGGGCGTCGATGAGCTTGCGTGCGGCGGGCAGTTCGGAGGCGGGCTTGGCGGCCGTCGGCGTGTCTGCGGCGCTGGCCAGCGACGACAGCGAAAGCGCGAAGGCGACGGCGATTGCGGTGCGGTTGAAACGTGTCATGGGTCACTCCGATGCGGTGGATGTGTGAGGGGTGAAGAAGCGGTGCGCAGAGCGCTGGTGGGCACGATGGCGGCGGACGGAATCATGCGGGAATCGGCGCGTCACTTCGACGTTTCGATCCAGGCGAGCGCCGCGTCCATCGCCGGATCGCGACCCGCGCTCAGGGCGTCGACGGTGGGCGATGCGGACTGGTCGGGCACCACGCCCACGCCTTCGATGCGGCGGCCGTCGGGATCGGTGAAATCCGCGATGGGGTATACCAGACGATCGCCCGACGGCAGCGGCGTGACTCCGGCCGGCAGCGCCATGCCGGCACTGGTGTCGCCGAAGATACGGGCGCGATCAAGCGCCTGCAGGCCGGCGGGGAACATGTCGGAACAGCTGACCGAGGCGCGGTCGGTCAGGATCGCCAGCGGGCCGGAGAAGCGACGCACATCGCGGCCATCGTTGGTCACCTGACGCGGCAGCGCCGTGAGTTTCAGGTCGCCGCCCGAGGTGCTGAGCGTGCCGAGGGACACGCTCTTGTCGAAGAACAGTCCGCCGACCGCGGACATCGCCGCCATGAGCCCGCCGGAATTGCCGCGCAGATCGATCACCACGCCGCTGCAGCCGCCGTGCTCGCGCAGCGCTTCGACGAACCGGTCGTAGACCGGCATCGCCCACTGGCTGAATTCCACGTACAGCACGCAGCCGCCGCCGACGGTGGGAAGAGCACGTTGACTGAAGCGCAGCGCCATCGGCGGCAGTCCGGGCAGGGTCATTTCCTGCACGTTCGGATTGACGACCGCCGCCAGCGACACCGTGCTGGCCGCGCCGGCGGGGTCGCGCAGTTTCAGGGTGACTTCGGCACCCGGCTGGACCTGATCCACCAGACCGTTCGCGCGCAGTTGCAGCATGGTCGCGCCGCGCCGTGCGGCCTCCGGCGTGGCCTTCGCCAGCGCCGACATCGCGGCCGCGGCATCGAAATCGCCGATGCGCTCGACCTGCCAGCCCGGGCGGATGCCGGCGCGCTGCGCGGGAAAACCGTCGATGACCCGCGCCACGTAGAGTTTGCCGTCGATCAGGGTCAGGCGCAGACCGATCTCGCCTTTGCCGACCGGCGCCGTCTTGCCCGGTTGCGGCATGGCTTCTGCGGGGATCAACACCAGATGCGAAGCTTGAAGCGATTCCAGCAGTTCGTTGATTTCCCTGCGCAGGCCGGCGATGTCTTTCGCGCCCTCGATGTCGGGCTGGTGCTCGGTCTTGAGCGCCGTCCAGTCCAGACCCTCGTGTTTGCCCTTGAAGCCGCTGTTCTGCAGACGCTCCCAGATCACCGCGAAGGTGTCTTTGGCGCGGAGATCGTCGGCCTGCGCGGCAGACGGGGCGAACGCGGCCAGCGACAGGGCGACGGCCAGAAGCGATTTCACGGCGGAGTTCATGAGCGAACGGTTCCTGAGAAAAGAGGATAGGTCGATGCCGGCGATGCGGGATGCGGGATGCGGCGGTTCGGGTGCGTTTCCGGATCGCTTGCGACCATGACGCGCGCCGGCGACGGATGTGACCGGCGCATATCGCGCATGATCGCTCCTGCGGGCGCCGTTGCGGGCCTTCATGAGGTCGCCAGCTGCCACGCCTGACGCGCGATCAGCGACAGCACGATCACCAGGAACATCGCGCGGACGAAGCCCTGGCCGCGTTTGATCGCCAGATGGCTGCCGATGTAACTGCCGATGACATTGCCCACGATCAGCGGGATGGCCAGCGCCCACAGCACGAAGCCGCTGAGCATCAGCACGGTCCATGAGCTGAGGTCGGCGGCGACATTCGCGGACTTGGACACGGCCGACGACTTCAGGAAATCCAGCCCCAGGAAACTCACGAACGCGAAGACCATGATCGTGCCGGTGCCCGGGCCGATCAGGCCGTTGTAGAAACCGGTCGCCGCGCCGATGGACGCGGCGGCGATGGCCTCGTGTTGCGGATGGAAACGGCGCTCCTCGCGCAGCCCGAGATCCTTGCGCAGCACGGTGTACACGGCCAGCACCACGCAGATCGCGAGCACCGTCCACTTCAACACGTCGGCATCGATGCGTTTGGCCAACTGCACGCCGCCCGCCGAAGCGACCAGCGCGGCGACGCACGCCGAGACCAGGATGCGGCGTTCGATGCGGATGCGGCGCAGATAATTCCAGGCCGCGACCGACGTGCCGAAGATCGAGCTGGTGCGCTGCGTGCCGATGGCCTGCAGGATATGCAGGCCCGGATGCAGATTGAGCATGGCTGGCGTCAGCACCAGCCCGCCGCCGCCGACAATGCTGTCGATCAGCCCCGCAGCGAAGCCGGCGAGCGCGGTGAGCAGCCACAGCTGCGGGTCGAGGGCGAGGTCCAAGTCAGCGGCTTTGCATACTCAGTTGCCGGTGGCCGCATGTTTCGCAGCCCGGCGCCTGAGCAGATCGCGGACCAGCACCCACACGATGATCAGATTGAGCGTGAGCACCGCGGCCGTCGGCCAGCCCGGGTAGCGCCACAGCGCGAACAGGCAGAACGGCACGTACAGCACCGCCGCGCACGCGCCCAGCCACGATGCCCAGGCTTTGACCCGCCACAGGCCCCAGAACAGCAGGAAACGCAGCAATGCGTAGACACCGATGACCGCGGCCGCGAGATGCACGGTCTCCGGGGTGATGCCTTCGATGAAGCGGGCGAGGGCGCTGTGCCGGGTATCGAAATGCAGCCGTTCGCCGATGGCGGCGATCGATGCGCGGATCGGCGATGGACCGACCAGCGCCAGCGTGATCGCCGCGGAAGCCGAGACCAGACCCTTGGCCAGTTCGATCAGGGCGATGGCATGCAGCCCCGGATGCGCGCGGGGGCTCGGGTCGTAGGACGTCGGCTGGGTCATCGTGATCTGTTCTCGGGACGTGACGCGGGTCGTGCCGGAAGGCCGTGTCGGAAGGCCGCGTCGGACATTCCGCCCGACGCGGGCGTGTCGCGGACCGGAGGAATTCGGCCGGCGCTGCGCCGGGCGAGGAGGTCGCGCGTCAGGATCCACAGCATCGCGAGATTGAGCGCGACCACAAGGAAGCCGATCCAGCCGGGATAGCGGATCGCTGCGTACACATCGAAGGGCAGGTAAAGCGCGAGCGACACCGCGCCCAGCCACGATGCCCAGGCGCGCGCGCGCCACAGACCCCAGCCCTCGACCAGACGCAATGCGGCATAGGCGACGACCGCGGCCACGATCAGATGCACCGATGCCGGGGTGATGTTGTCGGCGATCGAGGTCAGTGCCCGATGGATCGCGTCGAAATGCGACAACGCGGACAGACGGCCGATGGCTTCATCGATCCGCGCCGCACCGAACGTGGCGATGGCCCCGGCCGTGAGCAGGGCGAGGGCGCCCTTGCCCAGTTCGACCAGCGCGATGGCATACAGGCCGCGATGCGCGCGACGACCCGGATCCTTCCGCGCATCGCGTTGCATGTCGGCGTGGGCGTTCCGCGGCTTACGCGGCGCGGGACGCGCGCTTGCGGTCGTTCTCGGTGCGCTGCTTCTTGCGCAGGCGGATCGCCTTCGGGGTGATCTCGACCAGCTCGTCGTCGTCGATGAATTCCAGCGCCTGTTCCAGCGAGAACTTGATCGCCGGGATCAGGCCCACGTCGTCGTCCTTGCCGGAGGCGCGGAAGTTGGTCAGCTGCTTGCCGCGCAGCGCATTGACGGTGAGGTCGTTGTCCTTCGAGTGAATGCCGACGATCTGGCCTTCGTAGATTTCGTCGCCCGGCTCGATGAACAGGCGGCCGCGTTCCTGCATCGCGATCTGCGCGTAGGCGGGCGACGGGCCGGTGCCGTTGGAGATCAGCACGCCGTTCTGGCGCTGGCCGATGTCGCCGTCGCTCTTCGGGCCGTAATGGTCGAAAACGTGGAACAGCAGGCCGGTGCCGGCGGTAATCGTGCGGAACTCGGTCTGGAAGCCGATCAGCCCGCGCGCCGGGATCATGAAATCGATGCGCACGCGGCCCTTGCCGTCCGGCTCCATGTTGGTCAGCTGCGCCTTGCGCTCGCCGAGGCGCGACATCACGCCGCCCTGGTATTGCTCTTCCAGATCGACCACCAGCGCTTCGAACGGCTCCATCTTCTCGCCGTCGATCTCCTTGATGATGACTTCCGGACGCGATACCGCCAGCTCGTAGCCTTCGCGACGCATGGTTTCGATGAGGATCGACAGATGCAGCTCGCCGCGGCCGCTGACCTTGAATTTGTCGGCGTCGCTGGTGTCTTCGACCTTCAGCGCCACGTTGTGCTGGGTTTCGCGCACCAGACGGTCGCGTAGCTGGCGCGAAGTCAGGAACTTGCCGCCGCTGCGGTCTTTCACGCCGGCGAACGGCGAGTCGTTGACCTGGAAGGTCATCGAGATCGTGGGTTCGTCCACCGTGAGCACCGGCAGTTGTTCGACCGCAGAGGTGTCGCAGATGGTGTCGGAAATGCCCAGACCTTCGATGCCTGACATCGCGATGATGTCGCCGGCTTGGGCTTCCTTCACTTCATGGCGTTCCAGGCCCAGGAAGCCCAGCACCTGCAGCACTTTCGCGTTGCGGGTCTTGCCTTCGCGGTCGATCACCGTGACCTGCTGGTTAGTGCGGATCTTGCCGCGCTGGATGCGGCCGACGCCGATGATGCCGACGTAGTTGCTGTAGTCCAGCGAGGTCACGCGCATCTGGAACGGACCGTCCAGATCGACCGGCGGCGGTGCGACGTGATCGACGATGGTCTGGAACAGCGGGGTCATGTCGCCGCTGCGCACGGTCGGGTCCAGGCCGGCGTAACCGTGCAGCGCCGAAGCGTAGACGGTGTGGAAGTCCAACTGCTCATCGGTGGCGCCGAGACGGTCGAACAGTTCGAAGGTCTGGTCCAGCACCCAGTCCGGGCGCGCGCCGGGGCGGTCGACCTTGTTGACCACCACGATCGGCTTGAAGCCCATCGCGAAGGCTTTCTGGGTCACGAAGCGGGTCTGCGGCATCGGGCCGTCCATCGCGTCGACCAGGATCAGCACCGAGTCGACCATGGACAGCACGCGCTCGACCTCGCCGCCGAAGTCGGCGTGCCCGGGGGTATCGACGATATTGATCCGGTACTCCTCGCCATCGGGCGATTTCCAGCGGATCGCGGTGTTCTTCGAGAGGATCGTGATGCCACGTTCCTTTTCCAGATCGTTGCTGTCCATCATGCGTTCGGTCGTGACCGTGCGCTCACTGAAGGTGCCCGACTGCTTGAGCAACTGGTCGACGAGGGTGGTCTTGCCGTGGTCGACGTGGGCGACGATGGCGATATTGCGCAGGCGTTCGATAGACATGGCGATGGGCGCCCGGGTGTGGCCGGACGCTGAATTTTCGTGAAAGGAAGCCGGCTATTATAGCCAGCGACAGAGAGTAATGGCTCGGTTCGCCCGTTCAGATTTCAGGAAATCCGATGTCGAAGACCCCGTGGAAGCCGCCGATGTGGCTGATCGCCCTCGATTTCGTGGGTCTGGCGCTGCTGGGCCTGGGACTGGCGATGCAGTTCGCCCCGGATTCTGCGGTGGCGCAGGCCCTGCCGGCCACCCTCCGGCTGCCGTTATTGGCCTTCGGCGGCGGCTTGTTCGTCTGCTGCTGGGCCGCGCTGGCCATATCGATCATCGACCACAAGCGCGGCTGATCCGGCTGTCGCCAGCCCCCGCCTGAAGTCCGGGCCATGCGGCCCGGCGCACAGGGCCGGCATGGTACGGTGTCGCCCCTTTTATCCGCGTCGTTTCGACACCACTTCGTTTCGACTTCGCATCTTTCTGATCCCTCCCGGAGCCTGACCATGAGCCTCATCGCCCACTTCGACACCGACCGCGGCCCGATCCGCATCCAGCTGCACGCCGACAAGGCGCCGCTGACCGTCGCCAACTTCGTCAATCTCGCCCAGCGCGGGTTCTACAACGGCCTGATCTTCCACCGCGTGATCCCCGACTTCATGGTCCAGGGCGGCTGCCCGCAGGGCCGCGGCACCGGCGGTCCGGGCTACAAGTTCGAGGACGAAGCCAACAACCGCGTCGCCCATGAGCGCGGCGTGCTGTCGATGGCCAACGCCGGTCCCAACACCAACGGCAGCCAGTTCTTCATCACCCATGTCGCCACCCCGTGGCTGGACGGCAAGCACACCGTCTTCGGCAAGGTGCTGGAAGGCATGGACGTGGTCGACAGCATCCGCGGCGACGACATCATCAAGTCGCTGAAGATCGAAGGCGACGCCGAAGCCGCGCTGGCCGCGAAGGCCGATCGCGTGGCCGAGTGGAACAAGATTCTGGCCGCCTGAGTTCTTGTTGCCCGGGTTGCGTGCGAAGCGCGACAACCCCGGGTTTCGACGTTATCCGGACGCGGCCTGCGAGGGCCGCGTTTTTCATGCGTCGGGTTTCAGCCGATTTCCTGAAAAACGGAATCCTGCGAACAGCACGGCTGCATGTTTTGCGACAGCGCTTATGCTGAAGGCCTACCATCGTCCCGATTCCGAGCAATGCGTCGACTTATTTTTCTGCTGCTCCTCCTGATCGCAATAGCATCCGCGAACGCCGCCGATAGCGTTTGCTACGGCACGCCCGCAAACGGCCGCATCGAGCGCGCCGCGCAACTGCCCGCGAGCGGCAGCAACTTTCGCTCCTACAGCCGCGTCGGCGTTTCGCTTGGGCGCACGTACACGCACGCGCAGGTTGCGGACGCGATCGTGGATGCGTACGCGGCGCTCGCACGCACCGCGCCCGCGAAGATCTTCGTCTACGGCGAAACCGGCTTCGCAAAAGGCGGCCCGTTCAAGCCGCACAAGACGCATCAGAACGGGCTGTCGGTGGATTTCATGGTGCCGGTGATCGATGCGAAAGGCCGATCGGTGCCCCTGCCGGGTAATGCCGCGAACCGTTACGGCTACGACATCGAATTCGATGCGCACGCACGGTATCGCGATCTCAGGATCGATTTCGACGCACTTGCAGAACATCTGTACGCGCTGGATCAGGCCGGGCGCCATTCCGGTGCGCCCATCGGCCGGATAATCTTCGAGCCGGCCTATCTGCCGAAACTGTTCGCGACCCGGCGCGGCCCGTATCTGCGCAGGAACATCGATTTCGTGCGTGGAAAGGTGTGGTGGCGACACGATGAGCACTACCACGTCGATTTCGTGGCACATTGCCGCCCACGTTGACCATCAAGCGGGCGCCGTCATGTCGGGAAGAGTCGTGGGTCTTCTGCTGTTTGCGGTGGGCCTGGCCGCGCTGGTCGCCGGTTTCCAGATCGTCGCGCTGGTGTCAGCGGCGACCGGATTATTGTTTATCGCGAGCACGACGCGTGCAGGCCGTGGCGGTTCGGCTCGCGGTGGTTCGGGTGACGGACATTATTACGGCGATCATCGCAACGATGACCACGATTCAGGCGGCAGCGACGGCGATTCCAGTGGAGGCGATGGCGGCGGCGGGGATTGATGCGCGCTGTACGAGGAGCTTCAGCCCCGATGGCCGGCATGAGATGGATCTTCCGCGAAAAGCTCGGGCCTGAAGGCCCTCCTACGAAAGCCGCGCGTGTTCAAGAATCGCTGCGTCGGATCGATATGAAGAAAGAGCGCCCTGCGGCGCTCTTGTTGTTTCTCACGTTGACGAATGGCCGATTACTTGAAGCGCATCCCGTCCAACATCGTTTCCACCGCGGCCACGTCGCGGCCGTGGTAATACTCCTTCGGCGCGATCCAGACCAGCACGTTGAGGAATTTGTCGCGCTCGGCGACCGCGGCGGTGCCCTTGTAGATCAACCCATCCGGGTTGGTCATTTCGACATCGAAACGGATGCCTTCGACGCTGCCGAAGGTGTGCGGGCGCAGGTTGCTGGTCTGGATGCCGATCCACTGCTGGTCGACGAAACCGTCGGCCACCAGTTTCTGCAGTTCGTCCAGGCGCATGCCGACGCGATACCACGGGCCGTCCGGACGCGACCGGCGCTCGCGTACCAGTTGAAAGACATGTTCGTTGGGCTTGATCTTCGAGAAGATGATCAGCCGGTTCAGCGCTACGCCGTCGATGGTCCACAGTTCGTTGCGGCGGCTCTTGATCCGCGCCCAGTCCAGCGAACTGGTGAGGGTCATGTCGAATGCGGTGGCCTCGCCCTTGGTTTGCAGTCTGCCGCCGCTGGACGCGCAGGCGGTCAGCAGCAGGGCGAGCGTGATCGGCAGCAGCCACTTCAGCGGGCGCAGCGTCATGGGGTGGGCTCCAGTCGGGTCAGATAGTGTCGGATCAGCGCGGCGTCGGTGGCAGCGGGCGCGGCCTGCAGATAGTTGCGAAGCGATTCCGCCGCGCCGGCATTGTCGTTCTTCGCGCGCAGCAGCATGCCCTGTTCGCGCCAGGCCGCTGCGGGCGGGTCTGGCAGCGTCAAGGCTTCGGCATACAACTGCCCGGCCTTGGTCATGTCGTCGCCCTTGTTGCGGCGGCGATGGGCTTCGCCGAGGTAGAACGTCGCCAGCGCCACGGTGTCCGGCGTGGCGTCCTGCTTGAATTCGGCCAATACGTGGATGCTGGTGTCGTAGGTGCGGCGCGAGAGTTCGCCTTCCATCCAGCGCTGCAGGAACGGCCGGATCGCGGCGCGATAGTCTTCGACGTAGGTTTTCGGATCCGGCACGCCCGCTTTCGTCGCCGCGGCGCGGATGTCGGCGATGCGCTCCTCGGTTTGCGGATGGCTGGCGAAGACCGCGCGATTCCTGTGCGTGCGGTCGGCCTTTTCCTCGCGATTCAATCGCTCCCAGATGCGCACGCCGGCCTGCGGGTCGTAGCCGTGCGCGGTCGCCACCGCGAAACCCAGGGTGTCGGCTTCGCGTTCCTTGTCGCGCGATTGTTTGGACAGACCGGCCATGCCGCCCAGCAGGGCGATATTGCCCGCGATCGGCACGCCCACGCCCAGCGTGACCAGCCCGAAGGTGCTGAGGAACGCGGTGGTGCGTTTCGCCGACTCCCAGCCTGCCAGCGAATGCCGCGCCTTGTAGTGCGCGAATTCATGGCCCAGCACCACCGCCAGTTCGGATTCGTCGCGCATCCGCAGCAGCGCGCCGCTGAAGACGAAGGTCACGCCGTTCGGCGCCATCGAGGCGTTGAACACCGGGATGTCGACGATGTAGATGCGCAGATCCTTGCAGTAATCGCCGACGACCTTGCAGGTCACGTTTTCGACATAGCGCTGCAGTTCGGGATCGCGGACGATCAGCGGCGAATTGCGGATCTCCTTTTCGGCCTGATCCATGCCGTACCAGAGTTCGGACTCGGTGGAGCCGGGCAGCGGGCGTTCGCCGGGCTGCAGATGCGGCGGCCGATCCGCCGCGCGGACCGAACCGAGCGATGCGGTCAGTGCGACGGTCAGCGCCGCGACGGCGAATGGATGACGGAAGCCCATGGGTCACTCCAGCGGCAGTTTCTGCAGCATCCGCTGGACGGTCTTGTTCGCGCCTTCCCGGTCGCGAAGATCGCCGGACTGGTTGGCGAGCAGGTTGTACCAGACCACCTGACCCGTGCGCAGGTCGACCAGCGTGGCCACGCCGACCTGCACGCCGCCGCCGATGTCGAGCGCGCCGCCCAGCGCCACGCCCATCAGCAGGCCGAACACCCGCATCGCGGTACGACCGCCGCTGGCGTAGCTGTCGCGGACATAGGTGAACAGCGCGTAGTCGGCGCCGGTCTGCTCGCGCAGCGTGGCCACGCCCGGACCAAGGCTCCAATCCATCCGCGGCCGGCCCCTGGCGTCCTTCTTGGTCGCCAGCACGGTGCCGGAGATCGAATATTGGGTGATGCTCATCGCCACCGCCTGGTTCAGGCGCAGGAGCTGGCCGAGCTGCGAGGTGGGATCCAGATCGTCGGGGATGTCGTAATCCGCCTTCAGGTCGACGTTCCTGCCGGCCAGCTGGGCGTGGACCTCGGCCGGGTAGAGGGTGCGCGCGGTGTCCGACCATGCCTTGCGCGGCTCCTGCAGGCCGCCGGCGGTCACTACATACAGCTCGATGTCCGGTTCGATTACCACGATGCTGCCGTCGACCTTGACCAGACTGCCGGTGGCGTCGGTCGCCACGCGGGCGCGGTTGGCCGCCGCTGCCGTTGCGGACACCAGGGCGAACACAAGCAGCGTGATCGAAGCAAGGAAACGAATCTTCACGGGCGATTCCCCTTCCGGCGCTCAGTCCGGTCGTCAGATTTCATGTTGTCGTGCTTGTCGGGCATCCGACTTTCGTCGCGGCACCGCCCGGCCCGGGTCCGCCCGGTGCTGCCATCCGGAAGCTGCGCGGCTACAATAGTGCATACCTTCTGCAGGTCCAACCCCACATGCTCTCTCTTGCCCGGCGCGTCGGTCGCGCCAAGCCCAGCGCCATCATGGTTGTGGCCGAAAAGGCCAAGCGCCTCAAGGCCGAAGGCCGCGATATCGTCAGTTTTTCCATCGGCGTTCCGAATTTCCTGCCCGGCCCGCACGTGTACGAAGCCGTCCGCGAGGCGCTGACGAAAGATTCTGGGCAGTACGGGAGCAACCGCGGTTCCGATGCGCTGCTGGACGCGTTCCTGAAGCACATGCAGGACACCGGCCTGAGCGGCTACACCCGCGCCAACATCGCCACCGGCATCGGCGCCAAGCACGTGATCTACAACCTGGCCGAAGTGCTGCTGGACGAAGGCGACACCATCGCGTTCCCCACGCCGTACTGGACCAGCTATCTCGACATCGCCGAGATCGTCGACGCGAAGATCGACCTGCTGCCCTGCGGCGCGGAGCAGGATTACAAGCTCACGCCCGCGCAGCTGGATGCGGCGCTGGCCAAGAAGCCGAAAGTGTTCCTGTTCAACAACCCGAACAATCCGACCGGCATGGTCTACACGCGCGACGAGATCGCCGCGCTCGCCGACGTCGTCGCGAAGCACCCCGACACCTGGGTGATCACCGACGACATCTACAACTCAATGGTGTTCGACGGCCTCGGCTACCACAACTTCCTGCATTTCCGCCCGGAACTGCGCGACCGCGTGATCTTCATCGATTCGCTGTCGAAGACCTACGGCATGCCCGGCTGGCGCGTCGGTTTCATGGCCGGCCCGGAATCGGTGGCCAATGCGGTGGTGACGATGAACTCGAACCACATCACCAACATCCCCGAGCTGACCACCGCCGCCGCCATCGCCGCGCTCAGCGGCCCGCAGGACGTGCCGACGCAGAAGAACGCCGAGTTCCAGGCCAAGCGCGACCAGGTGATGGCGGCCATTACCGCGATCCCCGGCATCGTGTGCCCGAAACCGCAGGGCGCGTTCTACGTGTTCCCCGATGTCAGCGCCTACTTCGGCAAGACCCACGGCCCCACCGGGCTGAAGATCGACAACGACGTGGCGCTGTGCAACGCGCTGCTCGACGCCAAGGGCGTGGCCTGCGTGCC
>JBKJTC010000268.1:0-20974 GCA_046590925.1 Lysobacteraceae bacterium | reverse complement strand
CTCGGTATTGGCGGGCCTGACGCCGCGCGAAGCTAAAGTGCTGCGTATGCGCTTTGGCATCGATATGCACACCGATCACACCTTGGAAGAAGTGGGCAAGCAGTTCGACGTAACCCGCGAGCGCATTCGGCAGATCGAAGCCAAAGCGCTGCGTAAATTGCGGCATCCCAGCCGCAGCGAACAGCTGCGCAGCTTCTTGATGGATGACTAATTCTTGGTGGAAGACTAACCCGTCAGCGGTACTCGCAACGGGAGCTTAAGCAAAAGCCGACGGCGCTCCGTCGGCTTTTTTGTGTCCGGACGCTGCCGGACCTAAATCCATCACAGTTTTGTAAATTCTTGATCGCATTCCAGTAATACACCTAGTAGTACCCTGGGCAATGCCGCTACTTTGTTGGAGAATGGCCCGACAACAGGGTTTGGCTTCCACAGTAAATACAGATAAACATGACTACCGCTCCCGCGCAACCGCCTATCAACTGGCTTTCGCTCCTCGTCATCGGCATCACTAACCTCTGCGCAGTCACTCTCGTACCCTGGTACGGATTGACCTACGGCTTCAGTACCGCCGCGTGGATTTGGTTTGGTGTGTTCATGATCGGCTGCGGCATGGCGATCACCGCGGGCTATCACCGCTTATGGTCGCATCGGACTTACAACGCTCACTGGAGTGTGCGCTTGATGCTGATGCTGTTTGGCACGATGGCATTGCAAAATTCTATCCTGGTGTGGGCGTCGAATCACCGCACACATCATGGCCACGTCGACGACAATGATCGCGATCCCTATTCTGCCAAACGCGGTTTCTGGTTCTCACACATCGGCTGGATGCTGCGCGACTATGCCAGCGCGCAAACCGATCTCTCCAATGTCAAAGACATCAAGGCCGACCCCATTGCGATGTTTCAGCATCGCTTCTATTTACCGCTGGTCTTGGTTATCAATTTTGGCTTTACGTTTTTGGCCGGTTGGTTGTCGAACGATATCTGGGGTGTGTTCTGGCTCGCCGGTATGTTGCGCCTAGTACTGAGTCATCACATTACGTGGTTCATCAATTCGCTTGCTCATGCCTGGGGCAATCAACCCTACACCGACAAAAACACAGCGCGCGACAACGGCATACTGGCCTTCATGACTTACGGCGAGGGCTATCACAACTTTCATCACCTGTACGCCAGCGACTATCGCAATGGCGTGCGTTGGTGGCAGTGGGATCCTACCAAGTGGTTGATTGCCGGTTTATCGCTGGTTGGTTTAACCAGCAACTTGCGCCGCATGCCCGATGTCACCATCCAGCAAGCGCGCTTGGCGATGCAATTCCAAACATTGGAACAGCGCCTAGCGCACCCCAAAACCAAAGCCCGCCTCGATCTGGAAAAACTTCGTGCGCAAATTGCTCACGAAGCCGAAGCATTCCGCGCCATATTGGCGGAGTGGAGCAAAGTACGTGACGCATGGTATGCAGATACACGGCAACGATTAATGGTGCGCTGGGAAAAAGCTCACTTTCGCGAACACAGCCGCGAAGTCCTGTATCGCCTGCGCATGCAACATCGACGCTTGCAGTTACTGAATGCGCAATTGGCGTAGCCAATTGGCGTGGTAATCCGCGCTACGAATCAGCAAGGTCGAGATCTTTGGTCTCGATCGCAAATGGCAGCACCAACAGTCCGAGTAACGGAATAAAGCCCACATAGAACAGCGCATCGAGCGCATGCCCGCGTGCGGCAAGCGTGCCCACCACAAACGGTCCCGCTGCCGCCAACAAACGGCCAATGTTGAAACTGAATCCCGCGCCGGATGCGCGCAGCCGTGTGGGAAATAGCTCTGGCAAGTAGTAGGTGAACCCGCCACACACGCCGAACACCACCAAACCGATAAAGAAATACAAATACAACCTAAGATCGGGAGGTAGGTCGATTCCAAACGTCACAAAAATACTTAGTGCCGAGAGCACAAAGTAAATACCAAACATCGGACGACGACCGAGGTACTTGGCGAGGGGAATCGTCAGTAAGGTGCCCAGCAATCCGCCTAAGTTAAACCAGAACGTGGCGCGAAATTTCCAGCTCTCCACTAAGTTCAATGTCGCTTGCGCATCCAACGCTCGCTCCTGCGCGACGCTCTGCGCCCAACCGCTGACGATGCTCGCGATAAACGCGTTGCAACTCCACCACGTAATCAGCGATACCAGCGCTAACAACGAACCCACAATGGTTACGCGCCGATACTGCGGACTAAACAGTTCGGCGAGCGAAGCCTTGGCCGCTTTCTCCTGCGTGCGTTGCCAGCGCTCGGGTTCTTGCACAAACCAGCGCACTGCAAAGGCGACCGCGGCTGGCACGAGCCCAAACAAAAACACATACCGCCACGATGTTTGCGGCTCGCCCGGTAACCACACGCCAGCCACTTGGAAATTGACAAACGTAGCTAGAAATAAGCCCATTGGCGACGCGGTATAAAGCAATGCGCCCGCCTCGACGCGCCGATTATTCGGCATCACCTCGGCGACCATTGCAGCACCGGCCGCCCATTCTCCCCCGATGCCTAGACTTGCAATCGCGCGGAACACAATCAGCATCTCTAAATTCGGCGCAATCGCGCAGGCCGCTGTACCGAGCGCATAGATAAGCATGGTGAGCAACATTGTGCGTGTTCGCCCAATGCGGTCGCCAATAATACCGAATAGAACCCCACCCGCTGCCCAGCCAATTAACAAGATGGCAGTCAACACACCCGCCCAATACAACGTTGCGGATTTGGCTTCCGGCGAACCGATGGTCATTCCTAGCAATGTCGGTATGCAATTGGGCGCCACGTAGTTGAACAATAGCGCGTCGAATACGTCAAACCCCCAGCCAAGCCATGCGGCAAACAGCACGGTCCATTGTTTACGGGTTAAATCGAGCATGATTTGGCCTTTGTTCTTTTATGTTCGATTCTGGCTTGCGGATTATCTACAGATTACTCACGATAGCCCACCCAGGTCATCTCCAATTTTTGTGCGCCGTTTGCACTCAGGTGATTTATGAACTCCCTTCGCATGACTGTTCGATTAACAAGTTTAGTTGCCGTCTTCTTTGCGCTGGTCGGCTGCGCCACGCACGGCCCCGCGATTCGTAGTGACTACGATCGCAGCGTCGATTTTTCGGCATTGCGCACTTTTGGCTTTCCAGCACAAACCGGGACTGATCGTGGCGGGTATGCCACGCTTATCACCACGCATTTCAAGGAAGCAGTGAAACGTGAGATGACCGTTCGCGGCTATACCTACGCGGACAGCAATCCCGACATGATCGTCAATTTTTACAGCGAAGCACGCGATAAGACCCAAGTGTATTCGCACCCCAGTGCCTATATGGGCATGGGCTTTCGCTATGGCCGTCCGCGTTACGGCTGGTATAGCGCGTGGCCGTTCTACTATGACGACGTCGATGTGGTCTCGTACAAAGCCGGCACGCTCAAGATCGATGTGGTCGATCCCAAGCGACAACAAACCCTCTGGGAAGCCAGTGTAGAAGAGCGTCTCAGCGAACAAGCGCAAGACAATCCGCAACCCACCATCTCGCGATTGGTTACCGAGATGTTTCGAAAGTTTCCACGCGGTGCGTCGAGCCCACCGTAAGCCAGCACACCGTAAGCTCGACTTCCGTGGCAACCTCACCCGCCGCCATTGCGGCGCGGCTTAATCAAGACTGCTACTGCATCGGCGCGGATGTAGATGCCTTGCGCGCGCAGCTCGAACAGGAACTACAAACGCGCGGCGTTACACAACCGGTGGTGACGAGTCACCCCAATTTATTCTCGTCGCTGCCGGTATTTCTGGCGCGCGCTCACGCACAGCAGATGCACCGCCTGATAACTGCGGTAGAAGAAGTCATTGCATCGCCTAGTTACCAATCGGCCGTCTTGAATTACGCACCACCTATTGCGCGGCACGAGCAAAAGACTCGCGGCGTGTTTCTCGGCTACGACTTTCATATCGGCGGCGATGGCCCGCGTCTTATTGAAATCAACACCAATGCCGGCGGCGCTATGTTGAATGCCATCATCGGCAAGGCGCAACTTCTTTGCTGCCCCGAAGTCCGCGCGGTAGTGCCTGCGCAACCGGATTGCGAGTCCTTGGAAAATAGCTTTGTCGCGATGTTGCGCAACGAATGGCAACTCGCCCGCGGCGATGCGCCGCTGCATACAATTGCGATTGTCGATACCGATCCCGCCGCGCAATACCTCTATCCAGAATTTCTGTTGTTTCAGCGCATGCTCACTGCGCAGGGCATCACTTCGGTTATCGCTGATCCCGCCGAGCTTGCGTTTCGCGATGGCGCATTATGGCGCGGATTGCAGCGCATCGATCTGGTCTATAACCGGTTGACTGATTTTTATCTGGCCGAACCCGCACACGCTGCGCTGCGCGACGCTTATCTCAACAATGCGGCTGTCATCACTCCGCATCCGCGAGCTCACGCGCTTTATGCGAATAAGCGCAACCTCACGCTACTCACTGATGCAGCACTACTGCGTTCGTGGGGCATTGCGGAAAACACCATCGCCACGCTGTTGGAAGTCATCCCACCCACTGTGCGCGTCGTGCCGGAACGCGCCGACGAATTTTGGGCTGAGCGCAAACGCTGGTTTTTCAAACCGGAGAATGGATTCGGTAGTCGCGGTTCGTATCGTGGCGACAAACTAACCCGTAAGGTGTTCGGCGAGATTTTGCAGGCAGACTACATCGCGCAGCAGATCGTCAGCCCGAGCGAGCGCCACATGCAAGATACAATCGCAACGCTTAAGATCGATCTACGCAATTATGTTTACGATGGTCAGGTGCAATTGATCGCCGCGCGTTTGTATCAAGGCCAAACCACCAACTTCCGCACACCCGGTGGTGGCTTTGCGCCGGTGTATATCGCGCCTAGCACCGACAACTGCTGCGTACCCTAGCGCCGCCTCTCCTTCGGCCGACATTGTTGCCCGGCCCCAACCTCCTCGCCGTACACTACACAGCATGCTTACACCGATTGTTCATTCCGATGCGCGTTGACATCACGGCCGACGCGGCGCTTGAGACCCTACTGCTCCCGATTAGCGAAGGCCGCATCAACTGGCCGGTAGACGGCGTGCTGTTTCTTCGCGCGCGCGACGGCGCGCCGTTGCATCAACGCGCGCTCCCGGGACTTACGTGTGAGCAAAGCTTCAAACCCGATGCGGATGCGCTTCAGCGCGCGGGCTTCGCGCAGAACCATGATGCTGCCAAACAGTTTTCGCTCATCATGATGTTGCCCCCGCGGCAGCGCGACGAGGCACGAGCACTCATGGCTCGCGCTGTCGCGTCTACCAAACCCGGCGGACGCGTCATGGCCAGCGTGAGTAACGATGAGGGCGCGCGCTCCAGCGAAGCGGACCTGGCAAAACTTGCCGGCCCGATCAACACCCTCACCAAAAATAAGTGTCGAGTTTTTTGGACCGAGCCACTGAATGGTCCCAGCGACGTCGCGCTCGCCGCCGAATGGTCAGCACTCGACGCCGTTCGGCCGATTGCCGATGGCCGTTTTGTCAGCCGCCCCGGCGTATTCGCCTGGGATCGCATCGATCCGGCGTCGCAACTGCTGGCCGAACATCTGCCGACGGATCTCCGCGGACGCGCTGCCGATCTCGGCGCGGGTTACGGCTATCTCTCCGATGCGTTGTTGAAGCGCTGCCCCGGCATCGCATCGCTGGATCTGTACGAAGCGGAGGCGCGTGCGCTGGAACTCGCGCGGCGCAATCTTGCCGAGGCAGCAGCGCGGCTGCCGCTGCGCTATCTGTGGCAGGACGTGACTGCGGGGCTGTCCGAAACCTACGACGTCATCGTCACCAATCCGCCGTTCCACGCGCAGCAGAGCGCGGCGCGTCCGGACATCGGCCGCGCGTTCATCGCCGCTGCGGCCGCGGCCCTGGTGCCGGGCGGGCGGCTGTGGCTGGTGGCGAATCGCAATCTGCCGTACGAACTCGAACTGGACGCGAATTTCGGCAGCGTGCGCATCGTCGCCCAGCAGCAGGGCTTCAAGATCATCGAAGCGATCAAGGCCGTGGCCGCGCCGCAGCGCGCAACGCCCACGCCGGCACCCAGGCACAAGAAACGCGCGCCCAGCCGCGCCGCCGAAGCGCGCAGCTGGCGCGGCGACGCATGAAACTGCTGAAACTCATCGCCAACCTCGGTTACGGCAGCCGCAAGCAGGTGAGCGCGATGTTCCGCGAGGGCCGCATCGCCGATGCCGACGGCCAGCCGCTCTACACCGACGACGAACTCGGCGTGCATGCCGCGTACGAGGCGATCCGCGTCGACGGCGAACCGCTCGATCCGCCGCAGGGTCTGCTGCTGATGCTGCACAAGCCGCCGGGCTACGTGTGTTCGACCAAGGACAAAGGGCGGTTGATCTACGATCTGCTCCCTTCGCGTTTCCGGTTGCGCGATCCGGTGCTGTCCACCGTGGGCCGGCTCGATCGCGATACCAGCGGCCTGTTGCTGCTGACCGACGACGGCGCGTTGCTGCACCGGATCATTTCGCCGAAGTCCGAGCTGTCGAAAGTCTACGAAGCGACGCTCGCGGAACCGCTGCGCGGCGACGAGGCCGCGATCTTCGCCAGCGGCACGCTGATGCTGGAATCCGAGCAGAAGCCGCTGCTGCCGGCGGAGCTCGACGTGCTGGAAGCGCAGCGCGCGCGATTGACCCTGCACGAAGGCCGCTATCACCAGGTGCGAAGGATGTTCGCGGCCATGGGCAATCATGTCGAGGCGCTGCATCGCGTGTCGGTGGGTGGACTGACGCTGGGCGATCTGCCGACGGGCGAATGGCGCGCGCTGGACGAGACGGATCGGGCGACACTGTTCGACCCGCATGCGATGGCTTGCGCCGGCCGCCGGTGATGCCGATCCGAGCCATGCCGATCCGAGCCATGCCTATTCGAGCCATGCGCATGGTCATCGGCATCGGTCGCAAAGAGCTGTAAGAACTGACAGGCTGCCCGAAAGAAATCGCGAACGTAAAGCGGAACCTCATCGGGCTTTTCCGGGCCAAGGTCACAGAATCCCCGGCCACATGTTGAACCATGCAGGATTGTGTGTGATCAAGCCATTGCTGCCGGCGTTTCCGGGGGCTGGAAAGAACGTGCGCGGCATGGGTCGCGCGTCACCTATTGCGACAAAACGGGAATGCAACCCATCCCGAATCAAACCGGCTTCGCATCCGACAGCGATCCATGCCAATGGATACCGCGTCGATCGGTTTCGAAGCCAATGGATCACTCAAGCCCATGGATCATGGAAGCCTATGAAAACCGACATCTCACAGCGCAGCACAGGCATCGGCGCCGGATTGATCCTGAGCGTGGCGCTGACCTGCGGACTGGCGCCCCGGACTGCGCACAGCATCGGGCCTATCGTGCACGATCCGGCGCAGACCGCAAAGCATGTGGCCGAGTTCAAGGCACAGCTGGCGCGCTGGAAAGAGACCGCTGCCCACTACCGGCAGCAGCTGATCAGTCTGCGCGGCATGAATTTCGCAGCTACGAAAATGGACGAAACGCTTACCGAGGTTGCGCCACATTACGGCATCAAGGAAGCCTGTGAGACGGAGGACGAAAGCCCGGTGGCGACGATCTCGGAACTCTTCAAGCCCAATGCCGATGGCGATATCCTGGAACAGCAACTCACCATCTGCAAACGCATCGTTCATGCCGAAAACCTGAAATACAACGAAACAGTGCGATTCCTCAACGCCATGCGCGAGCGGCAGAAACTGCTTGACTTGATCGACGAGGCCCGGGATTCCGTCGGAAGCGAGCAAGGCAAGTTGCAGTCGGTCAATTACGATCTGCAACGCTACGACAAAACCACGAAAACGGACCACGAGCGGTGGAATGCGATGATCGTCGCGTACGATAATTACATCGAGTCGCTGAACAAGTTCCAGAAACGATTGACGGAGCGCGCGCTGAAAGGCAAACAGCCGGACCTGTTCACTGCCGTGATCCAGGGCGCGGTGCTCAAGAAAACCTTGAACGAAATGCGGGACTAGAACCGATTCGGCTGTACAGCCTGTCGTCGGCCACAGACCGGCGATGCACGGCCATGCGAACGCGCGCAACGACAGGAATGGATCATGGATAGCCAGGCAATGCTCGCGATCATGGATGCGCTTTTCGGCGGAACGGGCCGGAATTTCGGCATGAATCCGGCTGCGAGCACGATCACGGACCTCGGGAATCTCTTTTTCTTCTACGAGATCAAGGAGTTCGTGAATTATCGGATCGACAGTTTCATGGAAGGCTTCCTCGGCCGCACGATGTCGCTGGCGGGCGCTGTGGCTTTGGTGCTGATGACGCTTTGGGTGACTTTCAAGGGGCTGAGCATCATTACCGGCAGGAGTCGGGATTCGATGATGTCGCTGGTGATGGACTCATTGCGGGCGACGCTCATCGTCGCGGCGGCCACGACAGTGGCGGCTGGCGGTTCATCGGCGGTGAAGCTCATGTCGGACGACATGACCAACCTGATCTATCAGACAGTCACCGGGAACAGCACCGACAATCCGTATGCCGCGATCGACAAGAGTCTGGGCTACATGCAGTTGGCGATGCTGAGCATCGATGCGCTGCAGGTGAGTGGCGACGAAACCACGGCGGCGGCGAAAACGCGCGCCCAGATCTTCACCGGCGTCGGCATTGCCGGTCCGGCGCTGATCGGCGGGACATTGTTGATGTTGAATCGAATCGCGATGGCGCTGTTCGTGGGACTCGGTCCGATTTTCATACTGTGCCTGCTCTTCGACTTCAGTAAGCAGCTTTTCAGCAAATGGTTGTTGTTCGGCATCGGCACGATGTTCTCGCTCGGCGTCCTGAGCGTGATGGTCAGCATCGCGTTGGACGTGGTGCTGGCCGTCGCGGCTTCGTTCTGGGTCGGAAACTTCCTGGGCACCAATACGGAGGGCATCAGCAGCATGGCATTGCAGCAGGGCGGATTGGGCATGGTGATGACCATGTTGATCGTGACGGTTCCGCCGATGGCCGCCTCGTTTTTCCAGGGCACGCTGGGCCAGTTCAGTTCGATCAATGCCTTCGGCGGTAGCGCCACAGGTGCGGCCCAGGCGCATCCGCAACAATTCCAGCGCGCTCCGAGCCATGCGGAAAATGCGGTGCCGCAAGGACAGAGGCATATCGATCCCGACCGCAGCAATAATCATACGCCGCGCCCTGAAACCCTTTCGGCCAGTAATCCGGCCATACATCCCAAGCGTGACCAGGTCGGGACGAATAGCGATGACGTCAAATCAACTCCCGTCCATCGAGCGCGTGAATGAAATGAACATTTCGGCCGCGTGTTTCGCCGCACTGGCCATCTCGCTGTTTTCGACAGCGGCGTCTGCCCAATGCCGCATGGGTTCGGGGCCGGATTTCGGAGATGGCATTCCGTACTGCTCGCAGCCTTCTCCATCGTCGTATGTCGTGCCGTCCGGTCCCGAGTGGGAGAGCCGTTGGGGTGCGATCGCTATCGGTTCCACCGCTTCGGGCGGCGGCATCGGTGTTGCAAGCGATATGAAAAACCGACGTGCTGCCGAAAAGACCGCGCTCAGACAATGTCGGAGCAGCGGTGGCGGCAAGACCTGCCGCATCGAACTCGCATACGCCAATCAGTGCGGGGTCATCGTATGGGGCGACACCTATTTCGAAACAGAGAGTGCGGAAACGGCGGACAAGGCCGAAACGGAAGCGTCGAAAGTATGCGACCGACAAACGTCCAATTGCAGGTTGTACTACGCGAACTGCAGCTATCCCGTCAGGATCCGTTGAAGAGGGATTGCGAACGGCTTCCCGATTCCGTATGGCGCCATGAATCGTGGTTAGTGAATTTTCCGGGCGTCGATAATCGATAGTGGAAACTGGCGTCGCGTCTGTTCTTGGCTTGGGACGCTGCTGCGGGTATGACTCATGCGTAGTGGACTCTTTGTCCGCGGAATGTCCTTCGCATCACTGTGCTTCGAGCAGTTCGCGAAAGCCATCGAGCCCCAGTTTGGCCATCGTCTCGAGATTGCGCTCGACGATGACATCCGCGTCCGGGTAAGCGGCGACGGCTTTGTCCAGGCTCGCTTCGCGCAGCAGATGCAGGGTCGGGTAGGGCGCGCGATTGGTGCAGTTGCCCGGGTCGTCGGCCTCGCTGTCGGCGAACTGATAGTGAGGATGAAAGCTCGCGACCTGCAGTTCGCCGTCCAGATCCAGCGCTTCGATCAGCGCGTCGACGCGATCGAGGAAATCGTTGTAATCGAGGAAGTCGGTCAGCACCCGCGGATGCACCAGCAGCGTGGTGTCGATCTCGTCCGAGGGCGTATCGCGCAGGCGCAGAAGCTCTTCGGCGAGTTCTTCCAGCAGGTCTTCCGGCAGTTCGGCGTCGCTCAGCGCGAAACGCACCTGTTGTTTGACGTACACCGCTTTGGCGAAGGGGCAGAGATTCAGCCCGATCACCGCGCACTCCAGCCAGCGGCGGGTGGCGATGAGTTCCTGGGGATCGTTTTCCTCTTGCCGACTCATCGTCTGCTCAATCGCGGAAATTGTCGAACTGCAGCGGCCGCTCGAATTCCATGCCGCGCAGCAGGGCCATGGCGGTCTGCAGGTCGTCGCGCTTCTTGCCGTTGACGCGCAGCTTGTCGCCGTTGATCTGGGTATCGACCTTCAGCTTGGCATCCTTGATCGCGGTCTGGATCTTCTTCGCCAGATCGCGTTCGATGCCCTGTTGCACCTTGATCTTCTGGCGCGCGCCGGCCAGGTTGGTGTCGACGTCGCCGGCGTCGAGACAGCGGGCGTCGATCTTCCGCGCGATCATCCGCATCCGCAGGATGTCCTGCATCTGCTGCAGCTGGAATTCGCTGGGCGCGGTGAGCGCGACGGTGCTGTCTTCGAGCGCGAAGGTGGCGTCCACGCCCTTGAAGTCGAAGCGGGTGGTCAGTTCGCGATTGGCCTGGTCGACGGCGTTGGTGAGTTCGTGCAGATCCACTTCAGAGACGATATCGAAAGAGGGCATGGCGGCGATGAAAGGGCTGCAGGGCATGCAGGGTAACCGATCGTAGGGCGGGTCTTGTACCCGCCATCAAGGCGATTTCGTTTTTTCAGATGATCGAACTTGCCGGGATCATTGTCTGCAGCGATCGGATGCGGCGCGATGGCGGGTGCGAGACCCGCCCTACGTCAGATCTTCACCAATTCCACGCGGCGGTTCTTCGCGCGGCCGTCTTCGCTGGCGTTGTCGGCCAGCGGTTTGTCCTGGCCGAAGCCCTTGGACTGCAGGCGCGCCGGGTCGATGCCCAGGCCGACCAGTGCCCCAAGCACGCTACGGGCGCGCGCGGTGGAGAGTTCCTGGTTGTGGGTGGGCGTGCCGGTGTTGTCGGTATGGCCTTCGATCGACAGCTTCAGCGCTGGATCGCCGCCGAGCAACTTGCCGATTTCGGCGACGACCGGCTGCGCGTCCGGGCGCAGGGTCGCCTTGTCCACGTCGAAGTTGATGTACAGCGCGACCCGGCCGTCGGCGTCGATGGCCTTCTTCATAGCCGAAGCGTCGAGGAAACCCAGCGATTGCTTCATGCCTTCGCGCTCCAGCACGGTGACGTAGCCGTGCTGGAGCGCGCCGGTGCTGACCTGGATCCAGTATTCCTTGCCGCCCTGGCGGATCAGGTAGGTGTGGTTCTCGCAGCCGTCGCTGGCGCAGGTGCCGAGGTAGTGTTTGTCGACGGCTTCGCGGCCGCCGAAGGCCTGCAGCACGTCGCCTGTGTATTGCGCCTGGCTGATGCGTACGCCGCCGAGGTCGCGGATCGCGTTCTCGTAATTGCGCTGGAATTCGATCGCGCTGTATTCGCGCTGGTCCGGATTGGTCAGCTGGAAGTGGTCGCGGACGATCCTGCCTTCGACCGCGACGATTCTGTCGCCGGCGATCATGTGGGTGCGGTCGAAGTTGATGTTGCGGTCTTTCTCGTCGAACACGGTCTTCAGGCCGTCGGGCGCTTTGAAGAACGGGAACGGCGGCAGGCTCGCGGTGCTTTCCGGAACGCTGGCGGGGTCGAATTCGGCCGGAACGGTCGCGGCGGGCGTTGCCGGCGCAGTGTCGACAGTCTGCGTCGGCTCGGCGGGTGCGGATTCTGCGGGAGCGGCGGCGGGGGCTTCGGTCGCGCCGCGGTCGCAGGCGGACAGGCACAGGGCGAACAGCGGCGGGAGGCAGAGCAGGCGCAGGGCCCGGGCAGAGTGGATCGGGATCGGCATGTTCGGAGCCTTTGGAGTCGTGGGACGGATGCAGTACGAACGTCGAATCCTGGTCCCGCGGGTCATCGGATGCAACAGGGCGTCGCGTGCGACCGCTGGCGGCGGCCGGCGACTCCCGGCATCCTGCATGCATGACTCCCCCGAATCCCCACGCCGCCGCCGGCGCACACCGCTGGCGCGCGGCGCTGTTCATGCTTGCCGCCGTCGGCCTGTACGCGCTGATGGATGCCGGCTTGAAGCTGCTCACGGCGCACTATCCGCCGATGCAGATTTCCGCCATGCGCGGCGGCGCCTCGCTGCCGTTCGTGCTGGTCTGGGTGCTGTCGACGGTGAGCGTGCGCAGTCTGTTCCGCGTGCGCTGGCCGCTGCACCTGCTGCGCGCGGTGCTCGGCATCATGATGATGGCGCCCTTTGTCTACGCCCTGCGCACGCTGCCGCTGTCCACGGCTTACACCATTTTCTTCGTCGCGCCCCTGTTGATCACCGCGCTGTCGGTGCCGATCCTCGGCGAACGGGTCGGGCCGCGTCGCTGGGCCGCTATAGTGATTGGCTTCCTCGGCGTGATGGTGGTGGTGCGGCCCACCGGCGAGGGCGTGGCCAGTCTGGCCGGGCTGGCGGTGCTGCTGGCGGCGTTCGGATATGCGGTGTCCGCGATCACCGTGCGGGTGCTGGCGCGCACCGACAGCAGCCAGTCCATCGTGGTCTGGCTGCTGGTGTCGATGACGGTCGGCGCCGGCCTGCTGGCGCTGCCGCATTGGGTGCCGATCCGTGCGGCAGACCTGTGGCTGATCGCCGGCATCGGCATCGCCGGGGCGCTGGGTCAATACACCATTACCGAAGCCTTCCGCCGCGGCGAGGCGTCGCTGATCGCGCCGCTGGAGTACAGCGCGCTGCTGTGGGGCGTGCTGCTCGATTTCAGCGTCTGGAACGTGCTGCCCGACGCCATGACCTGGGTCGGCGCAGCCATCATCGTGCTCAGCGGCCTGTACCTGTTGCGGCGCGAGCGTATCCATCTGGAAGCCGAACATCCCTGATCGCCCCGCGCCGGCCCGTTGTCCTCTGCGTTGGATGTCCCGCGTTCTCCTGAGACTGCAACCCAATCTTCCGGAGCAACGCACCATGCAGCGCAGTCACGTCCTTGGTTTGAGCCTGGCCATCGCGGCCATCGTTTCCGTCAGCGCATATGCCCAGAAGGGCGTTTTCTTTCGCGATGACGCCGTTCGCGGCATTTCCGCCGATCTGGTCGATTATCCACAGCAACGCCTGCTGACCCCGCGCCAGGGTCAACGCGTCGCGTCGCCGGCCGCGAAACGCGCCCCGGTCGCCGCGAAGCTCGCCGATCCGATCTATCCGGTGACCGAGGACGAGGTCTACGACGTCGACAGTTTCGGCCGCAACGTGCGCTGGCTCGGCCTCGCCAGCGCCTTCGTCACTCTCCAGCCGACGTGTCCCAAGCCGACTTCGCCCGATGAGTACTGCGAGAAGATCGACCCGACGCCCGGCGTCTACACATCCTTCAACTTCAGCGACGCGGCGCGCATCAAGCTGCCGAAATACGCATCGAATTCGCTCCTGTGCTACTGGTTCTCGCCGGTGTTGACCCTGACCTACCAGAATCCGACCGCGGCCCGCGTGACCGGCCGTTTCCGCTACAACCCGACCCTGACCATCGAAAATCCGGTGCTGTCCGATCCGTCGCTGATCGACCCGACCACCGGCGCACCTTTCGGCGGACAGTTGCTGACCTCGATGACTTCGTCCGAGCGGTTCGAGGAGTCGCTGGAGCCCGGTGTGATCCTCAACGAACGCACCCGCGATTCCTCGGTTTGCATGGCCGGCTTCATCAGCCACAAATCGCTGGTCGGGAACTACGGCTTGACGCCGTCGCAGGCCGATGACTTTTTCGCCAGCCCCACCACGATTCGCTTGAACATCAGCGGCAGCGCCCAGTACGTGAGCAGCGCGTCGCTGGTGTTCGGGCTGCGGGTGGTCGGCGACTGAACGCCCCACGATGATGCGACGACAAAGCCCGGCCCCGTGTCGGGCTTTGTCGTGATCGGGCACGGCGTGCGGGGCATGGTGACGCGGCGTGGGTGAAGGTGTAGCGTCGCGAATCCATTCCCGACACGTGCATCGAAGGTCTCCACATGGTCTCCAGCGCAGCGAAAACCATCGACGCCTATCTCGCCGAACTGCCGCCGGAGCGGCGTGCGGTGGTCGCAACGGTACGCGATGTGGTGAACGCGCATCTGCCGCCCGGTTATGAGGAAACCATGCGCTGGGGGATGATTTCCTGGGAGATCCCTCTGTCGCGTTATCCGGTCACCTACAACAAGCAGCCGCTGAGCTTCGCTGGGCTGGCGGCGCAGAAGAACAACTGCTCGCTGTATCTGATGGCCGTAGACAGCGGCAGCGAGCGTGAGCGGCAGCTGCGCGACGCCGCGGCTGCGCTCGGCAGGACGCTGGACATGGGGAAATGCTGCGTACGTTTCAAACAGCCTGATCATCTGCCGCTGCAGGCCATAGGCGCGTTGATCGCGAGCTTGCCGGTGGAGGCCTACATCGCCCAGTACGAGGCTGCGCGCGGGATAGTCAGCTGAAAAGCCGCCCTTGAAAAGCCGCTGCTGAAAAGCCGCCGCTGGCCGGTCGTGCCGACATCCGCCGGAGTATGGCCGGCGTCTGAATACGTATTCGCGGAATCGGCCCGTTCGACTGCGCGCCCGCGCGCGCTGTCGTGGTTGGCGCGCGGCCCGTCCGCGGCCACAATAGCCTGATCCCTCCGCCCTCCGGCGCAGGCACGACCCCCAAGGCGCGCACATGACAGATCTGAAGGAAGCCCTCGTTCCCGATATCGGCGATTTCACCGGCATTCCGGTGATCGAGATTCTGGTCGCCGTCGGGGACACCGTCGCCAAGGATCAGAGCCTTGTCACGCTGGAATCGGACAAGGCGACGATGGAAGTGCCCGCGCCGTTCGCCGGCGTCGTCCGCGAGCTCAAGGTCAAGCTTGGCGACAATCTGTCCGAAGGCAGCGTCGTCGCGATCATCGAAGCGGCCGATACCGCTGCGGCCGCACCATCAGCTGCGGCGCCTGCGGTGGCTGCGCCGGCACCGCCTCCGGCCCCCGCGGCGCCCGCACCTGTCACCTCTCCACCGGCACCGGCGCCTGTGAGTGCCGCGCCGATGGGCGCCGGTCTGCCGCCGGTGCGTTTCGAAGCCGACGCGGTGCTGCCCGAGAAAGTCCCGTACGCCAGCCCGGCGGTGCGCCTGTTCGCCCGCGAGCTCGGCGTCGATCTGGCCCGCGTCGCCGGCAGCGCCCGCGGCGGCCGGATCAGCAAGGAAGACGTGCAGCAGTTCGTCAAATCCGCACTTCAGGGCGGCGGCTCAGGAGCGGCTTCGGCCTCGATGGGCAACGGCGGCGGTCTCAACCTCCTGCCATGGCCCAAAATCGACTTCTCCAAATTCGGCGACATCGAAACCCGCGAACTGCCGCGGATCAAGAAAATTTCCGGTGCCAACCTCGCGCGCAACTGGGCGATGATTCCGCACGTCACCCAGCACGACGACGCCGATATCACCGATCTGGAAGCACTGCGCGTCGCATTGAACAAAGAGAATGAGAAGACGGGGATCAAGCTGACAATGCTGGCATTCCTGATGAAAGCCGTGACTTCTGCGCTGCAGAAATATCCCGACTTCAACGCATCGCTCGATGCCGACGGCGGCACTCTGGTGTTGAAGAAGTATTTCCACGTCGGTTTCGCCGCCGACACCCAGAACGGTCTTGTGGTGCCGGTGGTGCGCGATGTCGACAAGAAAGGCGTGATCCAGATCGCGCAGGAAACCGGCGAACTCGCGAAGAAAGCCCGCGACGGCAAACTCGGCCCGGCCGAGATGAGCGGCGGCTGCTTTTCGATCAGCTCGCTCGGCGGTATCGGCGGCACCAGCTTCACGCCGATCGTCAACGCGCCGGAAGTCGCGATCCTCGGCGTCTCCAAGTCGGCGATCAAACCTGTGTGGGATGGCAAGCAGTTCGCGCCGCGCCTGATCCTGCCGCTGTCGCTGTCCTACGACCACCGCGTGATCGACGGCGCATCCGCTGCGCGCTTCACCGCATATCTGGCGCAATTGCTCGCCGATATGCGCCGCGTACTGCTGTAACACGATGACCGCACAGGGTGCCGGCGAGAAGATCGCGAACGCCGGAGACCGCGTCGGCGAAGTCGCACAGCGCGCCGCCGACCGCGGTGTCGCCGACGTGGAATCGCTGCTTGGTTACAAGCTGTTGAAGTTCGCGGGCCTCGACATCACCGTCGGCGGCCTCCTCGCGGCGATCCTGGCGATCGTCGTTGCATGGATGATCTCGGCGCTGATCCGGCGCTCGCTCACGCGTTATGCCCGTGGCCGCGAACAGGCCAATATGGCGGCCATCTACACCGTCTCCAGAGTGGCGCATTACGTGCTGCTGGCGCTGGGAGCGATGGTCGCGCTGGAAGTCGCCGGCGTCCCGATCGGCAAGCTCTCGATCTTTGCCGGTGCGATCGGCGTCGGCCTGGGCTTCGGTCTGCAGGCGATCTTCAGCAATTTTGTCTCCGGGCTGATCCTGCTGTTCGACCGTTCGCTGAAGGTCGGCGATTTCGTCGAACTCGAATCCGGCATCCACGGCGAAGTGCGTGACATCAAGATCCGCGCCACCCGCATCACCACCAACGACAATATCGACATCCTGGTCCCGAATGCCGAGTTCGTCACCGGCCGGGTCGTGAATTGGACGCTGCGCGATGGTTCGCGCCGGGTACGCATTCCTTTCGGCGTCGCCTACGGCGTGTCCAAAGACGAGGTCAAGCGGGCGGCACTGGAAGCCGCTGCCGAGGTGCCGTTCACAGGCGATCTTGATGGCGCGCGCAAGCCCCAGGTCTGGCTGGCGGCGTTCGGCGACAGCAGCCTGAATTTCGAGCTTGTGGTATGGCTGACCGCGGAGGCCACCAAACGACCCGGTGCTGTCAAGGCGGCGTATCTATGGGCACTGCACAGCGCACTTGAGCGGCATGGGATCGAAATCCCGTTCCCGCAGCAGGATCTGCATATCCGCAGTCTGTTCGGCCGACACGGCGACGACGCGCTTGCGCTGCTGCGTGCCTTGCGGGCCGGCGACGGGATCGATGCGCCCCGGCGTGGCGAAATCGTGCCGCCGCCAGTAGCGGATGTGGAAAACGACGCTGTAATCGACGTCGAAAATGAAATCGCGCGCGAGACCGGCGCACAATCCGAGGCGACGCCCGACGGCGACGCCCGGTCCCAACATTGAATCGAGCAGGAGTGGGTGATGCCCCAGCGGATCGAAGTGAGCGTTCCCGACATCGGCGATTTCGACGGTATTCCGGTGATCGAGATTCTGGTTGCGATCGGCGATACGGTCGCCAAGGACCAGGGGCTGGTGACCCTCGAATCCGACAAGGCGACGATGGAAGTGCCATCGTCCGCTGCGGGCGTGGTGAAAGAATTAAAGGTCAAGCTGGGCGACAGCGTGTCGGAGGGCAGCGTCATCGCTGTCCTGGAGACCGCCGAAACCGCCGGATCACCTCTCCCGCCTGCGGGAGAGGTCGTCGCGCGCAGCGCGGCGGGTGAGGGCGCTCCTGCGTCGACACCCCCATCCCAACCTTCCCTCGCAGGCGGGGGAAGGGGTGAGGCGCAGGCTTCTTCACCTCTCCCGCCTGCGGGAGAGTCCGCCGTGCGCAGCACGGCGGGTGAGGGCGCTCCTCCTTCCGGCCGCAAAGCCGACATCGAATGCCGCATGCTCGTCCTCGGCGCCGGCCCCGGCGGCTACACCGCTGCGTTCCGCAGCGCCGATCTCGGCCTCGACACCGTGCTGGTCGAGCGCTACGCCGCGCTCGGCGGCGTCTGCCTCAACGTCGGCTGCATTCCGTCGAAGGCGCTGCTGCACGCCGCCAACGTGATCGACGAAGCCGCGCATGCGAAGGATTACGGCATCGAGTTCGGCGCGCCGAAGATCGCGCTCGACACGCTGCGCGGCTACAAGGAAAAAGTCGTCGGCCAGCTCACCAAGGGCCTCGCCGGCATGTCCAAGCAGCGCAAGCTGCGCGTGGTGCAGGGCGTGGGCAAGTTCGTGTCGCCGAACGAGTTGGAAATCCATTCTGGTGAAGTGCAAGGCGATGCCGGCACCCAGCTGATCCGCTTCGAGCACTGCATCATCGCCGCCGGTTCGCAGCCGGTGAAGCTGCCGGCGTTCCCGTGGGACGATGCGCGGGTGATGGATTCGACCGATGCGTTGGAACTGAAGGACATTCCGAAGAACCTGCTGGTGGTCGGCGGCGGCATCATCGGCCTGGAAATGGCGACGGTGTATCGCGCGCTCGGCAGCGCGGTCACCGTGGTCGAGTTCATGGACCAGATCATGCCCGGCACCGATACCGACCTGATCAAGCCGCTGGCCGACCGCCTGAAGAAGCAGGGCGTCGCGATCCATCTCAAGACCAAGGTCACCGAAGCCAAGGCGACCAAGGCCGGCATCGTCTGCGGGTTCGACGGCGCCAGCATCCCGGCGAGCGACACCTACGACCGCGTGCTGGTCGCCGTCGGCCGCACACCGAACGGCAACAAGCTCGATGCCGGCAAGGCCGGCGTCGCGGTCACCGAGCGCGGCTTCATCAATGTCGACCGGCAGATGCGCACCAACGTGCCGCACATCTTCGCGATCGGCGACATCATCGGCCAGCCGATGCTGGCGCACAAAGCCACCCACGAAGGCAAACTCGCCGCCGAAGTGGCTGCCGGCGAGAAGAAAGAATGGGTCGCCCGGGTGATTCCGTCGGTGGCCTATACCGACCCGGAAATCGCCTGGGTCGGCATCACCGAAACCGAGGCGAAGGCCAAGGGGCTGAAGGTCGGCGTCGGCAAGTTCCCGTGGGCCGCTTCGGGCCGCGCCATCGGCATCGGCCGCACCGAAGGCTTCACCAAGCTGATCTTCGACGAAGCCAGCCATCGCATCGTCGGCGGTGGCATCGTCGGTGTGCATGCCGGCGACCTGATCGCCGAAGTCGCGCTCGCCATCGAGATGGGCTGTGAGGTGGCCGACATCGGCCACACCATCCACCCGCATCCCACGCTCAGCGAATCGGTGGGTATGGCGGCGGAAGTGTTCGACGGCACCATCACCGACCTCTACATCCCGAAGAAAAAATAAGCCGATGCGCACGCTCGGCCTCATCGGCGGTATGAGCTGGGAATCGACGCTGCCGTACTACCGCATCGTCAACCAACGCGTGCGCGAACGTCTCGGCGGCCTGCATTCGGCGAAGCTGGTGCTGCACAGCGTCGACTTCGCCGAAATCGAGGCGCTGCAGCACGCCGGCGACTGGGAAGCGGCCGGCGCACAGCTGGCCGACGCCGCTCGCGGGTTGCGCCTGGCGGGCGCCGAGGCCATCGTGGTCTGCACCAACACCATGCACCTCGTCGCTCCGGCGATCGAGGCTGCGGTCGACATCCCGTTGCTGCACATCGCCGACGCCACCGCGCAGCGCATCCGTGCCGCCGGGCTGACCCGCGTGGCGCTGCTCGGCACCCGCTTCACGATGGAGCAGGCGTTCTATCGCGAACGCATCGAAGCGGCCGGAATCGCGGTGCTCACGCCCGATGCGGCGCAGCGCGAACGCGTGCATCGGGTGATCTACGACGAACTGTGCCTGAGCCGGATCGTCGATGCCTCGCGCGACGACTATCGGGCGGTCATGGTTGATTTGGTCGCGCGCGGTGCGCAGGGCGTGATCCTGGGCTGCACCGAGATCGGTCTGCTTGTGGGCGCGACCGATGCCAGCGTGCCGCTGTTCGACACCGCCCGCATCCACGCCGAAGCCGCCGCCGACTGGGCGTTGGCCGGCTGAGGCCTGCTCCGGACAGGATGTGCCTGGCAAGACGAAGCCCCGGCTGGGGGCCGGGGCTTCGGAACCTGCTGTCGCCGAGGGACGACGAAGAAGGAGCGTCGCAGGTGCATATAAAGGACCGGGGTTGCTTCGCGGAAGTTCCCGGTAGGCGCCCAGATGCACGACGCGGCCAGAGCTGCTCCCGGGCGGCCGCCGCGGACGATGAGTCGCCGGCGGCCGTTCGCCGCGGGTGAAGGGGGCGTTTTTTGCGACCGGATCGATGGTTTTCGCCTGTCGCCACCGCCTTGGTGCCGGGTGCGCCGCGGTTGCCCCGCAAAACCGCGGACTGTTATACTTTTGCGGCTTCGCGGGGTGGTTTTCGTTCCAGTCTCGGTCTTGGGACCGGTCATCCCGGCGTCTCCGCCAACTCCCGGGTGCCGCGTGCTGAATTCTGTCGCTGCTGGCCGCCACGCCGTTTTGCGGGCAGCGGCCTACCAGATGGCCGCTGTAGCGCTGGTGGCGTCGATCTTCCTGGTGTCGGGCTGGCCTGCTTCGCTGGCGGTGCTTGTGGGCGGGGCCGGTGTGGTGTCGGGAAGCGCTCTGGCCGCGAATGTCGCGCTGGGCGGCGGTGTGGTGACGGCGCGGACGGCGCTGTTGAAGCTGGTGCTGGGCACCGGCCTGAAGTGGGTAGTGGTCATAACGATATTTGCGATGGCATCGGGTGTTGGGCGCATGGCGCCGCTCCCGCTGCTCGCAGGCCTCGCGGTCGCTCTGATCGCGCAGCCATTGGCTTTGAACTTTTGTGCCAG
>JBKJTC010000134.1:0-18964 GCA_046590925.1 Lysobacteraceae bacterium | reverse complement strand
GCGCCGAACGTGGTTTCGACCACCGGCCTGACTTCGGAGCTGACCAGTTTTTCCTTGGTCTGGCTGGAGAAGCTGGGATCGGGCACTTTCACCGACAGCACCGCGATCAGGCCTTCGCGCATGTCGTCGCCGGTGAGCGTGACTTTCGCCTGCTTGGCGATGCCGTTCTGTTCGATGTAATGGGTCAGCGTGCGGGTCAGCGCGGCGCGAAACCCGATCAGATGCGTGCCGCCGTCCTTCTGCGGGATGTTGTTGGTGAAGCAGAACATCGTTTCCTGATACGCATCGGTCCACTGCAGGGCCACGTCGACCACGATGCCGTTCATTTCGCCGCTGACCGAGATCACGTTCTGGTGCAGCGGCGTCTTCAGCTGCGCCAGATGCTCGACGAACGAGCGGATGCCGCCTTCGTACTGGAAGACGTCTCGCCGCGTCTCACCGCGTTCGTTGGGGCGCTCGTCGGTCAGCGTGATCTTCACGCCCGAATTGAGGAACGAGAGCTCGCGCAGACGCTTGGCGAGGATGTCGTAATGGAATTCGACGTCGGTGAAGATCTCCACCGCCGGCTTGAAGCGCAGCAGGGTTCCGCGCTTGCTGGACGCTTCGACCTGCTTCAGCGGAAACAGCGGTTCGCCCAGCGCGTATTCCTGCAGGTAGTGATGGCCGTCGCGCCAGATGTTCAGCCACAGATGTTCCGACAGCGCATTCACCACCGACACGCCCACGCCGTGCAGGCCGCCGGAGACCTTGTAACTGTTGTCGTCGAACTTACCGCCGGCGTGCAGCACGGTCATGATGACTTCCGCCGCCGAGATGCCCTCTTCCTTGTGGATGTCGACCGGAATGCCGCGGCCGTTGTCGGAGACCGACACCGAACCGTCTTCGTGGATGGTGACGAACACATCGTCGGCGTGCCCGGCCAGCGCTTCGTCGATCGCGTTGTCCACCACTTCGAAGACCATGTGATGCAGACCGGTGCCGTCGTGGACATCGCCGATATACATGCCCGGTCGCTTGCGCACGGCTTCCAGGCCGCGGAGCACGGTGATCTTGCTGGAGTCGTAGGTGTTGTTCGGCGCGGCGGGCTGCTGGGTATCGTCGGTCATTCGCTTCTTTCGGCTGCTGGTGCGGCTATCGGGACGTCTACTGCACGGCTGATGGACGCGCGCCCGGGGCGCACGACACATTAGCTATAGGGTTCGAACCCAGAATTATAGCGCGGCGCGCCTGGGACGGCGCGGACAGGCCTGGACAGGCTTATCGTGGCCTGTGGCCGCGACGACGGTCCGGACCGTGCCTGAGGGCGCTGTGCGGCGTTCTGGGTGGCTTTCCGAGCCCCTCGGGACATCGTGTCTGCAGCCCGCTGCTGCCCGTCTGCGAGCCGGGCCATTCAGACTGCAGGCGAGCTTGCGGCGGACATCGGTGAAGTAGGCGCGGGCACCTTTCCATTCGACCTCGACCTTGCCTGCCATTGGGTGGCGCTGCAGACGGATGGCGGATCCGGTGACGTTGTCGTTCTCGGTCTTGTCGGTCTCCAGGGTTGCGGCTGGAAATACCGCTGGACGATGTCGGAGGTCCACATGTCTAGTCCTTGGCTGCTGCCTGCAGCAGTCGATCAGCGCAAACGGAGGCCGCCCCCAGTCACACCGGAGCCGACCTCAAGTACCGCCTCCACTCTGGCCGTCCGCATACAGCTTCACGCATGGCACAACCGCCACATGGGCCAACAAAAAAGAAGACGACGCATAATCGTATGGAATTCAATGACATGTCATGAGCATCGGTACTCGGGCTCGGGACTGCCTGCAACGGGATCCGGTGTTGTCGTCGTAACCATCCATAGACAAAGCGCCATGCATGCATCATCCATCCTGCGACTCGACCTTGCCCTGTTCCACGTGAAACATCCGCACCGGAGCTTCCAGCGCTGGCAAGGCAGCGGGCGATTCGGTGCCGGTGATGAAGACCTGTGCGCCGGACGCCAATAGACGCTCCAACACCCGGCGCTGATGGTGGCGATCCAGTTCAGATGCGAGATCGTCCAAGGCAACCACCGGCCAATCGCCGCAGGCGACGGCGTGCCGTTCCGCCTGCGCCAGCAGCACCGCGAGCGCGGTGAGCTTGGCTTGACCGCGGGACAGCGTTTCCCGACCCGGCAGGGCGGCGTAATCGATACGCCAATCGGCGCGATGCGGTCCGACCGAGGTGAAACCGTTGGCGAGGTCGCGATCCCGCGCCACCAGCAGCGCGTCGGCCAACGAGAGGCTATCGCGGGACCAGCCGGGCTGAAAGAACAGACTGGCGCGACCCAGGGCAGGCGCCAGTTCGCCGGCCATGGCCTCCAGAACGGGCTCCAGATCGTCGAGATAGGCCTGGCGGCGGCGGGTCAATGGCTCTCCGGCCTCGGCCAGCTCATGATCCCAAACGTCCAGCTGCTGGTCGCGGACACGCGCCTTGAGCAGGGCATTGCGCTGCTTGAGGGCCCGCGCATAGCGGCGCCACAGCGCAAGGAAATCGGGTTCCACGTGGAACAAACCCCAGTCGACCAGCCGCCTGCGCGGTTCTCCGCCACCGGTGACCAGCGCATGGCTGCCGGGCTCGAAGGTGACCACAGCCAACGCGGCACACAATTCACCCAACTGACCGACGGGCTGACCATCCAGACGGCCCTCCCAGCGTTGGCCGGAATGACGCAGTCCGGCACGGCGGGCGCGACTGGGGGTCTCTTCGCGCCATTCGGCGAAGACCTCGACTGCATCCGACCCGGTGCGGATCAGACCATCGCGCACCCGGCCGCGGAAACTGCGGCCATAGGCCAGCAGATGCAGGGCTTCGAGCAGACTGGTCTTGCCGGCCCCGTTGTCGCCGGTGATCAGGTTGATGCCAGGGGCAGGACGCAGTTCGACCTCGGCCAAGCGTCGGACACCGGATACTTGGAGGCGGGTCACATGCATGCCGGCTCTCGCTGCAAGGGCAACCTTCCATGATCCTGCAGACCCAAAGAAAGACGCCCGGGCAGGCCCGGGCGATTCTTATGTTTCACGTGGAACAGGCCAATGAAGCGGTTGATCGGCATCAAAGGCGGAGCGGCATGACGACGTGGCGGCATTTCTCGCTGCTGGCTTCGCGCACCAGCGCCGAGGAGTTGGAATCGCGCAGCTGCAGAACCACATGTTCGTCGCGCAACGCGGAGAGTGCATCCAACAGGTAATTCACGTTGAAACCGATCACCAGGCTGTCGACCTTGGTCTCAGCTTCGATCTCTTCCTGCGCCTCTTCCTGTTCTGGATTGTGGGCGTTGATCTTGAGCTGGCCGGGCGAGACTTCGATGCGTACGCCGCGGTACTTCTCGTTCGACAGGATCGCCGCACGCTGCAGAGAGGCGCGGAACGCTTCGCGATCGATCTTCACTTCGCGGTCGGCGCCGATCGGCACCACCGCTTCGTAATCCGGGAAACGGCCGTCGATCAGCTTGCTGGTGAAGGTCACGTCGTCGCGCTTCACGCGGATGTGGCTGCGGCCCATCTCCAGTTCCAGCTCGCGATCGCTGCCTTCCAGCAGACGCTGCAGTTCCAGCACGCCCTTGCGCGGCACGATGATCTGGCGCTTGGTCTGCACGGTTTCTTCCAGCACCGCTTCGCACATCGCCAGACGATGTCCGTCGGTCGCGACGCAACGCAGGGCCTTGTCGCGCAGATCGAACAACAGGCCGTTGAGGTAGTAGCGCACGTCCTGCTGAGCCATTGCGAAGGCTGTGCGTTCGATGAGCTCCTTGAGGCCGGCTTCGCCGACCCTGACGCGCTCGGTTGCATCGACTTCATCCAACGCCGGGAAATCGTTGGCCGGCAGGCTGGCCAAGGTGAAGCGGCTGCGGCCCGCGGAGACCGTGACCTTGTCGCCCGCCTGGGTGATCGTGACCTTGCTGCCGTCGGGCAGGGCGCGGACGATCTCGAACAACTTGCGTGCCGGGATGGTGATCTCACCGGCCTCGGCATCGTCCACGCGGGTACGTGCAACCATTTCCACTTCCAGGTCGGTACCGGTGAGCGACAACAGATCGCCCTCGACCCGCGCCAGCAGGTTGGCGAGGACCGGCAGGGTCTGCCGACGTTCGACGACGTTGACGACCTGAGCCAGCGGCTTCAGGAGCACTTCGCGCTGCAGACTGAAACGCATGTGATTCGATTCCCCAAATATGCCGGTGTTCCGGTCTAACTGCGAAAGTATCAAGCTTCAAAGAAGTATATAAATCTTAAAAGCTGGTGGTGATGGTGTTTCCAAAAGCCGGGGGTAACAGCTCCAAGCTTCTGATTTTATTGCGGTTTATAGCCTCGCCAAAGTCTGTACAAGCGCTGTGGCCGGATGGGGAAGACCTGTGGTCAACTTTACCGTGCCGTGACCGCGCCGCACTTATCCACAACTTGTCTCCATCCTGTTCTCATGTTTTGAGACGGCTCATTCGCTGAGTTTGCGAATCAGTTTGTCCCAGTCCTCACGCAGCTTGCCGTCGCTTTCCCTCAACAACTTGATCTGACGACAGGCGTGCAGGACCGTGGTGTGGTCCCGTCCCGCGAAGGCGTCGCCGATCTCCGGCAGGCTGTGTTCGGTCAACTCTTTCGCCAAGGCCATCGCCACCTGCCGCGGACGGGCCAGCGAGCGGGTCCGGCGCTTGGACAGCAGATCCTTGATCTGCAGACCATAGTAGTCTGCCACGGCCTTCTGGATATTGGCGATGCTGATCGCCTGCTGCTGCGCGCGCAGCAGATCGCGCAGGGTTTCCTGGGCGAATTCCGCGGTAATCGTGCGGCCGGTGAAGTTGGCCCGCGCCGCCAGCGTGTTGAGCGCGCCTTCGAGGTCGCGCACGTTGCTGCGCATCTTCTTGGCGATCAGCAGTGCCACATCCTCGGGCAGCGCGACGCCGCGTTCGCGGGCCTTGCTCAGCACGATCTGGGCGCGGGTCTCGAAGTCCGGCGGCTCGATCGCCACCGACAGCCCCCACGCCAGACGCGACTTCAGCCGCGGTTCCAGCCCTTCGACCTCGCGCGGGTAGCGGTCGCAGGTCAGGATGATCTGCTGGCGGCCGTCGAACAGCGCGTTGAAGGTGTGGAAGAACTCTTCCTGGGTGCGGTCCTTGCCGGCGAAGAACTGGATGTCGTCGATCAGCAGCGCGTCGACCTGCTGGAACTGGCGCTTGAAAGCGTCCATGGTCTTGTCCTGCAGCGCCTTCATCATCGCGCTGAAGAACTGTTCGCTGCGCAGATACATCACGCGCATGCCCGGGTTCTGCCGGCGCATTTCGTTGCCGGCGGCGAACATCAGGTGGGTCTTGCCCAAGCCGGTGCCGCCGTACAGCAGCAGCGGGTTGTGGGAGCGGTCGCCGGGTTTCTGCGCCGCCTGCCACGCCGCGGCGCGGCCGAGCTGGTTGCTGCGGCCCTCGACGAAATTGTCGAAGCTGTAGTGATTGTCGAGGTTACCGGCGAACTCTGCAGCCGGTGCGCGGGTGGCCGCCAGCGTCTGGGTCGGGCTGGGCTGGGCCAGCGTGGGCCGCGAAACGGAACCCACTTCCAGAGACACCGCACCGTTGCCGGCGTAGTGCCCCAGCAATTCGCTGATCCGCGGCAGATAACGGCTCTGCACCGCGTCGCGCACGAAAGCGTTCGGGGCGTACAACACCAGACCGTCGTCGCGCAGGCGGGCCTGCAGCGGTTTCAGCCAGGTCTGTACTTCCTCGAGCGGCAGTTCGGCTTCGAGGTGTTCGAGACAGCGGGGCCAGGCATCCATCGAATTTTCTTGTCGCGCTTCGCTTGAGACGAGCAGAGGAACAGGTCGAACCCCGCAAACGATCGCCCCGAACGCGTTCGGTTGGCGTGGCGCGCGAAGTCGGCAGGGAGTGGGGCAGACTACCACCGTGCCGGCCCCCCCGCACCCGCCGTCGGTATCGACACATCGGTGGACGGGCTCATGGACGGAGGCATGGACAGACCCGCTGGATTTGCCCGACCCGCCGCCGCGCCTGCATAATTGCCGGTTCTTGCGGTTAAGGCTTTGCGCTTCGGCGCAGTCGCGCCGTCCCGCACCTCAACGCAACACGTCATCGAGCCCGACCCATGGCCACCAAGCGCACCTATCAGCCCAGCAACCTCAAGCGTAAGCGCGACCACGGTTTCCGTGCCCGCATGAAGACCGCCGACGGCCGCAAGATCCTTGCCCGTCGTCGCGCCAAAGGTCGTACGCGCCTCACCGCCTGATCGTTTCGGCCCGGCGACCGGCGATGCGCCCGTCGCCGCCGATACAAAGCCACAGGCAGCATGCTTCCGGCATGAACGGCCGTCGTTCATGAGCAGTGAGCATTCCAGCGTAAAAGGCATTGCCCGCTACCCGCGCACCGCGCGGGTACGCGCGCGTCCGGAATTCGACGCGGTGTTCGCGCGCGGCAGCCGGGCCGCTACACCCATCCTCGCGGTGCACTATCTCGGCGATGGTCGCGAAGCCCGTCTCGGCCTCGCGGTCTCGCGCAAGGTCAGTCCCCGTGCGGTGATCCGTAACCGCATCAAGCGTGTGCTGCGCGATCACTTCCGTCGTCATCGTGCCGTGATGGCCGCAGGCGCCTATGTCGTTGTCGCCCGCCCGCCGGCCGCGCGCGCCACCGGGCCGGAGCTGGTGGCCGCCTTCGAACAGGCTTTCCGGCAGGCCTTGCGCCGCGCCGCGTTGCCCCCATCCCCCGCGAGCGGCACAATGCCGCCCGCTTCCCCTCCTCCGCCCCCTGCGCCCGTGTCCAACGGCGCGACGAGTCCGTCAGCCTCATGAACCAATTGCGCACCTTTCTGATTTTCGCCTGGCTGATGGTGGCGACCATCCTGTGGATGGAGTGGAACAAGGAACAGAAATCTCCGCCGGAAACGTCCGCCAGCGCGCAGGCCGCGACCGCGCCCACCGTGCAGCCGCAGGGTCTTCCGGTGCCGGTCGCGCCTGGCGCCGTCCCGGCTGCCGTTCCGACAGCCGCCGTGCCCGGCGCGCCTGTCGCCCAGGTCGGCGCCGCGCCCGTGGCTGCGCCGCGGGTCACGCTGAGCAACGACGTGCTTCGCCTCAGCCTCGACGGCGGCAATGTGCATCGTGCCGAACTCTTGAATTACCGCGTCAGCCGCACCCCCGACGCGCCGCTGGTGCGGCTGTTCGACGACGGCGCCGAGAATTTCTACATCGCCCAGAGCGGCTGGAGCAGTGCGCAGGGTGCGCCGAGCCATCAGACCGGTTTCGTCGCCGAACAATCCGCGACCGAGCTCAAGCTCGCCGATGGCGCCAAGGACATCAGCGCGCACTATCTTTGGACCGGCGCCGACGGCGTGACCATCCGCCGCACCTACACCCTCGCCCGCGGCGAGTACGCGCTGAAGGTGCGCGACGACATCGTCAACCACGGCAACCGGCCGTGGACCGGCGATGTCTATCGCTACCTGTCGCGCGTGCCGCACGTGATCAAGCGCGGCATGACCAATCCGGAATCCTTCAGCTTCAACGGCGCGGTCTGGTACACGCCGGCCGAGAAGTACCAGAAGCGCGCCTACGACGATTACGTCGACGACGGTCCGATCAAGGTCACCACCGACGGCGGCTGGATCGCGCTGCTTCAGCACTATTTCTTCACCGGCTGGATCCCGCAGGCGAACCAGCAGGCCAGGTTCGACCTGGTCAGCGCTGGGAACCAGTTCGGCATCACCGCCACCGGCCCGCGTTTCACCGTCGCGCCCGGCACCCAGACCAGCACCGAAGCGAAACTGTGGATCGGTCCGAAGCTGCAGGACAAGCTCGCGGCGCAGGCGCCCGGTTTCGGACTGACCCTCGATTACGGTTATTTCACCTTCCTCGCCGATCCCATCCACTGGCTGCTCGGGAAGCTGCACGGGTTCACCGCCAACTGGGGCTGGGCGATCGTGCTGCTGGTGCTGCTGATCAAGCTGGCGCTGTATCCGCTGTCGGCCGCGCAGTACAAATCGATGGCGAAGATGCGCAAGTTCCAGCCGCGCATCCAGCAGCTGAAGGAACGCTACGGCGACGACAAGCAGAAGTTCCAGACCGCGATGCTGGAGCTGTACAAGAAAGAGAAGATCAATCCGGCCGGCGGCTGTCTGCCGATCCTGATCCAGATGCCGGTGTTCCTGGCGCTGTACTGGGTGTTGATCGAATCGGTGGAACTGCGCCAGGCGCCGTGGATCCTGTGGATCCAGGACATGACCGCGCGCGACCCGTATTTCATCCTGCCGGCCATCAACATGGCGGTGATGTGGTTCACGCAGAAACTCTCGCCGATGGTCGGCGTCGATCCGATCCAGGCGCGCATGTTCCAGTTCATGCCGCTGATCTTCGGCGTGATGTTCGCGTTCTTCCCCGCCGGTCTGGTGCTGTACTGGGTCACCAACGGTGCGCTGGGCCTGCTCCAGCAGATGTGGATGATGCGGCGTTACGGCGACAAGTCGACGCCTGCGGCATTGGAGAAAGCGTAACCTGCGGCATCCCGCACGCAACGAAGCCCGCCGCAAGGCGGGCTTCGTGTTTATGGACGTTGCGCGATCGGCAATTCGTGCAGAATCCGCTGTAATGCCTGTCATCCATCGATCAAGGAACCTGCATGCGGAACTCCGCCAATACCCTGCTGCTGGTCATCGGCATCGCCGTGGCCATCGTCGGCGTGGTCGCCGCTTACATGATCCCCACGGCCTTCGTCGACATGTTGCAGAATTTCGGTGCCGAACTGCCTTGGCTCACCCGGCTCTTCGTGCAGGGCGGCGGGTTTCTGTGGGTATTGCCGCTGCTGGTGCCGGTGCTGTCGTCGTTCGTGCGCGTGCGCACGCCGGACGACAAGCGCCGCGGCATCGTCGCGCTGCTGCTCGGCGTCGGCATCGGTTTCGCGTTGCCGATGGTGTGCCTGTTCTCGATGTACCTGCCGATTTTCCAGCTCGGCGCCACGGTCGACGTTTGAAACCATGCACAGCCAGGACACCATCGCCGCCATCGCCACCGCTTCCGGTACCGGCGGCGTCGGCGTCGTGCGCATCTCCGGTTCGCACGCACTCGCGATCGCGGAAAGCATCTGCACGAAATCGCTGATCCCGCGTCACGCGCACTACGCCCGGTTCCACGACGAACGCGACGAGACGCTCGACGACGGCATTGCCCTCTACTTCAAGGCGCCTGCGAGTTACACCGGCGAAGACGTAGTCGAGCTGCAGGCGCACGGCAGCCCAGCGGTATTGCGCCAGCTGCTCGACCGCTGCTGCGCGCTGGGCGCGCGCATGGCGCGGCCGGGCGAGTTCAGCGAACGCGCCTTCCTCAACGGAAAACTCGATCTCGCCCAGGCCGAAGCGGTGGCCGACCTCATCGCTGCCGGCGACGCGCGCGCGGCACGTGCGGCACGGCGTTCGCTCGACGGCGTGTTCTCGCGTCGCGTCGATGCGCTGGCAGATGCTCTGCTGCGATTGCGCATCCACGTGGAAGCGGCGATCGATTTCGTCGACGAACCGCTGGATACGCTGGGCGGCGAAGCGCTGCGTCGCGGGTTGGCGCAGGCCGCCGTCGATCTCGATGCGCTGCTGCGCGAAGCCGAGCGCGGCCGGAAGCTGCGCGACGGCCTGCACGCGGTGATCGTGGGCCCGCCGAACGCCGGCAAGAGTTCGCTGCTGAATGCGTTGGCCGGCAGCGAGCGCGCCATCGTCAGCGATATCGCCGGCACTACCCGCGATCTGCTGCGCGAAACCGTGCGCGTGGATGGCGTCGAGCTGACCCTGGTCGATACCGCTGGCCTGCGTACGGGCGGCGACACCATCGAGCGCGAAGGCATGCGCCGCGCCGAATCCGAACTGACCCGCGCGGATCTGGCGATCGTGGTGCTGGATGCCCGTGAGGTCGCGGCCGGCCGCGCTGCGGTCGCCGAGGCGATCGCGGACGTGCCGCAGCGGCTCTGGGTGCTCAACAAGACCGACCTGCTGGCCGGCCTGCCCGTCGAGCCGCCGCCGGTCGAACGGCATGAAGACGACGCGGTGCGGGTGTCGGCGCGGACCGGCGCGGGGCTGGATCTCCTCCACGCCCGGCTTCGCGCCCTTGCCGCTGGCGAAGGCGAAGGCACCGAAGGCGCGTTCAGCGCGCGCGGGCGCCAGGTCGACGCTTTGCGCCGCGCCGCGCAGGAATTGGCCGCCGCGCGGCAGCAGCTGGATGGGGATATGCTGGAGCTGACCGCCGAGTCGCTGCGCGCCGGCCACGATGCGCTGGGTGAAATCACCGGCAGACTTGCGCCAGATGACTTACTCGGTCACATTTTTTCGAGCTTTTGTATCGGAAAGTAGAACGAACGCGGCCTTGGGGATACGAGTGCCGCGACAGGGGGTGAGCTGGCACAGGATGTGCTTGCGAACCATGACTCCAGCCAGCCAGGGAAACCATCGTGATGTCCGCCGTCCAAGACACCGCTTCCAAGTCCTTCCGTCCGTTCCGCAACGGCTTCCGTTACGCCGCGCTGTCCGCTGCCCTGGTGCTGGCCATCGCCGCTTGCGGCGGCGACAAGGCGGAAACCGACCCCGCCGCCCAGCCCGACCCCGCCGCCCAGCCGGTTCAAGCTGCCCCGGCGCCCGCCATTTCCGCGCAGGTCGCGGCGATGAGCGTCGACCAGCTGCGCGAAGCCGCCCGTGCCGCCCAGACCGAACAGCGCATGTACGCCCCCGCCAGCAACAATGCGATGGAGTACTACCTTGCCCTGCGCGACAAGCAGCCGAACGACGCCGCGGTCGCCAGCGCTCTGACCGACCTGATGCCCTACGCGCTGATCGCCGCCGAGCAGAGCATCGCCCGCGACGATTTCGCCGAAGCCCAGCGCCTGTATGCGCTGATGGAAAAAACCGACAAGGCCGCGCCTGCGCTGCCGCGCCTGAAACAGTCGCTCACCGACGCCCAGACCAGTTTCGCCCAGCGTCAGCAGCAGACCGAAGTCGACGCCGAAACCGAGAAGGCGCGTCTGGCCAAGCTTGAGGAAGACCGCAAGAAGGCGCAGGAAGAAACCCAGCGCGTGGCCGCGGAACGCCTCGCGGGTCAGCAGGCGCAGCAGGCCGAAGCCGCACGCCAGGCCGAGGCCAACCGCCAGGCCGAAGCCAATCGTCAGGCCGAGGCTGCCCGCCAGGCCGAAGCCAACCGTCAGGCCGAGGCTGCCCGCCAAGTGGAAGCCGCGCGACCGACCCCGGCCAGCGCCAGCGCCAGCGATCTGCGCGCAATCAGCACGCCTTCGCCGAAATACCCGCCGGAAGCCCTGCGCGCCGGGCAGTCGGGCGAAGTGCTGGTCGAGTTCACGGTGTCCACCGACGGTTCGGTCAGTGCCGCGCGCGTCGTCCGCGGCACCCCGCCGCGCGTGTTCGACCGCGAAGCGGTGGCGGCCGTCAAACGCTGGCGGTTCCAGCCGGTGGCGTCGCCGGTCACCACCCGCCGCACCATCGGCTTCAAGCCGGGCACCTGAACCACGTCGCGCTCGCGCAGCGGCAGGTCAACAGCACAAACCCGGCGGAAGCCGGGTTTGTGGTTTCTGGAACATGGAATTTACGCGTGGGCCTGCGCCGGTCGCTGCGACTAGGCCGCCTGGCCCAGCTCACAGTCCGTCGGCCAGGCAGTATTGCGGCTCCCGCATACGCAGGCATCGGGATCCGCGGGATTCAGGATGCAGATCGAGGCGCTGCGGACAGGCTGGTCGACAAGTGCGCGCATGAGGCGCGGGCCGCGGCCGCCGTAGCGCGGTCGGGTCGTCCGGGACGACGAAGGCATGAAGATCATTTCGCTCTTGAACAAACGCATGGGGGTGACACTCCTTGGGGGGATAAGCGCGGAACAGGTCCTTCCGGCGCGGCGCGCAGGATAAACGCCGGATATGACGGCTGCCTTTCGGCGCAGCGCAGCGGTTCCCGGCGCATTCAGGCCGCACGGCCGACGACGGGTGCGGGCATCGCGGCGATGGTTTCGGTGATGTCGACGATTCCGGCCCGCACGGAAGCATCCGCATCCGCTGCGTCCAGACGCGGCAACGCCCGCCGGCCATAGCGCCGCAGACGCGGACCGCGCAGGCCGTAGGCGAATCGCGTTCGAGGCGGTTCCAGGAACAGCATTTCGGTCTTGAACAGGTACATGGGTCACTCCTTCGGGTGTGGGATGAAGCGCAGGGTGGTGTTGTCGTGTCGGCACAGGCGGTGGATGCGGGACGTGCGCAACGAACGCGGCCGGCATCGATGGCGATGTCCGGCAACGAACGGGTCTGCATGCGCGCCAGTGGGCACACGCCATCGGTCGCATCGGGTGCCCGGCGGCACATCCTTGTGCCGGAGGAGGCGCTCCCGGCCGCGCCTCGACGGCTGCGATCCGGGCCTCCCCTGTCCTTGACGCATCCTTGCGGACCGAGCGTTCATTGTCTTCCCGGGCCGTCTCGCGGACTGCGACCGCGGCGCTGCGGATCAGGAAGAAAAACCTTGTTTTGCAGACGTTCCGTGTGTCTTTCGGCGTGCGAGAATCATAGGTTCCCGGCGTCTCACCGACTGCGAATCCGACGCGTCCATCCGCGTTCGCCAGGACGCATCGAGCCGCATCCGCTGACGTACACTCCGGGCATGTCGACGCGATCCGAACACCGCCCACCCGACCCCGCGCTGCGCGCGGCCGCGCGCATCGCCGACGGCTTCGACGACTACAACGCGCGCTTCTCCGACGTCACCCGACGCGCGCGCAAGCGTTTCGAACGCCGCGACTGGCGGCAGGCGCAGACCGACGCCACCGCGCGCATCGATCTGTACGAAACCTGCGTGCGCGAAACCCTGGGCCGGCTGGAATCGCTGCTGGAAGAGCGCGTGCGTTCGCGGCCGCTGTGGCGCGCCATCCGCGCGGCCTACGCCCTGCGCATCGCCGCGCTGCCGGATCGCGAGCTGTACAAGACCTTCTACAACTCGCTGGCGCGGCGGTTCTTCCAGATCGACGGCGTCGCGCCGGACGTGGAGTTCCTGGCTCTGGAGATCGTGCCGACCGGCGACCCCGCCTGCCCCGGCGAGCTGCGCCATCATCCCTTCGATCGCGATGCCGCCGGCGTCTGGCGCGGCATCTTCCGCGACCTCGCCTACGTCAACGGCTGGGTGGATCTGGATGCCAGCGCGCGATCGGTCGCGGACGCGCTGCAGTCGCGCGGCGTGATCGGCGTGTCGATGCTGAAGACGCCGTTCTATCGCGAACGTCGCGCCTATCTGGTCGGCCGCGCGTACGGCGCGTCGGGCGCGTCGTATCCGGTGGTGGTGGCGCTGACCAGCGACACCGGCGGGGTGCGCGCCGATGCGGTGATCGTCGACGACCAGCAGATTTCGATCCTGTTCGGATTCTCGCGCAGCTATTTCCATGCCGATATCGACCGCGTCGGCGATGTCGTGGCTTTCCTTCACGCGCTGCTGCCGCGCAAACCGCTGGATGAACTGTTCACCGTGGTCGGCCGCATCAAACAGGGCAAGACCGAACGCTATCGTCAGGTGTTTCGTCATCTCGACGAGCATCTCGGTGAGCATGCCGACGAAGAACTCGTGCTGGCCGACGGAGAACGCGGCATGGTGATGGCGGTGTTCACGCCGCGCGGCTATCCGGTGGTGTTCAAACTGATCCGCGACCGTTTCGCCTATCCCAAGGACATGGTGCGCGCCGAGGTCGAAGAAAAGTATCGGCTGGTCTTCCGCCGCGATCGCGTCGGGCGTCTGGTCGACGCGCAGGAATTCCTGCGTCTTCGTTTTCCGAAACGGCAGTTCGCGCCGGCCGCGCTGGACGAACTGCTGCGCGAATGCGCGCAGACCGTGCAGCTGGAAGGCGACGAAGTGCTGATCAAGCACTGCTATGTCGAACGCCGCGTGCGTCCGTTGAACCTGTACGTTCGCGAAGCGCCGGCGCAGGCCGCCGAGCGCGCGGTGCTGGAGTACGGCCAGGCGATCAAGGATCTGGCGCGAAGCAATATTTTTCCGGGCGATCTGCTGTTGAAGAATTTCGGCGTGAGCCGCCACGGCCGCGTGCTGTTCTACGATTACGACGAACTGTGCCTGGTCGAAGAATGCAGGTTCCGCGCGGTGCCGGCGATGCGCGAGGAAGACGAAACCCGCCCGCTCGACGAATGGCTGTACGCCGCGAGCGACGACGTGTTTCCGGAACTGTTTCCGCAGTTCCTCGGCATCCTGCCCGCGCTGCGGAAACGCCTGTGCGAGGAACACGGCGAAATCTTCGACCCCGCGTGGTGGCGCGATGTGCAGTCGCGATTGGCGGCGGGCGAACACTTCGATGTGGCGCCGTATCCCGATGCCGCGAGGCTGCCGCAGGCACGCGAGCCCCACGACGATTTGCGCTAGGCTGTGATCCCCTTCCGACGACACTCCACGCCGCCATGTCGAATCTGTCCGCGTCCGCACTGCGTTGCTGTCTGATCCTCGCCCTGGGCACGCCGTTGATCGGCGCCTGCACATCCATGAATGCAAATACGAGCACGGCCGCGGAAGCGGGCCGGGCGCCCGTCGCCGATACCGCGCTGTCCGATGCCATCGCCGGCAGCTGGCGCGATCCGAAGAACGCCGCGCGCGACGCGTTCCGGCATCCGCGCGAAACGCTCGGCTTCTTCGGCGTGAGCGCGAACGAAACCGTGCTCGAAATCACGCCCGGCGGCAGCGGCTGGTACACCGAGATCCTCGCGCCGTATCTGCGCGACGACGGCAGCTACATCGCGGCGCTGACCGACCCGATGGCGGTCGCCGAAGGCCGCAGCCGCGACTATCAGCAGAAGACGATGGACGATCTGAAAGCGCGCCTCGCGAAATCGCCGGCGCAGTTCGATCGCGTCCGCTTCGCCGCATTCGATCCCAAGCAGCCGGCATTCGCGGCGGCGGGCAGCGTCGATACCGTGCTCACGTTCCGCAACGTCCACAACTGGATCGGCGGCGGCACCGCCGATGCGTATTTCGCCGGCTTCTACGCCGCGCTGAAGCCGGGCGGGGTGCTGGGCGTGGTCGAGCATCGCGCCAAGCCGGGGACCGATCTGGAGAAAATGAAGAAGTCGGGTTATCTCACCGAACAACTGGTGATCGATCTCGCGACGAAGGCCGGCTTCGTGCTGGACGCGCGCAGCGAAGCGAATGCGAATCCGAAAGACACCGCCGATCATCCCAACGGCGTGTGGACGCTGCCGCCGACCAACCGTCACGATGCCGAAGACGCGGCGATGTATCGGGCCATCGGCGAAAGCGACCGCATGACCCTGCGGTTCGTGAAACGCGCGAAATAACAGGATCTCGTAGAGCGGCCTTAAGGCCGCTGCCCTCACCCCAACCCTCCCCCGCGTCGCGGGGGAGGGGGATATGCTCGCGGCCCAAACGGGAAGGCGCAAAGCAGCGGACTCAAGTCCGCTCTACAGATGCGGGGGATCGCGCGTTTCCAACAACCGCTGCAACAGCGCGATCTGTTCGCCCTGCGACGCCAGGATCTTCTCCAACGGCTCCACCCGCAGCTGGTCGAGCTTGTCGTGCAGCGCCATGATTTCCAGCTCGGCCTTCAGATTGACCTGATAATCGTGCTCCGCCGCCGCGCGGTCGCGTTCGGCGTGGCGGTTCTGGCTCATCATGATCACCGGCGCCTGCAGCGCGGCAAGCATCGACAACAGCAGATTGAGGAAAATGAAAGGGTAAGGATCGAACGGGTCCGCGCGCAGCAGCCAGATGTTCGTCGCTACCCACACGCCGAGGAACAGCATGAAGATGCCGATGAAGGTCCACGAACCGCCGAAATGCGCGACGCCGTCGGCGACGCGTTCGCCGAATGTCCGGTCGTCGCCCTTACCCGGCACAGGCGCGATGCTGATATGTTCGCGTCGATGGATCCGGGTCAACACGGCGCGCTCGGCGGCGCTGGCCTGCTCCCAGGTTTTGCCGAGCAATCGAGTGGAGAGCGCGGTGAGTTCGTGGTGGCTCATGGCGGTGCTCGCGAAGAATTCTGCGCACAGCATAGGCCTGCCGCGTCGCCGCGCGGTTGCGGCAGCGGCGCCATGCTGATCGCGTTCAACAAACCCTACGGCGTGCTGTGTCAGTTCACCGATAGCGGTCCGCTCAAGGCGGGCCTGCCGCCGCGGCCCACGCTCGGGGATTTCGGACTGCCGCGCGATGTTTATGCGGCCGGCCGGTTGGACCACGACAGCGAAGGTCTGCTGCTGCTCACCGACGATGGCACGCTGGCGCATCGCATCACCGATCCGCGGCACAAACTGGCCAAGACCTATCGCGTGCAGGTGGAAGGCGCGCCGCGGGCCGAACAGCTCGGCATGTTGCGTCGCGGCGTGGAACTCAACGACGGTATGACGCTGCCGGCGCAGGCCGACTTGATCGATGCGCCATCGCTGTGGCCGCGCGATCCGCCGGTGCGCTTCCGCAAGACCGTGCCCGACGCGTGGCTGGAGCTGGTGATCCGCGAGGGCCGCAATCGGCAGGTGCGACGCATGACGGCAGCGGTCGGATTGCCGACGCTGCGGCTGGTGCGCGTTGCCATTGGCGATTGGACGCTGGACGGGCTGATGCCCGGAGAATGGAAACCTGCATAGAAATGAAATGAAAGCGGAAGCGGATACCGATCGTCGAAATAACGCCGGGACCAAATGCAGAACAGCCGGGCAAGCCCGGCTGTTTTCGATACTGCACCGCGAATCAATCTTTCGGTGGAATACGCAGCACCTGTCCCGGATAGATCTTGTCGGGATCCTTCAGCATCGGTTTGTTGGCTTCGAAGATCGCGCCATAATGGTTGGCGTTGCCATACATTTCCTTGGCGATTTTCGAGAGGGTATCGCCGCTCTGAACCGTATAGGTACGCGATTTCCACTCTGTCGTCGCGCTGTTTGAGGCTGCCGGAGTGGTCTGTACCGAGGGAGCGCCTTGTGCGGGAACCGGCGCTGCCGCCTGCGCGGATGGAGTCACCTTGAGCTGATCGTCTACACGGGCAATGCCTGAGATGTTGCCGGCGATAAGCACGGCTTTCTCGCGTGTGTCCTGATCCTTGGCGGTTCCGCTCAGCTTGGCGACATCGCCATCCACTTCTACCGTAATGCCGCTGATACCGTAGCTGGCCAGATGCTTTTCGATGGCATCTTCGCGCCGCGATTCGCCCGGCTTGAAAATCTTTTCGCCAGCGTCTTTCATGAAATCGATAAAACCCATGTCTATCTCCTGTTGAAATAAGGATCGAGCGGAACGATCGAACGGAATCCGAAAAGCCACTCAACTTTGAACTGCGCTTTCGCAATTGCGATACTGTCGGAGGAGTTACGGTCTGCCCATGGATCCAGAGGGAAGAAGCCCGCGACGGTAGGTGAGCTGGTGCCTGTGTCAGGTGTCGATGGATGCCGATTCCGGCTGATTGGCGGCTTTCTTGGTCGTGCGTTTACGCACTGCTGGAACTTCCACCGAACTCGGATCGGCTTCTGCCGCCGCTGAAATTTCGTCCGCGCGCCTGCGGTACATGCGGTAACCCAACACGCCCGCCCCGATCACGCCGATGGCCACAGCCGTTGCCGGATTGCGCCGCGCCAATCTTGCGATGACCTTGGTACCGGTAGTCGCCAAAGTGAGGGCGGCTCCTTTACCCAGCCATTGCGGTAGCAGAGAAGATGTCGCGTCGATGGTTTTGCGCGCCTGGTGCGCCAATGAGGTACTGCTGCCGGCTGGGCGTTCGATCGTTTTCATTACGGACTGGCTCCATCTTGGAGTTGAATCGGATGCGGGAACCCGCAGGATAGTCGCATTGGCGCCGGCGCTCGCGCACGCCCATGTACGTTGGCATTCATATACTTGCCAATGTTCAGATTGCAGCATGCGACGAGTTTGCGCGGAAATTTTTCATGCACATTGCACATCTCGATGAGAAATATGCACGACAAGACCGCAGACGATCAGGCGCACTGTTCGTCAGATCAGCACGATCCGGCGCTCCGCGGCTTGGCGCGATGCGTCGCCTTCGCACTCCATGGATCGTCCGGCCACGGATGTTTCGGATAGCGGCCTTTCATTTCCTTCTTCACTTCCGGATAGGTGCGCTCCCAGAAGCTGCGCAGATCCTGGGTGATCTGCAGCGGTCGTCCGCCGGGCGACAGCAGATGCAGGGTCAGCGGCACGCGGCCATCGGCGACGCGCGGCGTATCGGCCAGGCCGAACAATTCCTGCAACTTCACCGCGAGCACCGGCGGTTTCGGTGCATCAATCGCGGTGTCGTAGGCGTATTCGATGCCGCGTTCCATGCCCGACGGCACCACGATGCGCGTCGGCGCGAGCGCGTCGATGCGCTGCCGCAGCGCCCAGTCGATGCCTGCGCCGGACTTCAGGGCTTCGCTCAGTTCGTCTTCGCTCAGTGCGTCGAGCCGGGTTTTGCCGATGAACGCGGGACCCAGCCACGTGTCGAGAGTCGCGAGCAATGCCTCGTCCGACAGATCGGGCAGCGGCAGTTCCGGCATCCATGCGCGCAGGCAGCGCACGCGCGCGCGCCACTGCGCCAGCGACTCGCGCCAAGGCAGCGCATCGATCCCGAGCGTCCGCACCGCGTCGGTCAACGCCTGCGCGGCCTGTGCCGGGTCGACGCGGCCGGCGGGTCGCGCGTCCAGCACGATGCCGTCGAAACGCTGCACGCGTTCTGCGACCAGCGCGCGTCGCGCATCGTCCCAGCGCACTTCGTCGCGATCGGAGAAACGCGCGCCGAAATCGCGACGCAGCCGCGCTTCGTCCACCGGCGCGGCGCGCAGCACTCTCGCGTCCTTCGCTTCGAAACGCAGATCGCAGGCGACGATCCACGGTTCGCCGATCATCGCGCTGTCGTCGAACAGCTGCACCATGCGCCCGTTGGCCAGCGGATAACGGCGCAGGTCGCTGCCGTGGCGGTAGCCGATGCGATCGGGAAACGC
>JBKJTC010000085.1:0-2604 GCA_046590925.1 Lysobacteraceae bacterium | reverse complement strand
CAGCCGCGCCGCGCCCGAATTCATGATGGAGCTGTTCAAGCTCGAAGTGCCGGAAGTCGGCCAGGGCCTGGTGTCGATCATGGCCTGCGCCCGCGACCCGGGCGATCGCGCCAAGATCGCCGTGCTCGCGCACGACAACCGCACCGATCCGATCGGCGCCTGCATCGGCATGCGCGGTTCGCGCGTGCAGGCGGTATCGAACGAACTGAACGGCGAGCGCGTCGACATCGTGCTGTGGTCGGACAATCCGGCCCAGTTCGTGATCAACGCGATGGCGCCGGCCGAGGTGCAGTCGATCATCGTCGATGAAGACAAGCATTCGATGGATCTGGCGGTCGCCGAAGAGCGCCTCGCCCAGGCCATCGGCAAGGGCGGCCAGAACGTGCGCCTGGCCAGCCGTCTCACAGGTTGGCAGCTGAACGTGATGACCGCCGATCAGGTCCAGGCCAAGAGCGAGGCCGAGCAGACCACCGCCCGTCACCTGTTCATGGAAAAACTCGAAGTCGACGAGGAAATCGCCGGTATCCTTGTGACCGAAGGTTTCAGCACGGTCGAGGAAATCGCCTACGTGCCGGTCGGCGAACTGCTGGCGGTTGAGGGTTTCGACGAGGATATCGTCGAGGAACTGCGCTCCCGCGCCCGCGACGCCCTGCTCAACGACGCGCTGGCGGTGGAGGAGGAGTTGGACGAACACCAGCCGGCCGACGACCTGCTGGCGCTGGAAGGCATGGACAGCGAGACCGCCTACGCCCTCGCTGGGCATGGCGTCCGCACCGTCGAGGATCTCGGCGAGCTGGGAGCGGACGAAGTGGCAGAATTCGGCATCGACGGTCTGGACGAGGCGCGCGCCGCGACTCTCATCCTCGCCGCCCGCGCCGAGGAAATCGCCCGGCTCGAACGCGAAGGCTAAGCCTCGACGGGATTAGAATCCCCGCCGAACACGTCGCAATTTTCCCGTGTGGGACCGGCTGAAACGCCGGCCCGCAATTCAGGATACGGATACCGAATGTCGCAGCAAACCACCATCCGCACACTGGCCGAACTGGTGAACACGCCGGTCGAAAAGTTGCTGAAGCAGCTGGCAGAAGCCGGCATGACCTTCAGCGGCCCCGACCAGACCGTGACCAGCGCCGAAAAGCTGAAGCTGCTCGGCTTCCTGAAGCGGTCGCACGGCAAGAACGAAGCCGCCGCCGAAGATCCGGCCGCGCCCAAGAAGATCACGCTCACTCGCAACCGCAAGCAGGAAATCACGGTCGGTGGCGGCAAGAACCGCCAGACCGTCGATGTCGTGGTGCGCAAGAAAGTGACTCTGGTCAAACATGATGGCGTGCAGAGCCCGGGCGATGAGCGCGCGGAAATCCTGCGCAAGCTCGAAGAGTCGCGCCAGCGCAATCTGGACGAACAGCAGCGTCTGGCCGAGGACGACCGCAAGCGCGCCGAGGACATCGCCGAGCGCAAGCGCGCCGTCGAAGAAGCCGCCGCCCGCGTGGCCGCAGAGGCTGCCGCCGCCGCCGCTGTTGCATCCGGCACTCCCGAAAAGGGCGAGGAAACGACGGCTGCCGCACGTCCGGCGAAGACCGCCGGCCACGGCCACGGCCATCCGAAGCCGGTGCGCACCGAGCCGGCCCGCGTCGACGACCGCAATGCGCACAAGAACAAGCCCAACCGCGGCTCGCACGTGATGGTTGCCGAAGTCGAGGACGACGACAGCACCGCGCGTTTCGCCGGTCAGCTGCATCTGAGCCCCACCGAGCGCGAACGTCGCTCGACCGCACGCTCCAAGCCCAAGGCCAAGCGCCAGCTGGAACAGAGCCGCAGCGGCGGCGGCCAGCACGGCTTCACCCGTCCGACCGAGAAAGTGGTCCGTGAAGTCGCGATCGGCGATGCAATCACCGTCTCCGACCTCGCCCAGAAGCTCGCGCTCAAGGGCGGCGACGTGGTCAAGGCGCTGTTCAAGATGGGCGTGATGGCCACCATCACCCAGACCATCGATCACGACACCGCGGCGCTGGTGGTCGAAGAACTCGGCCACAAGCCGGTTCGCGCCGACAGCGGCGACGCCGAAGTCGAACTGCTGGCGCATATCGAAGACCAGCAGGGCGAGAGGAAGTCGCGTCCGCCGGTGGTCACCATCATGGGTCACGTCGACCACGGCAAGACCTCGCTGCTCGACTATATCCGTCGCGCCAAGGTCGCGGCGGGCGAAGCCGGCGGCATCACCCAGCACATCGGCGCGTACCACGTCGAAACGCCGAAGGGCGTGATCAGCTTCCTCGACACCCCGGGCCACGCCGCGTTCACCGCGATGCGCGCCCGCGGCGCCAAGCTCACCGACATCGTGATCCTGGTGGTCGCCGCCGACGACGGCGTGATGCCGCAGACGGTGGAAGCCGTGCAGCACGCGAAGGCGTCCGGCGTGCAACTGGTGGTCGCGGTCAACAAGATCGACAAGTCCGGCGCCGTTCCGCTGCGCGTCAAGAACGATCTGCTCGCGCACGGCATCGTCGCCGAAGAGTTCGGCGGCGAGACCCAGTTCATCGAAGTCTCGGCCAAGACCGGCCAGGGTATCGACGATCTGCTCGACGCGATCCTGCTGCAGGCCGA
>JBKJTC010000064.1:0-16187 GCA_046590925.1 Lysobacteraceae bacterium | reverse complement strand
CCACTCCAGCTTGCGCTGGCCGCCGTAGGCCTTGGCCACCGCGGCGTCCAGCACGCGGACGCTGGCGCGCCAGATGTCGGGGCCGGTGCCGTCGCCTTCGATGAAGGGAATGATCGGCCGATCCGGAACGTTCAGTCCGGTCGGGGATTTGGTGATCCTGGCGCCGTTCGCCGGCACCACTGGGTTGAAATCAGCCATTACGCATGGTCTCCATGAAGGCCGGCAGCAGCGCCGGCCAAGGCCGCCATTGTCGCGGCTTGCCGGGGTGGGGGGAAGGGCGCAGGGCGATCCAAGCGCCTGCGCCCCTATGCCCACAGCCCATCGCATCGCCTGTGTGGACTTTGGGACAATGACGCCTGTCCCCGCCGATGACGGCCCGCCGATGCTGTTCCCATTCGAGGAAAACGATCTGTTCGAACTCGCAGGCGATCGCGCGTTTCAACGCGGCCGGGGCTATTTCGACGCCGGCGCCGTGGAGGATCAGGAGCGGCGTGCCGGTCGCTACCATGCGACGGTCATGGGAACGCATGCGTATCGGACCAGCCTGGGCTGGGACGGTGGTCTGGATGGCGACTGCGATTGCCCGGCGGCAGACGACGGGTTCTGCAAGCATCAGGTGGCGCTGGGCCTGGCGGTACTGGCGTCGGTGTCCGGTGAGCAACGGGAGGCGACCAGGGTCGCGCGCGGCCGCGGTGGTGCGGCGTTGGCCAAGCGCAGCCGCACGAAGGCGCCGCAGCCCGGCCAGGCCGCGCCGGTCGACGACGACACCGTGCTTGCGCAGTGGTTGTCGGGCTTGCCGCAGGCGCGGCTGGTGGAACTGCTGATCCGCCAGGCTGCGCAGGACAGCGATCAGTGGCGCGCCTTCGTTGCGCGGGCGCGGGCGGCATCGGCATCGGCCGGGGCGCAGCGCGAAGCGGTCAAGACATTGATCGGCAATCCGCGATTCATGGATTGGGAAAGAACCCGGCAGTACGCGCGCCGCCTCGAAGCGCTGTTCGATCTGTTCGATGAGCAGGCGGCCCGGGATCCGCAGGAAACCCTGTCGCTGATGCTGTTCGCGTTGAAGAAACTGTTGTCCATCTACACGAAGGTGGACGATTCCAACGGGTCCATCGGCGATATCGGGCAGCGCATCGGGCAGCGCATCCTGGCGTATGCGCAGACATTCGCCGTACCCGCGCCCGCGATGGCGAAGGAGGTCTTCGCCGTGCTCGCGATCGACGAGTGGGACAGCCTGCATCCGCTGGCATCGATGGCGCCCGCGCTGGGCCCGAAAGGCATGGCGGATCTGCAGGCCATGGCCCAGAAGCGGTTTTCGGCGCTGCCGACACCGCAGCAGCCTTGGGCCAGCGACGGGCACGAGTATCGGCATGCGCAGCGGATCCTGGAGAGCGTGCTGGAAGCGTGCGGGGATCTGGAGGCGTTGATCGCGCTGAAAGAACGCACGCTCCACAGCGGTTACGACTACCTGGTGCTGGCGGAACTGTGCCTGGCGCATGGGCGTACGCGACAGGGCATCGATTGGCTGGAGCGCGGCGTCAAGCATGCGCCGGACGAATTCCGTCTGCACGATCGGTTGGCGGAGGCGTATTGCGCCGAAGGCTTCGCGCAGGATGCGATCGCTTTGCTGTCGAAGGCATTCGACCATCGCTGCTCGCATGAGCGTTACGCCATGTTGCGCAAGACGGCGAAGGCCTACGGCGATTGGCCATCGCTGCGCGAGCGGATCGATGCCGGCATCGCCAAGCGCAAGGGGCTGTCGGCCGAGGCGCAGCTGAGCCTGCGGATAGAATTCAAACTGATCGATGAGGATGGCGAGGGTGCGTGGGCGTTGGCCGAAGGTCGGCAGTTGCCTTTGCATCTCTGGTCGGCGCTGTTGCCGATGCTGGAACGCACGCGGCCGCTGGAGGCCGTGCGCGTACTGGAGATGTTGATCGACAATGGCCTCGAAAGAGCCTATGGCAGCCGATATGGCGAAATCGTCGAAACGATGAAGCGGATGACGCGCATCGCGCATGCGCATCCGGACGTGGCAGGCGCGATAGACCAACTTCTGGCCGGCTATCGATCGAAACATGCGCGCAAGACCAAACTGATCGCGATGATGGCCGGGCTCTCCGCTGCGGTGCCGGCACCCGTATCGCGCGCGCGCCGCCGTTGACGCTGCCGAGCTGTGCTGGGCTTGCTCCCCGGCGATCCGGTTTCGGCCCGGCGATCCGCGAGCGCCTGATCGACACCGGATCGCCGCGGTCGGTGCGCGCCCGCTGTGGCCGCGGGTCGGACGGATGGGATCAGGGACACGGATCGTTGCGCCTGCCGGCGAGGCTCCGAGATGCATGGCACGAATCGCGTTTCGCAGCCGTACGCGGATGCTGCAACCGAAACGAATTTTTGAGAGCGCCTGCACGAAATGCGACCCGCGGCAGAGATAGCATCGCTCGGTGCGGCGCGGAAAAGGGTTCCCGCCGCACGCCCGCCTTCGATGGCGACCTCTCGACCGCAGATCTGTATCTGCCTGGTCGGTTCCGGCAAGGAAGCGAGCCCCCATCGTGTTGGTCGCCGATCGATCTTCAAGCGATGTATCAATCAATCATGGAGCGAATCTCAATGTCCCATCCGCACAACCGTCTTACCGCCCGCCGCACCGCCATCGCGCTGTCGATGGCCGCCGCCGTGCTCGCCATCGGCAATGTTTCCGCCGCCGAGCGCGCGCCCGTGCTCAGCAAGGTCGTCGCCGATGCCATGAAGCGCGATCTGGGCATGAACGACACGCAGTTGGCGCAATACTTCAACGCCGAACGCACCGCCTATCTCAACGAAGCGCGCGTGTCCAAGCAGTTGGGCGACCGCTATGCGGGCAGCTGGCTGGAGCGCGATGCCGACGGCAACTACCGTTATGTCGCAGCCACCACCGGCGCCGCCAAGGCCGCGCGCGTGGGCGGAATCGAAGTGCGTCAGCACCGCTACACCGCCCGCCAGCTGCGCAATGCGGCGGCGGAACTCGATGCCATTCACGCCGGCACCATGCAGAAAAGCCGCTTGGTCGGTGTGCATGCCTGGGCAGTCGATGTGCCGAGCAACAGCATCGTGGTGACGGTCGCGCCGGGCCACGCGTTGCGCGCGGTGGATTTCGTCGCGGCCAGCAGCATCGATGCGGGCATGGTCCGTTTCGAGGTGTCGCCCTTCGAAGCGCCGACGCCGTTCCTGAATGTCGTCGGCGGCGCCGAGTACCAGTCCGGCGGCGGTCTGTGCTCGATCGGTTTCTCGGTCACGCGCGGCGCCACCAAGGGCTTCGCCACGGCCGGCCACTGCGGCGGCGTCGGTACCCCGGTGCGCCTCTCGGGCACGCAGGTCGGCGCGGTCCAGGGTCAGTATTTCCCGGGCGGCGACATGGCCTGGGCGAACGTGCGCAGCACCGACACCCTGTTCGGCCAGGTGACCAGGTACAACGGCACCGTGCAGCCCGTTCTGGGCAGCACCGTGGCGCCGATCGGTGCGGCGATCTGCCGTTCCGGCCGCACCACCTTCTGGCGCTGCGGCACCGTCGTCTCCTACAACAACACCGTCAACTACGGCACGGGCAACGTCACCGGCCTGACCCGTTCCTCCGCATGCGCCGGCCAGGGCGACTCCGGTGGTTCGTGGATCACCGGCACCGGCCAGGCCCAGGGCGTGACCTCGGGCGGCCAGCTCCCCGCCGGCAGCAACAACAACTGCGGCGTGGCCAGCCCGATCACGTGGTTCCAGCCGATCAATCCGATCCTCAGCCGCTTCGCCCTGACGCTGGTGCGCGGTTGATCGCGTAGTTTCTGCACCGCGTTGTCGCACGATGCCCCGGGGAAACCCGGAGCATCGTCGTTTCCGGCCGGAAAACCTTTCGGCAAGCATTCGCCTTGCGAACGCCGAACGCCGAACGCCGAACGGAACCGGCGGACGCTACTCCGTGGTTCCGCGGCGCGTGCTGACTTCCGGCACGGGCTGCGGCCGCTGTTTCGGAGAACCATGGCGCGAACCCTTGCCGGAGCGCCCGCATGCTCGATCGTCGCGATGTCCTGAAGTTCGGTGCGCTGGGTCTGGCCGCCACCGTCGCCGCGCACGCGTCCGCGCTCGCCCCCGCCCCCGCGAAGGGCGCCGCCGCGGGCGACTCCGCGCCGCAGCCCGTCGGCAAGCCGCGTCCGCCAGAAGCGCCCTTCGACCTGCTGATCCTCGGCGGCACCGGACTGACCGGCCCGCATCAGGTGCGTTACGCGCTGGCGCGCGGTCATCGCGTCACCATCTTCAACCGCGGCCGCAAACAGCCGGAATGGCCGGGCGACGTGCAGCAGCTGCTCGGCGACCGCGACAAGAACGACTACGCCGCCATCGAAGCCGAAATCGCCAAGGGCCGGCGCTGGGACGCGGTGATCGACAATCCCAGCAGCGTGCCGGCGTGGATCCGCGATGCGGCCGCGGTGCTGAAAGGCCATGCCGGCGCGTACACGATGATCTCCAGCCTCTCTGCCTACGCCGACAGCGCGACCCCCGGCACCGACGAAACCGCGCCGCTGGCGACGTTCGACGGCGACCCGCTCAAGGAAACCAACGCCAGCCTGCGCGCCGACATGCAGAAGTACGCCGGCCTGAAAGCCGCGACCGAAGCCGAAGCCCGTAAACACTTCGGCGACAGGACCACCATCGTGCGGCCGGGCCTGATCGTGGGCCCCGGCGACGACACCGACCGCTTCACCTACTGGCCGCTGCGCCTGTCGCGCGGCGGCGAAGTGCTGTGCCCGGGCGACGGCCGCGACCCGGTGAAGTTCGTCGACGCGCGCGATCTGGGCGAATGGATGATCCGCCTCGCCGAGAACCACGCCCACGGCATCTACAACGCCATCGGCCCGGACTACGACCTCGACATGGCCGCGCTGCTGTACGGCATCCGCGCCTCCACCATCCAGGGCGCGAAGCTCACCTTCGTACCGACGGATTTCCTCGAAGCGCAGAACGTCTCGCCTTGGGGCGACATGCCGGTATGGGTGCCAGGCGGCGGCGATTCCGCGGGCTTCCACACCCGCAGCAATGCGAAGGCGATTGCCGCCGGGCTCACGTTCCGCAGCATTGCCGACACCACAGCAGCGACACTGGCGTGGTTCGCGGCGCAGCCGGAGGAGCGGCGCAAGGCGGGGCCGCGCGCGGGCATCAAGCCGGAGCGTGAAGCTGAGGTGTTGGCGGCTTGGAAGGCGAAGGGGAAGGGCTGAGCGAGCGCCTGGGTTCCGGTCGCCGACGCGAAAACTGGAAGTCGTTCGCTGTCGGGACGCGCCGCGGTCCCGCTTTTTGTGGGAGCGATGCAAGTCGCGAAGCCCGCGACACGACCGGCGATGTGTTGTTCGTCATCGTTTCGTCGCCGTCATGCGTTTCTCCGCCATCTCGGATTGCACGCTGTGTCACATCGGAAACGCCGCGGGCTTCGCGACTTGCGTCGCTCCTACAGGAAGCTTGATGTGCGATACGCCAGCTTCGTAGCCCGGGTCTCGCCAACGGCGAGACCCGGGGAAATCCTTACAGCGCTAGCGGACTTTCCCGATACCGCAGCATCGCCGACACCACCGCCGCGACGCTTGCCTGGTTCGCGGCGCAGCCGGAGGAGCGGCGCAAAACGGGGCCGCGCGCGGGGATCAAGCCGGAGCGCGAGGCGGAGGTGTTGGCGGCTTGGAGGGCGAAGGCGAAAAGCTGAGCGGGCGCCCGGGTTCCGGTCGCCGGCGCGAAAACTGGAAGTCGTTCGCTGTCGGGACGCGCCGCGGTCCCGCTTTTTGTAGGAGCGACGGAAGTCGCGAAGCCCGCATCGCAACCGGCGAAGTGTTGTTCGTCATCGTTTCGTCGCCATCATGCGTTTCTGCGCCATCGCGGATTGCACGCTGTGTCGCATCCGAAACGCCGCGGGCTTCGCGACTTGCGTCGCTCCCACAAGAAGCTATTCGCATGTGGTTTGAAATACAGCGGCGCTCAACCCGCCCCGTGACACTTTTTGTATTTCTTCCCGCTGCCGCACGGGCACGGGTCGTTGCGATCGGGTTTTTCTTCGCGCTTGAGCTGCGTGCGCGGGGTCAGGGCGTCGATGCGGTGCAGGTGCAGTTCGGCCAGCATCTCCGGCAGTTGGACGATGATGCCCAGGCGTTCTTCGTAGCCCAGCGGGGTGCCTTCTGCTTCGGGATCCTCGCCCATCACTTCGCCGCTGGCGAGGCGGTCGAGGTAGGTGAAGATCTCATCGATCCAGTCCTGTTCGTCCAGCCACGCGTCCCAGGCGGTTTCGCGCAGTTCGACGGCGCGGAAGAAGCCGTAAGCCCAGTCCTGGCCAACGTCCAGGGCGTCGTCGCTGTGCTCGGACGGATCGTCGGGCAGCCACAGCAGCGGCGCGAGGTGGTCGGGGATGTCGCCGTCGTGGCGGACGCGCTGTTCGACCATGCGCCAGTGCGACATCAGCAGCATGTCGACCTCGGCCGCTTCGGCAGCGTCGTTCCAGCGCGGCACCTTTCCGCCCCAGACTGCCAGCTGCCACTCCTCGGGCGGTACCGTCTCCGGCGACACCGCCAGCGCGGACAGATAGCCGTCCAGCGCTTCGACATTGAAGCCCTTGAACGGCACGGCGCGCTGGTCCAGCAGGTCGGAGAGGCGGTCGAGCTTGGCGTCGTCGAGCAGATCGGTGGCGGACATGGCGGTGCGTCGAAGGAAAACGGTGGCTAGGGTAATCGACTGCGGCCGTCGCTGCGCCTCTGCCGTCGTCCCCGCGCAGGCGGGGATCCATGCCCGGTTAAGTGAAGCCAATACGATATGCGCCGAATGGTTGCAGGTATGGATGACCGGCCTCCGGCTGCTGTGGGAGCTTCCCGCCTTCGCGGGGGCGACGACAAATCTCGAGCCTTTCAGTCGCCCGGGATCTGCCGCGGCGCATCGACATCGCCCGGCGCGTGCGGGGCGATGACGTCGATGGGATCGGCTTCGTCGCGCAGCAGCGCGCGCGCACCCCGGTCGCCGCGCAGCGCGGCGAGCGCGGGGAAGACGTTGCGCGGAAACACCGCCGGCACCCCGCGCAGGCCGTCGTAGCGCGAAGCGACCATCCGTTGCGGATGCGTGTCGGCCAGCGCGAGCAGGCCGCGCAGCCAGTCGGCGTCGACGGCATATTGATCGACCAGCATCACCAGCAGGCGTTGCACGGCCGGGTCCGCATCCACGCGCGCGACCGCCGCGCGCAGCGACGCGGACATGCCGTCGCGATGATCGGACACATCGACGCGTTCCAGAGACGGCGGCGCGCGCAGCGTGCGCCAGTGTGCGTCGGCATCCGCGCCGAGGGTCAGCAGCACGCGCGGCGCCACGGCGCTGGCGGTATCGACCGCATGTTGCAGCAGCGAGGCACCACGCCATTGCACCAGCTGTTTCGGTTGGCCGAGGCGGCTGGAACCGCCGGCCGCGAGAATGGCGACGACCGTGGTCATGCGGATGTGGCGGCGTCCGCTGCGGTTTCCGGATAGCAATGCGCGCGATACGCCTGCATCGCTTCGGCCAGCATCGAGACCGCCAATTCCTGCGGGTCGCGCGCGCGCGGCAGCAGGCCCAGCGGGCTGCGCAGTCGCGCCGCAGCCGCGGCCGGCACGCCGCGCGCCTGCAATGTTTCCAGCCGCTGCGCCTGCGCGCGCGGGCTGCCCATCGCGCCGACCAGGCAGGCGTCGCTCGCGAGGGCCCGCTGCAGGAACGGCAGCTCCCAGTCGTGATCGTGGAACAGGGTGATCGCGACGGTGTAGGCATCGAATGCCAGCGGCGGCAGCGCGTGCTGCGCCTGCAAGACGTGCAGCGGTACGCCGATCGCGACCAGCGCCGGAAGCAACTCGCGTTCGGGACTGAGCGCGATCACCTCGATGTCCGCCGCGCGCGCCAGCCGGCACATCGCCAGCAACGTGTCGCCGGCGCCGGCCAGCACCAGGCGCAGCGCGGGCCGTTGGCGGATGCGCGTTTCGTCGGAGGCAGTCGGTGCGTGCGGCAGACAATCGGGCGGCGTCGCGGCGTCGCGCCAGCGCAGATCGAAGGCTTCGCGCCGTGCGATGGCCTGCGCGATGGCATCGACGGTCGCGGCCGGCACCATGCCGTCGAACTGCAAATCAAGGCCGCTGCCGCAGGGCAGCACGATGTCGACGTAGGGCGACTCGGTGCCGTAGCGCACGCGCCGGCTGGCGTCGTCGGCGATGGCGCGCTGCGCTTCCTCGATCACCGACCAGTCCAGGCAGCCGCCGGAGAACGAACCCGCGACCTCGCCGCCTTCGGTCACCGCCATCTGCGCGCCGATCCGGCGCGGCGCGGCGCCGTGGATGCCGACCAGGGTGACCAGCGCGCAGCGTTCGTCGCGCCGAGCGCTGGCGATCAACAGCTCAAGCGGACGCGGCATGTGGTCGAGCGGAAGCGCGTCGGATGGCGCGTGGCTGCCGCCATCATTTCAGCGTGCCGAGGTACGCGACGATCGCCTTGCGACGCTTCGCGTCCGGCGTCGCGATCATCATCGTCGTGCCCTTGACCCGCGACGCCGGTGCCTTGAGGTAGGCGTCGAGTTCCTGCGCGGTCCAGGTGATCTTGCCTGCGCGCAGCGCGGCCGAATAATTCCGGTAGGCGGCGATGCTGGCGGCTTTGCGGCCGACGACGCCTTTCAGCGTCGGGCCGGTCGGTTTTGCGCTGCCGTCCACCGAATGGCAGCCGGTGCAGGCGACGAACGCCGCCTTGCCTTCCTGCGCGGTCTGCGCGTGTGCGCTGAGCGAGAGCACGCCGCACAGCGTCAGCACGGCGAGCGAGGCGATTCGAGAAATCATAGGTAGTGCTCCGCGTCGGTTGCAGGTACGTAGAAGCGATCTCAAAAAGCTGTTTGAACTGTCATCCCGAGCGCAGCGAGGGACCTGATTTTGAGCCCTTGCAGATCAGCAGGTCCCTCGCTGCGCTCGGGATGACAAAAACGCTGCCTCAACATCTGTTAGCCGATTTCGAGACGGGTTCCAGACAAAAATCGCCTAATCAAACTTCCAAAAACGGCAGGTCGCGCACGCGCTTGCCGGTGGCCTGGAAGATCGCGTTGGCGACCGCTGGGCCGATCGGCGGCACCGCGCATTCGCCGATGCCGGTGGGCGATGCCGTCGACGGCAGCATGTGCACTTCGACCGTGGGCATCGCGTCGATGCGAAGCACCCGGTAGGCGTCGTAGTTGCCCGCGGTCGGCGCGCCGTTGTCCAGCGCGATGCGCTCACCAAGCATCGCGCTGAGGCCGAAACCGGTGCCGCCCTCGATCTGCGCGCGGACGATGTCGGGATTGATCACGGTGCCGCAGTCCGAAGCCACCACGCAGCGTTCGACCTTGATCCCGCCGTCGGTGGTTTTCGACACTTCCGCTACGGTGGCAACGAAGCTGCCGAACGACTGGTGCACGGCGACGCCGCGATAGCGGCCGGCCGCGACCGGCTGCGACCAGCCCGCTTTCTCGGCGGCCAGCGACAGCACCGCGCGTTCGCGCGCGTCGGCAGGCAGCAGCGCCAGCCGCAGCGCGACCGGATCCTTGCCGGTGGCTGTCGCGATCTCGTCGAGCAGCGTCTGCATCACGTACGCGGTGTGGGTGTGGCCGACCGAGCGCCACCACAGCACCGGCACCGGCGATGTCGGATGGGTCATGCGCACGTCGATGTCGGGCAGCGCGTACGGGGTATCGACGACGCCCTCGGTCGAGGTCGGGTCGATGCCGTCCTTCATCATCATCCCCTCGAACGGGGTGCCGGCCATGATCGACTGGCCGACGATGTGGTGCTGCCAGCCGCTGACGTTGCCGTCGGCGTCCAGGCCCACGCGCACGCGATGCACGTGCAGCGGGCGATAGCGGCCGCCGCCCATGTCGGCTTCGCGCGTCCACTGCAGTTTGACCGGCGCGCGGAAATCGATCGCTTTCGCGATTTCGGTGGCTTCGACGAACACATCGCAGTCGGCGACCGCGCGCCGGCCGAAACCGCCGCCGGTCTTCATTACGTGCAGGTCGACCTGCTCCGGTTTGACCCCGGCGATCTGCGCGCAGGCGCCCTGCACCGCGTCGGGCATCTGCAGGCCGCCGTGGATATGCAGGCGGTCGCCGTCCTTGTGGATCACCGCGTTCAGCGGCTCCAGCGCCGCATGCGCGAGGTACGGGAAACGATACGTCGCTTCGATGGTTTTCGCGGCCTTGGCGAGCTTGCCGACGGCATCGCCGCGCTTCAATGCGACCTTGCCGCCGTCCTGTTTGGCCAGTGCTTCGTATTCGCTGAACATCGCATCCGAGGAACGCGTCTCCGCGCCGCTGTCGTCCCAGGTCACCTGCAGCGCCTCGCGGCCCTTGATCGCGGCCCAGGTGTTGTTGGCCACCACCGCCACGCCGCGGCTGATCTGCACCACGTCGACCACGCCCGGCACCGCTTTGGCGGCGGTCGCGTCGAAGGATGTCGGCTTGCCGCCGAAGCGCGGGCTGTGGGCGATGGTCGCGACCAGCATGCCCGGCAGTTGGATATCGATGGTGTAGTCCTGGCTGCCGTCGGACTTGGCGCGCGCGTCGATGCGCGAGGTCGCGTCTTTGCCGATCAGCGTCCACGCCTTGGCGTCCTTCAGCGCGACGTCGCCCGGCACCGGCAGCGGCGCGGCGGCGGCGATCAGGCTGCCGTAGGGCGCCCGGCGGTCGCTGCCGGCGTGGATCACTTCGCCGTTCGCGGTCGACAGTTCGCCGACGGCGACCTTCCACTGCTGCGCGGCCGCCTGTTTCAACAGTTCGCGCGCGGCGGCGCCGGCCTTGCGGTAGCGCTCCCACGACGTGTGCATGCTGCTGGAGCCGCCGGTGAGCTGGAACGCGCCGCCCATCGCGAGATTGCCGTACCACTTGGGATTGCCGGCGCGGCCTTCGACGCGCACGTTGTCCAGCGCCACGTCGAGTTCTTCGGCGACCAGGGTCGCCAGGCCGTGATACGAATTCTGGCCCATGTCGAACTGGCTGGAATACACGGTGACGATGCCGTCGGCGGCGATCGCGATGTAGGCCTCGAACGGCGAGCCCGCGGCGGGTTTGCCGCTGGCCGCCATGGGCGCGGCATCGCCCGAGGATTCCATCCTGCAGCCGACCATCAGCGCCGAGCCGATCAGCGTCGCGCCGAGCAGGAACTGGCGGCGCGACAGCGCCGGGGTGTGCGTCCGCGTCGCGTCGACGACGTCCAGCGCGGAAAGTTTGCGACCGTTGAACATGTCGGTTCTCCTTACGCGAGTGCGGTGGCTGCGGCTTTGATCGCCGCGCGGATGCGCTGATAGGTGGCGCAGCGGCAGAGATTGCCGGCCATGGCCGCGTCGATGTCGTCGTCGCTGGGGCTGCGGTTGGTGTCCAGCAGCGCGATCGCCGACATGATCTGGCCGCTCTGGCAGTAGCCGCACTGTGCGACCGCACCGGCGACCCATGCGTCCTGCACCGCCTTGGCCACCGGCCCGGTCGCACCGGCGCCTTCGATGGTGGTGATGGGCTGGCCGACGAGCGCGCTGGCCGGGGTGACGCAGCTGCGGATCGGCTGGCCGGCGACATGCACCGTGCAGGCGCCGCACTGGGCCATGCCGCAGCCGTATTTGGTGCCGGTCAAACCGGCGATGTCGCGCAGCACCCACAGCAGCGGCATGTCGTCGGGGGCATCCACCGGCACCGCTTTGCCGTTGATCGTCAGTTCGAAGGCCATGTCGCGCTCCTGGTGCTGGTCTGAAGAGAAGAGATGGCCGGATTTCCAGAGGCGTTCCCGTGCGGACTGGCGCAAGGAGCACGGGAAGGGGGGGAGGAGCGCCGGGCCACGGTCGCCGCGCGGGCGAACCGGGCCACCCTATTCCAATTCACCGGGGGCATCCAGTGTGCGCGGATGACACGCGCCGTTGCGCTCGCGGGAACAAAACGACATCCGCAAGAAAGAGGCACGAAAAAGGGCGCGACCGGAGCCGCGCCCTTCTTGAAACGCTCGAAGCGACCGCGTTACTTGGTGACTTCGAATTCCTTCGTCTGCACCACCGCACCATCCAGCGACACTTCGACCTTGTACTTGCCGACCGGGAAGCCGTCGGGCTTCGCGATCTGGAAGTTGGTGGAGCCGGTGCCGGTGAGGTTGATAGCCTTGCTTTCGTTCGACACTTCCATGGTTTCCGCGCCGTTGGCGTAGGTCCACTTGGCGCCGATATTGCCGGCGACGGTGGCGGCGGGGTCGCTGGTGGTGGTGCCGATGGATACGGTGATCGTGTCCTTGGGCTTGAAGCTGGTGCCGGTGGCGGTGAGTTTCATGTCCGGGCCGACGGCGTTGCCGAGTTCGACCGAGGTAACAGAAGCGGTGGCGGCCATCGGCGCCGGTGCGGGCGCGGGGGCCGGCTCGCTGATGGCGGGCGGCGCAACGGCTTCTTCCTTCTTCTTGCAGCCGACGATGGCGACGCTGCCGATCACGGCGACAAGCAGGGCTTGAGAAATAAGTGTGCGATTCATGGGTGTGTCCTCGATACGGTCATGTGGATGTTCTGGTGCGAAAGCGGCGTGCACGCGGCGCGACGGGTCGGTCGATCAGCCGGCTGTGGGATCGTCGAGATCGCCGTCGCCGTCGACATCGATCGCCGGCAACTTGATGGTCTGCCCGGGGAAGATCCGGTCCGGATCCTTGATCGTGTCGCGGTTGGCCTCGAAGATCTGGCGCCAGAATTTGGCCTTGCCGTAGAAGCGCTTGGAGACGGCCGACAGCGTGTCGCCCTTTTCGATGGTGTAAGTCTGTGCGCCCGTGCCGCCGCCTTCGCCACCGGTGATCTCCTCGGTGGTGGTGACGGTGGTCTGGACGTTGCTGAAGTCGGGCCGGGCCTGTTCGGTGCTGGTCGCCGAACTCTGCACGTTGGAAAAATCGGGTTTTTTATCGGGTGTGGTCATGGTCGGACGGCTCCTGCCAGATGGCCGCGCCACAGTGACACGGCGAATGTTAAGAAACCATATCGATGGCTCGTTTCTGTTTCCGCAGCATGCAATTCGTTACGCAGCATGCAATTTGCGGCGCCGGGCTACTGTCGCGCATCGCGTCCGGCGACGGGTGCAGGCATCGCAGGCGTGGCCCGCCACGGGTTGATGTCCAGCCCGCCGCGGCGCGTGTAGCGCGCCTCTACCGACAGTGTCTGCGGCCGGCAGTGCGCCATCAGGTCGACGAAGATCCGCTCCACGCACTGCTCGTGGAACTCGGCGTGGTCGCGGAACGACACCAGATAGCGCAGCAGCCCGGCGCGGTCGATCCGCGCGCCGCGATAGGCGATGCGCACGCCGGCCCAGTCCGGTTGCCCGGTCACCGGACAGTTGGATTTCAGCAGGTCCGAGCGCAGCGTTTCCTCGGCGACGGCATCGTCGTCGCCGGCATGCAGCGCGAGATGCGCGGCGTTCGGCGGGCCGTAATCGTCGATGTCGAGATCCAGCGCGTCGATCAGGACCACGCCGTCCAGAGCCGCACCGTCCAGAGCCGCATCTTCGTCGACCGCGAACGGCGGCAATCCGAAATCCACCGCGACCGTCGCGCCCGCGACCCGCGACAGATCGGCGACGAGCGTGTCGCGGACGTGGTCTGCGGAGTCGAAACGCGCGGCGTTGAGCGAATTCAGATACAGCTTCAGCGATTTGGATTCGATCAGCATCGGCGACGCCGCCGGCACCGCCAGCGTCGCGGTCGCGACCACCGGCTTGCCGCGCGCGTCCAGCCAGCTCAGTTCGTAGGCATGCCAGCGATCGTGGCCGATGAAGGGCAGCGATGGCGCGTCGGTGTCGATGCCGATCTCGGCGCGGCCCAAGGTGCGCGGGATCGGAAACAGCAGGCCGGCGTCGTAATGCGACGGATACGCGACCTCGCGGCCGAGGGGGATGTCGTTCTGGTTCATGCCGACATTATCGCGCAGCCGCTTTCCGTAGGGCGGGCCCTGGCCCGCCATTCCGGTGCGTCCGATTGTTTCGAACGGTGATCGAAACGGCTTCGCTGATCGCGATCGTCAACGGGATTGTCGTAATGGCGGGCCAGGGCCCGCCCTACGGATCTCCGTCGATGTCAGCCGTTCGCACCATGCAGATAATCCAGCGTCACCTGCAGCATCGCGCGCAGACCCACGTCCAGCGCGGATTCGTCGAGGAAGAATTCCGGCGAATGGTTCGACGGCGCCTTGCCGGCGTCCTGGCCCTTCGGCGTGGCGCCGACGAAGAAGAAGAAGCCGGGGACTTCGCGGGCGTAGAACGAGAAATCCTCGGCGCCCATGTTCAGGCCCATTTCGACCACGTTTTCCTTGCCTGCCGCGCGTTCGAGGCTGGGCAGCAGTTTTGCGGTCAGCGCCGGGTTGTTGACGGTCACCGGGTTGCCCTTGGTGTCCGGGATCTGCGACACCGCGGTCGCGCCGTGCGCCGCGGCGACGTGTTCGGCGACGTTCTGCAGATCCTTGAACACCGCCTGGCGCATGCCTTCGTCGAAGGTGCGGATGGTGCCGATCATTTCTACCTGGTCGGGAATGATGTTGTAGCGGATGCCGCCCTTGATCGTGCCGAAGGTGACGACGACCGGCTGTTTCGCGATGTTCTGGCGGCGGCTGACGATGGTCTGCGCGGTGCCGATGACATCGGCCGCGGCGACGATGGGATCCACGCCGCCCCACGGCCGCGAGCCGTGCGTTTGCCGGCCCTTGATGACGATGTTGAAGCGATCCGACGCGGCCATCGCCGGGCCGGCGCGATAGCCGATCTGCCCGGCGTTGAGCGTGCTGAACACGTGCAGGCCGAACACCGCCTCGGGTTTGAAGTCGCGGAAAATCCCTTGTTTCAGCATTTCCTCGGCGCCCCCTTCCTCGCCGTCCGGCGGGCCTTCTTCGGCCGGCTGGAACACGAACAGCACTTCGCCCGGCAGGTCGGCCTTCATCGCCACCATCGCTTCGGCCACGCCCATCAGGGTCGCGGTGTGGGCGTCGTGGCCACAGGCGTGCATGACGCCGACGGTCTCGCCGCGGAAGGTCGAGGTGACCTTGGACGCGAACGGCAGTGCGTGGCGCTCGGTCACCGGCAGGGCGTCCATGTCGGCGCGGATCGCGATGCGCGGGCCGGGCTTGCCGCCCTTGAGCACCGCGACCACGCCGGTGGTGGCGATGCCGGTCTTCACGTCCAGGCCGAGCGCGCGCAGATGGTCGGCGACCAGTTTCGCGGTGCGCACTTCGCGGTTGCCCAGCTCCGGGTGCTGGTGGATATCGCGGCGCCAGGCCAGCACTTTCGGGGCGAGTCGTTCGGCCTGGGCGCGCACTTCGGGCCGCGCCATGTCGGCAGCGTGCGCGAGCGGTGCGCCGAGCGCGCAGGTGAGGCACGCAGAGGCGAGGGACAGGGCGAGCAGGGTCGTGCGCATGCGGTCGGGTCTCCGGTGAGTCCGGCGATGCTAACGCATGCGGCGCGCCCGCCCGCCTGTAGGAGCGGCGGGAGCCGCGATGGCGCGCCGAAAGTCTTGACCAGCCTTCGGCTGTTGAAAGCCCGTGGTCCGTCGCGGCTTCCGCCGCTCCTACAAAGCTGGGTTCTCCCACTCCTCTAAACGCACTGCTGTTGTGGGAGCGACTGTTGTGGGAGCGAGGCAAGTCGCGACGGCTCACGGATGCGTTTTCCGCAGCCGGTCGCGACTTGCGTCGCTCCCACAGGGTCGCTGCCTCATGCGGGGTTCACAGGTCCGTTATCCCCGGTCGCCATGACGATATGCGCTTGTCGTCCGACCGACCCCTATCGCCAAGCGGCGTGCAGCCGTGCCGCGCCGCCCGCCCGTAGGAGCGGCGGAAGCCGCGATGGATGACGGGCTTTCAACAGCCGAAGGCTGGTCAAGACTTTTGGTGCGCCATCGAGGCTTCCGCCGCTCCTACAAAGCTGGGTTCTCCCACTCCTCTAAACGCACCGCTGCTGTTGTGGGAGCGACGCAAGTCGCGACGGCTCACGGATGAGTTTTCCGCAGCCCGTCGCGACTTGCGTCGCTCCCACAACAGCGGTGCGTTTTGACGAGTGCGAGAACCCTGACTTTGTACGAGCGGCGGAAGCCGCGATGGCGCGCCGGAAAGTCTTGACCAGCCTTCGGCTGTTGAAAGCCCGTCATCCATCGCGGCTTCCGCCGCTCCTACGGGCGGGCGGC
>JBKJTC010000210.1:0-4605 GCA_046590925.1 Lysobacteraceae bacterium | reverse complement strand
GGCACGGTGCAGGCCGACATCCTCAAGGAAGACCAGGCGCAGAACACCTGCATCTTCAGCACCGAATTCGCGATGCGGATGATGGGCGACATCCAGCAGTATTTCGTCGACAAGAATGTCCGCAATTTCTACTCGGTGTCGATCAGCGGCTATCACATCGCCGAAGCCGGCGCGAACCCGATCTCGCAGCTCGCCTTCACCCTGAGCAACGGCTTCACCATCGTCGAGTACTACCTCGCCCGCGGCATGAAGATCGACGACTTCGCGCCCAATCTGTCGTTCTTCTTCAGCAACGGCATGGACCCGGAATACACCGTCATCGGCCGCGTCGCCCGCCGCATCTGGGCGCGTGCCATGCGCGAACGCTACGGTGCGAGCGCCCGCAGCCAGATGATGAAGTACCACATCCAGACCAGCGGCCGCTCGCTGCACGCGCAGGAAATCCAGTTCAACGACATCCGCACCACGCTGCAAGCGCTGTATGCGTTGTTCGACAACTGCAACAGCCTGCACACCAACGCCTACGACGAAGCCATCACCACGCCCACCGAGGAATCGGTGCGCCGCGCGGTCGCGATCCAGATGATTATCAACAAGGAACTCGGCCTCAACTTCTGCGAGAACCCCTGGCAGGGCAGCTTCATCGTCGACAAACTCACCGACATCGTCGAAGAAGCCGTCTACAAGGAATTCGAAGCCATCAGCGAGCGCGGCGGCGTGCTCGGCGCCATGGATACCATGTACCAGCGCGGCAAGATCCAGGACGAGTCGATGACCTACGAGCACAAGAAGCATGATGGCAGTCTGCCGCTGATTGGCGTCAACACCTTCCTGCCGAAGGACCACGGCGGCGATATCGTCACCGAGATCGAACTCATCCGTTCCACCGAGGGCGAGAAAGGCCAGCAGATCGAAAACGTCGCCAACTACCAGCGCTTGCGGAACAGCTTTTCTGTGGGAGCGACGCAAGTCGCGACAGATGCATCAGGCCTCGCCTACCTCCAGAAAACCGCCCGCGACCGTCAGAACGTCTTCACCGCCTTGATGGAAGCGGTAAAAACCCACTCCCTCGGTCAGATCAGCCATGCGCTGTATGACGTGGGTGGTGAGTATCGTAGGAATATGTGAAACGAGAGAGCTGAGAGAGATCAGGGCATGGCCTTCAATTTGCGCGAAATTTTTGTAGCGCTTTCCGACACCGACTACGTGATCGTGGGCGGTCTTGCGGTGATTCTGCACGGCCATCTCCGCGCGACAAGAGATCTGGATCTGGTCATCGGTTTGGCGCCGGATAATTGCCACAAAGCACTTGATGCCTTGGCCTCGATCGGCATGCGCCCTCGGCTACCCGTCTCGATGCAGGATTTCGCCGATCCTGAAAAACGCGAAGACTGGAACCTCAACCGCAGCATGATGGTGTTTCAGCTGTGGGATCCTGGGAATCCTGAGCGCTCGGTCGATATTTTCGTTCGCGAACCGATGGATTTTCCGTCGATGCTCGCCGACGCGGTAGTCAAAGACTTCGATGGTGTTCCGATCCGCATCGCATCGATTCCGGATCTGATCGCCATGAAACAGATCGCCGGCCGTCGTCATGATCTTGACGATATTGAAGCGCTGCGGGAGATTGCCGATAACGCCGGCCGACTGGGAGAAGCATCATGACCGACCCACTGCAATGCACTTTCGAAGACGCGCGTCGCCAACACCTGCGCGACGGTATCGCCATGAGCACCGCCGCGAAGATCGCGTGGTTCGAGGAGATGGTGACCTTGGCGGTGCGCTTCAGCGCAGTGGACCGCCTGCGCGATCGACCGACGGAGCGAAACGATGACACTTCCGGATGAGGGCGAAAAGGTGACAGTTCTTCTGTGTGCCGACGGATGCCTGCAGAACACCATGTCTCGAAGTTCCGATCCCATCGCTGATTGGATCGATCTCATGGAAATCGTCGAGGCGCTGTGCCCGGAATGGCCGGCACCTGCGCGCGGGTGGCTTGGCTTTATCGGTTGTAGCGGACAGGACATGAGTTGGCGCTACGTCACCTGACAGCTTGACGATATCAAGTGCATGCGCCAGATTACTGACAAGGGCGGACCCTTGCGGGGGCATGTCATGAATAAGGCGTTGTTGTTCGTTGGAAAGCCGCTTGGGGTGGGAAAGTCCACTCTGACTCGAATGGCGCTTACTTACTAAGCCCCGTCATCCCAGCGTAGGCGAGGATCCAGCGCCTTTGCTGGTACGAAAAGACCTGAAGTCACTGGATTCCGCCTACGCGGGAATGACGAAAATCGGGATCCAGCGCCTTAAAGTAAGTGCCATTCCACTCCGTCCCGATTTTCTGCTGCCCCGATTTTCTGTTGCAGCAGTATTCTTCAGATTTCTATTTTGAGATGGCTTCTAACATATTTAAGTGCAGGGTTAATAAATGACAACACGAATTTTGGGTAAGCAAGCAGTGGTCATCGGAGCTGGAGTCGCAGGGCTGACTGCTGCACGGGTGCTGGCAGATCATTTTGAAACAGTTACTGTATTGGAGCGCGATAAACTACCGACAACTGCCGCTCATCGCGCAGGCGCGCCACAAGCACGCCACGTGCATGGATTGATGACAGGTGGATTGATAGCCCTATCGGAGCTATTTCCTGACTTTGAATTTGTCTTGGAGAGTGCTGGTGCGGTGCCTATGCGTAGTGGCTTGGATGTTCGCATTGAGCGCCCGGGCTTCGATCCCTTTCCTATGCGTGATTTGAAGATTCGCAACTTTGCGATATCGCGCGCAACGCTTGAGTTCACGTTGCGACAGTGCACACTCAAGCACACTAATATCAGCCTGCAGTCGGACTGTCGAGTGACTGGGATTGTGACTGGCGCAGATGGGGCGGTTGTTGAAGGAGTGAATTTTCACGGTGCAGACAGGGTTGTACAGATGCTGCCGGCCGATTTGGTCATTGATGCCTCGGGCAGAGCCGCGCTCACGCTTGCTTTATTGAAATCAACGGGAAGAGCGACCCCGACGGAGACCACCATTGGTGTTGACCTTGGTTACTCCACAGCCACTTATGAAATTCCGGACGACGCTCCGCGCGGCTGGAAAGGCGTAATGACATTCCCGCTCATGCCGCAGAGCAGCCGCGGCGGGCTGTTGCTGCCATTTGAAGGCCAGCGCTGGATGTTGAGCTTGGGTGGGCGCGGCGATGACAAGCCGCCAGGCGACGAAGCTGGCTTTCTTGACTACGCACGGCAACTGCGCACTCCGACAATATACAACGCGATTCGTAATGCGACGCGGATTGGCGAGATCACGCGCTATGTGTTCCCGCAAAGTATGCGTCGACATTTCGAGCTAATTCAAGAATGGCCACGCGGGCTAATTCCTATTGGTGATTCGATTTGCCAGTTCAATCCTCTTTACGGTCAAGGAATGAGCGTGGCTGCAAAGGAGGCAGTGTTGCTGCGGCGCCTGCTTGTACAATCCAAGGACGCAAACGATCCACTTGCCATGTTGGCGCCTACTTTCTTTGCGGAGGTGAATACTCTGCTGGATACACCATGGATTATGGCCGCAATCCCTGATTTCATTTTTCCTGCGACCGTCGGACAGCGCCCATCGGATCTACAACGCAACTTAAAGTTCGCAGCAGCCCTCACGCGGCTTGCAGCACGAAAACCCGACGTACACAAGTTAATGGTCGAGGTGCAGAATCTAATTAAACCTCGCAGCGTCTATCGCCGCCCCATGTTCATGGCTAGAATAATGTTGGAGATGGTAAAAGGCTCCTGATATTTACTTATTAAGTCAGCGCGTAGGGTGGGGTGAACTCGTAAGGCGGGCTTGAGCCCGCCCTACGCTTGATGTTCGAGTGGCGTGGCTGATGCTTGCTTGGCAATCTGCTTGTCGTAGGGCGGGCCCAGGCCCGCCGTTGTGGTGGCGGGCGCATCGTGGCTTGCTACGCGGGTGAAGGATTTTCCTGCGCGCAGGTGCGGGGTTCGGCGATACCGGCTGTTTGGTGGGTGCGCAATGCTGCCGTATGCCGAACTATCGTCGTGTACACGTGCCGGGCGGCACGTACTTCTTCACCGTCAATCTCTTGGAACGCCGCCGACGGTTGCTGGTTGAGCGGATCGAGGATCTTCGTGCGTCGTTCCGCGCAACGCATGCGGTGCGTCCATTCGAGATGCTGGCGATCGTGGTGTTGCCGGACCATCTGCAATGTGTCTGGCGCCTGCCTGTTGGCGATGTCGACAACGCCAATCGCTGGGCGCAGATCAAATCGGGTTTTTCTCGTCGTTTGCCGGTGGAAGAGTGGCGTAGTGATCGACGCATCGCATGTCGCGAGCGTGGTGTCTGGCAACGTCGTTATTGGGATCATCTGATTCGCGATGAAAATGATCTACAGCGGCATGTCGATTACATCCATTACAACCCGGTCAAACACGGGCATGCATTGCGCGCGTCGGATTGGCCGTATTCCTCGTTTCGTAGATGGTAACCGTCCGCCCACCTCACATTGACGCTTCTGGTCTCCAGCGATGCGGCAGCAACGCGGCGATGTCCTTGTCCAGGGTCGTCGGCAGTCGAGTGAGCACATCGGTCAGCCAGGC